>NZ_JACHYV010000022.1:0-120822 GCF_014193135.1 Rhizobium sp. BK049
TGAGGCACGAGTTCGAAACCCAAGGATGACACGCATCCCCGTCGCGCAGCCCGTTTATACACCAACGGCAACGTACAAGGATAAGGCTCTCTTGGAGGCTGTGCCCATATTCCTGCGCCCGCGGTCATAAGCGCGGCATCCTTCAAAGCCGCTCATGCTGAGGTGCGCAGCCCATAGGGCGAAGCCTCGAAGCACGCCGCAACGCCGCTCCTTGCATCCATCGAACTCGGAGCGCTCACCTCATCCATCGACTTTCGCAGAATTGATCAATCAATCAGAAATAGTCGTTTGCGATGCCGGTGCTGCAGGGCGATAAGCGCTGCATGCTTTCTCGCCCACCCCATTCTTTACCAAACTTAGTTTCGACGGCCGCCGCCGGCGCCGTAGCCATGGCGGCGGCCATGGGCTTCGGGCGCTTCTCCTACACGCCGATCCTGCCCGGCATGATGAGCGGCGTGCCGCTTTCTGCGGCCGATGCCGGTTCTATTGCGTCGGCGAATTTCGTCGGCTATCTCGTCGGCGCCGTGCTGGCGGCCTATGGCTGGGCGGCGGGGCGCGAACGGCTGGTGGCGCTTGCAGCATTGCTGGCCAACGCAATCCTGCTCGCCGCAATGGCCGCCACCGATTCCGTTGCGGTCTTTGCCGTCATCCGGTTCCTCGCCGGTCTCGCCAGCGCTTTTGCGATGGTCTTCACTTCGTCGATCGTGCTGAGCCACGGTGCTGCTGCCGGCAACGACCATGTGCAGGCGGCGCATTTCGGCGGGCCTGGAGCGGGCATTGCGCTTTCGTCGGTCATGGTGCTCCTGATTGGTCTTGGCTTTCACGATGAGCCGGGCGGCTGGCGCGCCGATTGGATCGGCGGAGCGCTGTATTGCGCGGCAAGTCTCGCCGTGGTCTGGTGGCTCTTGCCCACGGCGCCGGCACAAACAGCGCGAACGGGCAAGGAACCGGCGCTCAACTGGAGTCGGCCGATGGTGCTTGTCACGCTCTCCTACGGCCTGTTCGGCTTCGGCTACGTCATCACGGCAACGTTTCTCGTCACCATCGCGCGGCTATCTGCGACGGGAGCTTTCATCGAGTTTCTCTGCTGGTTTATCGCCGGGGTGACGTCGGCGATTGCCCTCTTCGCCTGGAAGCCGCTGGTGAGGCCGCTTGGGCTCGGCGGCGTCTATGTCGCGGCGCTTCTCATCGAGGCCGCCGGTGTGCTCGCAACCGTAGCGCTGCCGCCCTCGGTCGCGCCGCTGATCGGCGGGGCGCTGTTCGGGGCGACGTTCCTTGCGATCACTGCCTACGGGCTGCAGATCGGCCGCAAGCTTTCCCCAGAGAGTCCGCGGCGGATCCTGGCGATGATGACGGCTGCCTTCGGCGTCGGCCAGATCGTCGGGCCGATTGTTGCCGGCTGGATTGCCGAACGCTCGGGCAGCTTTACCCTGCCGACGGTGATCGCTGCCGCAGCACTTCTTGTCTGCGCGGCGCTCGTAATGCCCGTCGTCAGGAAAATCGCCTAACCGGTTACATCTGCGTAACAATCGGCCAAACCCATTGCTGCTTCCTTCGAACTGCCGTAGTTTCCGGCACAATCAGTGTTCCGACACTCCCGAGACTCACAGTTCAGGAAAGCAAAGCCCCCCGTGTTTCATTCCTTCTTTCCCCAGCCGAAACCTTTCTTCATTTCGCTTGTCGTCTGGACGCTGATTTCAATATTGGGCTGGTATTTCTTCGCGGCCGGTCTCGGCGCGTCGCTTGGCTTTGCGCCGGTTCCCGAAGAGCAGCAGCCGATCGATCTTTCCTTCTTCTTGCTGCCCGAAAATGTCTGGTTCTACAGCTATTTCTTTCTCTCAGCGCTGATCTTCTGCGGCGCCTGGCATCTGATAGCGCGCAATCATCCCTGGAAGCTGTGGTCGATCTGGGGTTCGGCGCTCATCATTTTCGTGACCTATTTCGGCGTGCAGATCACGGTCGTGATCAACAATTGGCGCCGGCCGTTCGGCGATCTTCTGCAGAACGCCTTGTCGAAGCAGCCGGGCATTTCAGTGGATAATTTCTACAGCCTGATGTGGGTCTTCTGTCAGATCGCGTTCCTCAGCATGTTCGTGTCGATCATGACCGACTTCTTCACGAGCCACTACATCTTCCGCTGGCGCGCCGCGATGAACGATTTCTATATGTCGAAGTGGGAAAAGCTGCGTCACATCGAAGGCGCTTCACAGCGCGTGCAGGAAGACACTATGCGTTTTTCGAGTACGCTCGAAGGTCTCGGCATCAGCCTCATCAATTCGGTGATGACGCTTGTGGTCTTCCTTCCGATCCTTCTGGCGCTGTCGCATTATGTGACCGAACTACCGGTCATCGGACCGCTGGCGAATTCGCTCTTCTGGTTGGCGCTCTTCTGGTCGGCATTCGGCACGTTGCTTCTGGCGGTCGCCGGTATCAAGCTGCCGGGCCTGAACTTCCGCAATCAGCGCGTCGAAGCCGCCTATCGCAAGGAACTCGTCTACGGCGAGGATCATGCGGACCGGGCGCAGCCGCTGACGGTGAGGGAGCTTTTCAACAACGTACGGCGCAACTATTTCCGCATGTATTTCCACTACATGTATTTCAATGTCGCCCGCTATTTCTACATTCAGGCGGACGCGCTCTTCGTGATCTTCATGCTGGTGCCGACGATCGTGGCCGGGACGATCACTTACGGTATCTTCCAGCAGATCTCGACGGCCTTCGGCCAAGTCAGCAACTCGTTCCAGTATCTGGTCAATTCTTGGACGACGATCATCGAGCTGCTCTCCATTCACAAGCGCCTCAAGGCATTCGAGGCGGCCATCGACGACGAGCCGTTGCCGGCCATCGATCGGCACTATCTGGAACGAGAGGCGGGTGTCGTGCATGCGGATGGTTGATGGGTAGAGCCTGCCCCTGATCGAAAACGTCGGCGTGTGCGGCCCCCTCATCCGCCTGCCGGCACCTTCTCCCCGGGGGGAGAAGGGACTCGAGGCAGCCCCTCGTGATTATCCATTTCTTGAGAACATATCCGGCGACATCTCGATACCCCCTTCTCCCCAGCGGGGAGAAGGTGCCCGTTAGGGCGGATGAGGGGGCTACACGGCACCCCCGGTCGTTCTCAAAAGGCGCCCGTCAGAGCCCTGACGTCTGCTGCAGTTTCCCGCGTGCTTCGATCATCGGGATCGCTTCCGAATAGCTGACGCAGGCCACATCCGCCCGATGGCAGACGTCGCTGACCAGGCGGTCAAGCGCGCGCCAGTAGGCGCCGCCGTTCATTTCGACGAAATGGAAGCCGAGCTGGAGGGGGATGCGGTCGCCGTTATACTGGCTGTCGAAAACCTGGGAGAAGGCGGCGTAGGCGCGGTCCTCGAATGCCTTCGTATCCGCGCTGTCCTCCTGACCCTTGGAATGGCGAACGAAGAGGTTGTAGTCCATGCCGATGACCGGCTTTTCGCTGGGGCCTTCGGGAATCAGGGGGAGGCCGAAGCGGAGGATGCCGTCTTCCTCGACAGGCATCGCCGGGCCTTTGGTCACGAGGCTTGCGTCATAGGTGAAGCCCGCCTTCTTTTCGGCGGCGATCATGTCGGCGCCCGCCGTCGCCGAGAGATAGGGGGCGCGAAAGCCTTTGATGCCATGGTCGACCAGATCCTGCCAGCCGGCGGGTTCTTCGAGGCCGACGCTCTTCCAGGCATTTTTCAACGTAGCATGGAAGATCGCGTATTCGGCTGACCAGTCGGCTGCGCTCCAGAGGCGGCCGTCAAAATGGCCGCAGGCATGGCTTGCTATGTCGTGCCCTCCAAGATGTGCATGCCAGATATTGCCGAGGCGCTCGCGAATCTCGTCGTCACTCTGGGCAAAACCGACATTGGATTTGCCGCGTTTCTGGTGCGGCGCCTGGTAGGCTCTCTTCGCCGCCTCGTTCATCAGGAAGGTGCAGGAAAGGAAATAAGTGAAGTGGGCGCCGTTCTTCGCCGCCATCTCGCGGCTCTTCAGCCAGAGCGCGTTGTCATGGGCGCCGTCGAAAGAGATGATGACGAGTTGCTTCGGCAGGTCGGCCGCCTTTGCCGCCGCGGGAAGAACGAGGGAGGCGACCAGACAGGTGGCGAGAAGAGGACGAGACATGGGCACCGCGACAATTTGTTCGCGGTTTCCCTCCGATAGAATTGCGGCGAAGCTGCGGTCACAACTGGCATTTTTTCCCGCCAGCCGCTAAGCAATGTCAAACTGCACGGAAGGGACCGCAATGGTACTGCTTATCATCGGCATCATACTTTTTCTCGGTGTGCATCTGGTGCGGGTGGTGGCTCCTGGCCTGCGCCGCTCGATGATCGCAAGCCTCGGCGAGAAGGGTTGGCGGGCCGGGTATTCGATCGCGAGCATTCTCACGCTGATCCTCCTGATCTACGGTTTCGGCCAGGCGCGGCAGGTGACCGGCATGCTTTACAATCCGCCAGTGTGGACGGCGCATATCGCCATCACGCTGATGCTGATCGCGATGATCTGTCTCGTCGCCTCGCTGCTGCCGGCGGGGCATATAGCTACCAAGACCAAACATCCGATGGTGCTGTCGGTGAAGATCTGGGCGCTGGCGCATCTGCTCGCCAATGGCGAGACGTCGTCGGTCCTGCTGTTTGGGGCGTTTCTTGCCTGGGGCGTGATCGTGCGCATTTCGCTCAAGCGCCGCGAGCGGGCGGGCGAAATCACGCTAAGGCCCTTCGTCTCGGCCAAGTACGACCTCTATGCCGTCCTCATTGGCATCGTCGTCTGGGCTCTGACCATCTGGAAGCTGCACGAATGGCTGATCGGCGTTTCACCGCTCGCTACGTGACGAATCTTTCACATCCCCCTTACAACGGCGGCAAAATGGAGTAGAAGGCCGGGCAATGCGCATTTTGCGCAAAGTTATGGGTATTTCCGCGGCCGGAGACGAGAATGGCATTTAACGACGACAGCTTCATCCGTGAGGTCAATGAGGAATTGCGGTCCGACCAGATGAAGGGCGCCTGGCGCCGGTTCGGCCGCTATATTATTGTCGTCGCCATCCTGATCGTCGCCGGCACCGCCGGCAAGGTTCTCTACGAATATTGGGATGATACCCGCTCCTCCGGCGCCGGCGACCAGTTTTTGGCGGCGATGAAGCTTGCCGACGAGAACAAGAACGACGAGGCGCTGGCCGCGCTTGAAAAGCTGGAAAAGGAAGGCCATGGCGCCTATCCGGTGCTGGCGCGCATGCGGGCCGCGACCGTCCAGGCGCAGAAGGGCGATGCTGCTGCTGCAATCGCCGCCTTCAACGAGATCGGCAAAGACAACGGCGTGCCGGCTGCCGTGCGCGATGTCGCCAAAATGCGTGCGGGCTGGCTGCTGATCGAGAACGGTTCCTATGAGCAGGTTTCGGCCGCGATCGAAGAAATGGCCGTGCCGAGTAACGCCTTCCGTCATTCGGCGCGCGAAGCACTCGGTCTGGCCGCCTACAAGGCCGGCAACATGGCGCAAGCGCGGCAATGGTTCCAATCGATTGTCGACGACACCGGCAGCCCGCGTCCTGTTGCCAATCGGGCTCAGATGATGCTTGATCTCATTACCGCATCCGGCAAGGCGCCCGCCGCGCAGGGCTGAGTTTTAAGGAAAAAGAATGAGTTTCACGGTCGCCATCGTCGGTCGTCCGAATGTCGGCAAGTCGACGCTTTTCAACCGTCTGGTGGGCAAGAAGCTTGCGCTCGTCGATGATACACCCGGCGTGACGCGCGACCGCCGGCCGGGTGATGCGCGGCTGATGGGGCTGACCTTTACGATTATTGACACGGCCGGTCTGGAAGAAGCCGACGAGGAGAGCCTGCAGGGCCGCATGCGCGCGCAGACCGAAGCGGCAATCGACGAGGCCGATCTTTCGCTTTTCGTCGTCGACGCCAAGAACGGGCTGACACCGGTCGATACCGCGCTTGCCGAAATGCTGCGCCGGCGCGGCAAGCCGGTCGTGCTCGTCGCCAACAAATCCGAAGCGCGCGGCTCCGACAGCGGCTTCTATGACGCCTATACACTGGGGCTGGGCGAGCCGACGCCGATTTCGGCCGAGCACGGGCAAGGCATGCTCGATCTGCGCGACGCGATCGTCGAGGCGATTGGCAAGGACAGGGCCTATGCCAAGGAGGATGTTGCCGTCACGGACGTCGATATTCCCCACTCGGCTGATGAGGGTGAGGACGAGGACGAAGAGCCAGCTTATGACGAGACCAAGCCGCTGCGAGTGGCAATCGTCGGCCGGCCAAATGCGGGCAAATCGACGCTGATCAATCGCTTTCTCGGCGAGGATCGGCTTTTGACCGGCCCGGAAGCAGGCATCACCCGCGATTCCATCTCGGTCGAATGGGACTGGCGCGGCCGCACCATCAAGATGTTCGACACCGCTGGCATGCGCCGCAAAGCGCGGGTGACGGAGAAGCTGGAAAAACTTTCGGTCGCCGATGCGCTGCGCGCCATCCGTTTTGCCGAAACCGTCGTCATCGTTTTCGATGCGACAATCCCGTTCGAGAAGCAGGACCTGCAGATTGTCGACCTGGTGCTGCGTGAGGGCCGCGCGGCCGTGCTTGCCTTCAACAAATGGGACATGATCGAGGACCGCCAGGCGGTGCTTGCGGATCTCCGCGAAAAGACCGACCGGTTGCTGCCGCAGGCGCGCGGCATTCGCGCCGTGCCGATCTCCGGCCAGACCGGCTGGGGGCTCGACAAGCTGATGCAGTCGATCATTGATACGGACAGGGTCTGGAACAAGCGTATTTCGACGGCGCGGCTCAATCGCTGGCTGGAGACGCAGCAGATCCAGCATCCGCCACCGGCTGTTTCCGGCCGCCGCATCAAGCTGAAGTACATGACACAGGTCAAGGCGCGTCCGCCGGCCTTCATGATTTCCTGCACCCGCTCGGACGCGCTGCCGGAATCCTATACGCGCTACCTGATCAACGGGTTACGCGCCGATTTCGACATGCCGAGCGTGCCGATCCGCATCCATTTCCGTTCGCCTGATAATCCGTACGAGTCGAAGAAGAGACGGACGTAGGGCGCGCTTGCAATGATTGGCGGCCCATTAGCCCTGCGCCATGCGGCAGCCATCTGCAGGTGCTAAGCCACGCTTCTATTCAGCGCTTCGCTCAGCGCTAAGATCTCGGATAGCAGCCCGCTGAAATCGACTGCATCACGGCCGATCTCGGCGGCGATGCAGTCGGTGATGATGGTTTTTTCTTGTAGGTGCTTGCCTTCCCCCGTCGGCCGAAGCACGACCACGCGTTGGTCATCCTCGCGCCTGATGTAGCCGGCGCCTTTCCAGGCGTTCGAGCAATGGGGTCCGGGAGTGTGATTCCAGGAAGAGCTTTTCGCAGAGGCTGCCGACGCTCTGGCCGTTCTCGCCTCACAGCGCGACCCTAACGCCGGCCGTCCGCGGCACGATTGTGGTCGCGAACGATACGCTTCTAGGCCTGCACAAAAGGGAACGATCAATCTCCAGAAGGGAGAGGCCCGGCGTTTTCGCCGGGCTTTCTGCTTCTTGGAAGCGACTTGGCAAATTGCCACGCCTTCTTCCATTTCGGCGTGATCACGCCGTTGGCGGCGCGAATGTTGTTAATGAACTGCTGCGCCGCCGCTTCCCAGGAATATTGCATGGCGAGAGCATGCGCCTTCTCGCGAGAAGCCGAGAGGGCAGCAAGGCAGGCGGCGCGCAGGTCCGTGTCGAGCGCGCCGACTTCGCTGTCTTCACCGATGATGTCGAGAGGGCCGGTCACCGGGTAGGCGGCGACCGGCACGCCCGAGGCCAACGCTTCGAGGATGGTGTTGCCGAAGGTGTCGGTGACCGAGGGGAAGACGAAGACGTCGGCCTGGGCATAGGCTTGCGCCAGCTCCTCGCCGAACTTCACGCCGGCGAAGAAAGCATCGGGATATTGCTTTTCGAGCTCGGCGCGCGCCGGCCCATCGCCGACGACGACCTTCGAGCCCGGCAGATCGAGCTCAAGGAAGGCCGGCAGATTCTTTTCTAATGCCACGCGGCCGACGGTCATGAAGATCGGGCGCGCCAGGCCGAACGGCTTTTCCTCGAGCGCCATAGGGCGGAACTGCGCGGCGTCGATGCCGCGGCTCCAGGGCATGAGATTGCGGATGCGTTTTTCCGACAGTTCACGCGCAAGGCTCGGTGTCGCCACCATGCAGCCGGCGCCGCCATTGTGGAACCAGCGGATGAAGGAATAGAGCCAGCTCTTCGGGATCGGCAGGCGGGCCGTGACATATTCCGGGAAGCGGGTGTGGTAGCTCGTCGAAAACGGCATGCGGTTCTTCAGGCACCAGCGGCGGGCAGTGAGCCCGAGCGGCCCTTCGGTGGCGATATGCACGTAGGAGGGATTGTGCTTTGCGATCTCGCGGGCAATGCGGCGATAACTGGCGATCGACAGACGGATCTCGGGATAAGTGGGGCAGGGGATGCTGTTGAAACGCTCCGGCGTCACCATCCCAACCTCGACGCCCATCTTTGCCAGTTCGCGATTGGTGTTCTCGATCGAGCGCACCACGCCGTTGACCTGCGGATGCCAGGCATCGGTGACGATCACCAGCCGTTCCGGCAGTTTGCCGGCCGAGGTGGCATTGGCCCAGCTCTCGCCGCTGTAAGTGTTTGCCGGACGTTGCAGCATATCGCGATTTCCATCCGCGTTGCAGTGATCTGTCAACGCTCAACCCCAAAGCGGGGTTCCGGAACGGCGATTCCCGCTTGTCTATTTTGAGGCATGACCATGATGGAAATATTACAGCCGCTTGCCAGTCTTTTCAGGCATTTAGCGGTCCGATCGGCGCGAATATGTCAGCGGCCGATCATCATCAGGCAGAAAGAATCACGGCGCCGGTCGAGGACCGGCGCCGCTTGGGAGGTTAGGCGGCAGCGGAAGCCGAACCGGCGAGCGGAACTTCCGAGATCGTCTTCAGAACCTGCGAAGCGATCTGGTAGGGGCAGCCCTGGGAGTTCGGGCGGCGATCTTCCAGATAGCCCTTGTAGTCGTTCTTGATGAAGGAGTGCGGCACGCGGATCGAAGCGCCACGATCGGCAACGCCGTAGGAGAACTTGTTCCACGGAGCCGTCTCGTGCTTGCCGGTCAGGCGCTTGTCGTTGTCAGGACCGTAAACGTTGATGTGGTCCATCAGGTTCTTTTCGAACTGCGCCATCAGCGCTTCGAAGTAGGCCTTGCCGCCGACTTCGCGCATGTACTTAGTCGAGAAGTTGCAATGCATGCCCGAGCCATTCCAGTCGGTGTCGCCGAGCGGCTTGCAGTGATATTCGATGTCGATGCCGTATTTTTCGGTCAGACGCTGCAGCAGGTAGCGTGCCATCCAGATCTGGTCGGCAGCCTTCTTGGAGCCCTTGCCGAAAATCTGGAATTCCCACTGGCCCTTGGCCACTTCGGCGTTGATGCCTTCGTGGTTGATGCCGGCAGCGAGGCAGAGATCGAGATGCTCTTCGACGATTTCACGGGCGACGTCGCCGACATTCGAATAGCCGACGCCGGTGTAGTAGGGGCCCTGCGGAGCCGGATAGCCTTGCTCGGGGAAGCCGAGCGGGCGGCCGTTCTGGTAGAAGAAATATTCCTGCTCGAAGCCGAACCAGGCATCTTCGTCGTCGAGGATGGTGGCACGGGCGTTGCTCGGGTGCGGCGTGACGCCATCGGGCATCATGACTTCGCACATGACGAGAACGCCGTTGGTGCGGGCCGGGTCGGGATAGATGGCGACGGGCTTCAGCACGCAATCGGAGCTGCGGCCTTCGGCCTGCATCGTCGACGATCCGTCAAAGCCCCAGAGCGGAAGCTGTTCCAGCGTCGGGAAGGCGTCGAATTCCTTGATCTGCGTCTTGCCACGCAGGTTCGGTACCGGGGTGTACCCATCGAGCCAAATATACTCGAGCTTATATTTTGTCATCGTGACTCTCTCAATACGACGAAGGTGAGCAAACCCGGAGACGATCTGGGCGCGCAAACGCATCCGACCGCCAGGGGATGCACCTATTGAAGCACGTAGCGTGCCAGTTTGATCGCGGGCGAAGGAAAAATTGTAAATCAGCCAGTCAATCCGCGCTTTTCCTTTCTCGAAGGAAGCCCGTTTGGACGATCGAAGATTGATTCATCAGGAGGATAGAGAGGTTTTCTGCCTCGGAACCGGATGAAAAATTGGGCGTTAGTCTGAAACGGTGAAGTGTTGAACAAATAGGCGGAAGCTTCAGCCATAGACAGCATATGGATCAATCATTAGTTAGATCATGCATTTATTTTGTGCAATTTGCATAAAGGATGTGCATCATGCTATGGTCGCGGTCCTGATGTCGATGCGCCGAACGGAATGGAGGCGAGTCTCATGCCCACCGGTTTCCATCGTGAATCCGCGACGATCTACCAGTTTCCCGTCAAGCCGACGCGGGCCGCAAGCCGGTTCGAACGCGCCAGGCTGATGGAGCGCGAGGCGGCTGATGTCTGCGACGCCGCGCTCGATAGCTGCTGGTATCATGACGAGGCGGTTCGCGAGACAGATCGGCCGACGAAGTCCTGATTTTCATCCCTTAAGGGGGAGGCATGCCGACAAGGCGGGGAGCGCCCGCGCATGGCATATGTACGGTCGTCATGCGCGGGCTTCAGGCGCCGCTCAACCCGAGCTTCTCTCTTGCAATCAACGCCCCATGCTCACTGACGACGCGAGCCGCAACGCCTGCGGCGAAGCGCGCAGCGGCCGGCGCGTCTTGACTCTCGAGATATCGTGCGAGAAAGGCACCATTGAAACTGTCGCCGGCGCTGGTGGTGTCGACGACCTTCTCGACCTTTTCGGCCGGCACGAAGGTCTCCTCGCCGCCGAAATTCAAGGTAACGCCGTCTGCGCCATTTTTGACCACGACATCGAGAGCACCCAGCGCGCGGTAGCGATGGATGGTCGCCTCGATGGAATCGTCGCCGAAATGGGCGGCCTCGTCGTCAAAGCTCGGCATGACGAGCACGGAGGAGCGGGCGCCTTCGCTAATCGTCGCATGCATCACGTCGTAGCTCGACCAGAGGCGTGGACGGATGTTGGGGTCGAAAACCACGAGCTTGCCGGCTGCCTTGGCGCGGCGGATTTCGGCGAGCAGCGTTGCGGCATCCTCCTGCGGCAGGATGGCAAGGGTGATGCCGGAGAAATAAACGAT
The DNA here is from genome assembly GCF_014193135.1 of Rhizobium sp. BK049. Lineage (NCBI taxonomy): Bacteria > Pseudomonadati > Pseudomonadota > Alphaproteobacteria > Hyphomicrobiales > Rhizobiaceae > Rhizobium > Rhizobium sp. BK049. The sequence goes on from NZ_JACHYV010000022.1 coordinate 11,195, forward strand.
GTCAGCGCTTTCCACCGCCTCGCGCAGATGATCCGGATCGGCAGCCAGGCTGCGGGCAGCCGAACTGTCGCGCCAATAGCTGAAGGAGCGTTCGCCGTTCTTCAGATTGATCATGTAGAGGCCAGGCGTCTTGCCCTTGATGCGGCGAACGAGGTTCGTGCCGATACCCGCTCCGGCGATAAAGGCAGCCATCTCGTCCGACATGGCGTCGTCTCCGAGCGCGGTGAAATAATCGACCGACCAATCGGGGCCGAGGCAAGCGCGGGCATACCAGGCGGTATTGAAGGTATCGCCGGCAAAACCCTTGCGCAGCAGGCCGTCGCCGGCCTGCGAGAGCTCCACCATGCATTCACCGATCGACAGAAACCGTCTTCCGTTCACCTTGTCCTCCCGGCGTCGGAGCGCCGCTGATGCAACAGGCCGCTCTATCGCTTCGAATTAACGCTTCATCCGCTGATACGCGGAGCCGGGCGGAGTGACAAGCGTCGATATTGCAAGCGCCATTGCGACAAGGAACCGAAAGCCGCCTTCGCGGGCAAGCGAAGGCGGCGAGCGCGAAAGGTGTTTATTCGTGGATGGTGTAGCTGCCGAGCGCGCAAAGATCCTGCGTGTCTTCGGTGGTGTCGAGGTCCGAGTCTTCGTCGAATTCGAAGCGCATGTCGTATTTGCAGACGGTACGGCCGTCGGCGATGGTGATGTTCACGGTCTCGCCTGGATTGAGGACATCCTCTCCGAACACGTCTTCTTCCCAGCTGTTGACGCCTGTCGGCGAACTGTAGAAGCGTGTCAGGACGGACTTGGTCCCGTTGGTGAGCTGGAATTTCAGATCTTCGGCATGTGACGATACGGCGGAGGTGGCGATGATCGCAGCGGCAAGCGCGATCAATCCTGATAGTTTCGATTTCATATTGCGTTCCCCAAGCCCATGATTGGGCGGAGGCAGGGATAGCATGCGCGCATCTAAATCTTTGTTATCGGAGATTATAGATTCCGACGCATGTGTGTTTTGGCCGATTCACTGCGAAGGGGACGTGACAAGTGTTACGAGCGAAGGCCGCTTCATGCGGCCTCCACTCACGGCCGGTCCATATGATAGCAGGCCGCCTTCTGACCGGGACGAACCTCTTCGGTCGGCGGCATTTCCGTGCGGCAGATGTCGGTCGCCTTCCAGCAGCGGGGAGAGAAGACGCAGCCTTTCGGCGGGTTGAGCGGCGAGGGCGGATCGCCCTGCAGGCGGATGCGGGTGCGCAGGCGCGCAAGCTTCGGATCCGGGATCGGTGCGGCGGAAAACAGCGCCTGTGTATAGGGGTGAGCGGGATGATCGAAGACAGTGGCGCAGTCGCCTGATTCCACCACGCGGCCGAGATAGAGTACTAGCACATCATCGGAGATCAGGCGCACGACCGAGAGGTCGTGGCTGATGAAGATCAGCGTCAGGCCGAACTCCCTACGCAGCCTGCGCAGAAGCGTGATGACCTGGCCCTGAATTGAAACGTCGAGGGCCGAAACGGGCTCGTCACAGACAATGAGCTTCGGTTTGGTGATGATCGCACGCGCAATGCCGATGCGTTGCGCCTGGCCGCCGGAGAATTCGTGCGGATAGCGGTTGATCATCTCCGGCACCAGGCCGACGGCGCCCATGATTTCGCGCACGCGCTGGGTACGCTCGGCCTTCGAAAGCTTCGGTTCGAAGACAGTGAGCGGTTCGGCGATGATGTCTCCAACCGTCATGCGCGGGTCGAGCGAGGCGATCGGATCCTGGAAGATGATCTGCATGTCTCGGCGAGCGGCACGCATTTCCTCCTCCGTGAGGTCGAGAAGATTGCGGCCCTGCCAGAGGATGCGGCCCTTCTGCGATTTCAAGAGCCGCAGAATGGACCGGCCGAGTGTGGATTTACCGCAGCCGGATTCGCCGACCACACCGAGCGTGCGGCCTTCGGCGAGATCGAAGCTGACATTGTTGACGGCGGTGAGGAAGACCGGCGGCTTGAAGAGGCCTTTCGCCGGCAGTTCGAACTGGGTGGTGAGGTTTTCGACCCTGAGCAGCGATCGATCAGCCATGGTTCAGCAACTCCTCACGGCGCGGAAACGGATGGTAGCAGGCCGCACAGTGGCGCGGCGCCAACGGTTCGAGGGAAGGCGGACGGTCGATGCAATCATCCTGGACCTGCGAACAGCGCGGCGAAAAATTGCAGCCCTTCGGCAGGTGCTGCAGATTCGGCGGGCGGCCGGGGATGACGACGAGATCATCGACATCCTGGTCCGGGCGCGGGATCGAGGCATGCAGCGCGGCCGTATAAGGATGGGCGGGATTATCGAAGAGTTCGTCGACCGGCGCCTCCTCGACGATGCGGCCGGCATACATGACGGCGACGCGGTCGGCGAGACCGGCAACGACGCCAAGATCGTGGGTGATCATGACAAGCGCCGTGTTCATCTCCGCTGTCAGATCGTTGAAAAGGTCGAGGATCTGCGCCTGGATGGTCACGTCGAGCGCCGTCGTCGGCTCGTCGGCGATCAGGAGCTTCGGCTTGGTGAGCAGCGCCATGGCGATGACGATGCGCTGACGCATGCCGCCTGACAGTTCGTGCGGATAGAGGTGGAAGCGCCGCGTCGGGTCGGGGATGCCGACGCGTTTGAGCATGTCGAGGGCGGCGTCCGAAGCGGCGCGCGACGTCAGGCCGCGGTGAACCTCCAACTGTTCCGTCAGCTGCCGCGAAATCTTCAGCGACGGGTTCAGCGCTGTCATCGGGTCCTGGAAGACCATGGCCATGTCCTTGCCGCGGATCTGGTCGAGCTCGCGCGGTTTCAGCGACAGCACGTCCTTGCCTTCGAGCAGCGCCTGTCCCGCCGTCCGGCCGTTCTTGGCAAGCAGGCCCATGATGCCGAGGAAGGTCTGGCTCTTGCCGGAGCCGGACTCGCCGACGATGGCGATGCGCTCGCCGCGCCGCACCGTGAGGTTCATGTTGGAGACCGCCTTCACCTCGCCGTCGGGCGTTGCGAAGGTGATCGAGTAATCCTTGAGTTCGAGCAGGATGTCTTTTTCTTGGAACATTCTATCGATCCTTCGGGTCGAACGCGTCGCGCAGGCCGTCTCCGATGAAGAGCAGGCTGAGCAGCAGGGCGACGAGGAAGCTTGCCGGGAAGATCAGCAGCCAGGGCATGCTTTCCATCGCATCGGTCCCTTCCGCGATCAGAGTGCCGAGCGAGGTCAGCGGTTCCTGCACGCCGAAGCCGAGATAGGAAAGGAAGCTTTCCGTGGCGATGATCTCAGGCACTGTCAGCGCCGCAAAAATGACCACCGGCCCGACGAGGTTCGGGATGATGTGCTTGACGATGATCTTGAACGGCCGCTGCCCGGATGCGCGGGCCGCTTCGATGAATTCGCGATGCTTGATCGACAGCGTCTGGCCGCGCACGATGCGGGCCATTGTCAGCCATTCCAGCGCGCCGATCGCGGCAAAGAGCAGATAGACGTTGCGGCCGAAGATCACCATCAGCAGGATGACGAAGAGGATGTAGGGAAGCGCGTACATGATGTCGACGAAGCGCATCATGATTGCATCCAGCCTCCCGCCGATATAGCCCGATATCGCGCCATAGAGTACGCCGATGACGACCGAGACGACAGTCGCCGTCAGCGCCACGGCCAGTGAGACGCGGGTGCCGTAGAGCACGCGGGCGAGAAGGTCGCGGCCGTTCGGGTCGGTGCCGAAATAATGGCCGGTCTCGATCGAGGGCGGGATGCGGAACGCGGCCCAATCCGGGTCCTCGTAGTTGAAGGGAATGAACCAGGGACCGAGGAAGGCGGCGAGGATCAGGAGCCCGAGGACGGCGATCGACAGAACGGCCGCCTTGTTGCGCCCGAGGCGGCGAAGCGCATCCCTGGTGAGCGAACGGCCTTCGGGCGCCAGGCCTTCGGCCTGCAGAAGCTCCTCTGCGAGCAGTTCGCGTTTTGCGGGATTGAGGATCATCGGTTTCTCACTTTCGGATCGAGCCACGCATAGGCGATATCGACGAGAAGGTTCAGGAACACGATCAGCACCATGTAGAAGATGACCGTTCCGAGAACCATGCCGTAGTCGCGGTTCAACGCCGCATTGACGAAGTAGCGGCCGATGCCGGGCAATCCGAAGATGCTCTCGACAACCAGCGAGCCGGTGAGAAGGTAGCTTGCCGCCGGTCCGAGATAGGAGACGACCGGCATCATGGCGGGCTTCAGCGCGTGGCGCATCACCGTCAGCCGCGGGCCGATGCCCTTGGCCTTGGCAGTGCGGATGAAGTTCTGGTTCATCACTTCGATCATCGACCCGCGGGTTATGCGCGAGATGCGTCCGGCATGGGGCAGGGCGAGAACGACGATCGGCAGGACAAGGAATTTGAGCGAGCCGTCACCCCAGCCGCCGACCGGAAACCAGGCAAGATGGATGCCGAAGATCAATTGCAGGATCGGCGCGATCAGGAAGTTCGGCAGCACGACGCCGATCAGGATCAGGCTACCGAGAATGTAGTCCGGCGTCTTGTTCTGATAGAGCGCCCCGAGACAGCCGACGGTCACGCCGACGAGGATGGCGAGCAGGAAAGCAGCCGTGCCGATCGTGAAGGTATAGGGCAGACCGATCATGATCTGCTGAGCGACGCTGAAATCCTCACTGGAGAACGAGGGGCCGAGATCGCCCTTGAGCAGATCTCCGACGTAGAGCAGGTATTGCTGGATCAGCGGCTTGTCGAGATTGTAGTGGGCCGCAAGATTCTTGAGGATGACCGGCGGCAATGGCCTTTCGCCATCGAAGGGGCCGCCGGGAGCAAGGCGCAGGACGAAAAACGAGGCTGTCACGGCGATCCACATGACGGGGATCGTCGACAGCAGGCGACGGAGAGCGTATTTGATCATGGTCGTGGGCCGGTCCTTCCCGCAGTGTGCGGGAAGGACCGTTTTCCCTTACTCTTTCATCGACAGCCAGCGCGTGCGGTGGATGTCCTGGATGTTGTCGACGAAGCCTTCGATCTTTGGCGAAACGACATTCTTCGAGACGTAATAGTAGATCGGCAGGGCGGCGGATTCATCAAGCGCCAGTTGCTCGGCCTTCTTGAAGATTTCGGCGCGCTTGGTGAGGTCCGTCTGCGCATTGCCGTCCTTGATCAGCTTGTCATATTCAGGATTGGACCAGCGGCCGTAATTCATCTGCACGCCCGTCACCAGGAGGTTCAGGAAATTGTCCGGGTCGTTGTAATCGGCAAGCCAGCCCGCACGGCCGATTTCCACCTGGCCGCGCTGCATCTGGTCGTAATGCACCTTGGTTTCGGCGTTGACGAGCTCGACATCGACGCCCAGCGGCTTCCACATCGAAGCGATCGCGACGGCGATGCGCTTGTGGTTGTCATTGGTATTGTAGCTGAGGACCGCGTGGAGCGGCTTATCTGGGCCAAATCCGGCGTCGGCAAGCAGCTTCTTGGCCTCGGCGACCTTGTCCTTGTAAGGCAGGTCCTTCCAGCTGACATAGGCCGGCTCGCCGTAATTGGCAGTGCCTGGCGGAACCCAGGAATAGGCCGGAAGCTCGCCCGTGCCGAGGATCTGCGGGCCGATCACTTCGCGGTTGATCGCCATGGAGAGAGCCTGGCGGACGCGCTTGTCGCTGAAAGGAGGCTTCTGCGAGTTGACGACGTAATAATAGAGGCCGGAGAAGGGGGCGACATGCGCCTGGCCCGGCAGGTTCTTCTTCATCCATTCGTACTGGTCTGTGGGAAAATCGGTGAGGATGTCGAATTCGCCGGCGCGGTAGCGTTTCAGCGCCGCTTCCTGGTCTTCAAGCACGAAGAACTTGGCGCCGTCTATCTTCAGGTCCTTGGTGCCGTACCACTGGTCGTTCTTGACTGTTGTGACGTGCGAGCCGGGAACCCACTCGACCGGCTTATAGGGGCCGTTGGTGACGATGTTGCCGATCTTGACCCAATCCTGGCCCTTCGCCTCGACGACATGTTTCGGAAGCGGATAGGCGGTGTAGTGCATCAGCGCGTTGATGAAGTATGGCGTCGGATTTTCCAGGATGATTTCGAGCGTCTTGTCGTCGATCGCCTTGACGCCAAGCTGGCTGAGATCGGTGATCTCGCCCTTATTGATCTTTTCGGCGTTCTTGATGGTGAACTGCAAATAGGCGTAGTCGGCGGCGTTCTTCGGATCGACGAGGCGCTGGAAGGCGAAGACGAAGTCTCCTGCCGTTACCGGCTGGCCATCGGACCACTTGATGCCGTCGCGGAGCTTGAAGGTGTAGACCTTGCCGTCAGGCGAAATGGTCCAGCTTTCGGCCTGGCCAGGCACCGGATTGTCCTTGGCGTCTTCGGTGACGAGGCCTTCGAAAATGTCGCCGGCAATACGATTCTCCCAGTCGCCGGAAAGTTTCTGCGGATCGAGCGACTGCGGATCGCCACCATTGTGGATGTTGAGCGTCGCCGCGTGCGCCGAAAACGCCAGCAATGTGCCAAGCATTGCGGAGGCGAGAAATTTTTTCGTGAACTTGTTCATCGTGGGTCCACCTTTCTAGGCTTTGCGCCTTTATTAGACATCTGTTCCCGGTTTTCGACCTCTTACGTGCAGGTCAGTGCGCACCTTATCGCAAAGGCTTTGCGTTGCAACCCCAAATCCGGAGGCTGGTTTGCGGTTGTGGACAAGCCTATATACGTCTCCCTCTTGCGGGATCGCGACGAAGCGTCGCGGCGATTTCGGCTCCATTCATAACGGCTTCACATGGTTGTCTTTTGTTTCGTCCGCTTTAGTGTGGCGAGCGCGAACAAGGCAGGAGACGTAGCCGATGGCATTGCAGGCAGGCGGGAATGCGGACTGGTGGCGCGGAGCGGTGATCTATCAGGTCTACCCGCGCTCGTTTCAGGACACCAACAGCGATGGGCTCGGCGATCTCAAGGGGATCACCCGCCGGCTGCCGCATATCGCCAGCCTCGGTGTCGATGCGATCTGGCTTTCGCCCTTCTTCAAGTCTCCGATGGCCGACATGGGTTACGACGTTTCCGATTATTGCGACGTAGACCCGATCTTCGGCACGCTCGCCGATTTCGACGAGATGATGGCCGAGGCGCACAGGCTCGGCATCAAAGTGATCATCGACCAGGTGATCTCGCACACCTCCGACCGACATCCCTGGTTCGTCGAGAGCCGGGCGAGCCGGAGCAATCCGAAGGCGGACTGGTATGTCTGGGCCGATCCGAAGCCCGATGGGACGGCGCCGAACAACTGGCTGTCGATCTTCGGCGGCCCGGGCTGGGAATGGGACGGCGTGCGCCGGCAATATTACCAACACAATTTCCTGACTTCGCAGCCTGACCTCAATTTCCACAGCGAAGAAGTGCAGGAGGCGGTGCTGCAGACGGTGAAGTTCTGGCTCGACCGCGGCGTCGACGGCTTCCGGCTGGACACGGTCAACTATTATTTCTGCGATAAGCAGCTCCGAAGCAATCCGCCGCATGAGCCCGATACCAGTGACGGGGGCCTCGATGCGCCCGACACCAATCCTTACGGCATGCAGAACCACCTCTACGACAAGACGCAGCCGGAAAATATCAGCTTTCTCAAGCGGTTTCGGGCGCTGCTCGACCGCTATGAAGATCGCACGACCGTCGGCGAAGTCGGCGACGGCGCTCGCTCGCTGAAGACGGTGGCCGCCTATACGAGTGGCGACGACAAGCTGCACATGTGCTACACCTTCGATCTGCTGGGGCCTGATTTCACCGCCGCGCATATCCGCGGCTGCGTCGAAGCCTTCCAGAAATCGGTGACCGACGGTTGGGTCTGCTGGGCTTTCTCCAATCATGACGTGATGCGCCATGTCAGCCGGTTCGCGCTGACGGAAGAGGAGCGGCCTGTTATCGCCAAGCTTGCGATCTCCGTACTTGCGGCGCTGCGCGGTTCGATTTGCCTTTATCAAGGCGAGGAGCTCGGATTGCCGGAGGCGGAGCTTGCCTTCGAGGATCTGCGCGATCCCTACGGCATCCGCTTCTGGCCGGCCTTCAAGGGCCGCGACGGATGCCGCACGCCGATGCCCTGGGAGGCCGGCAAGGCGCATGCGGGCTTCACCTCGGCCGAGAAGAGCTGGCTGCCGGTGCCTTACGAGCAAGCTGCGCTTTCCGTGGATACACAGGAGGACAGCGACAACTCGGTGCTGCACCACTACCGCCGGACGCTCGCCTTCCGGAAGAGCCACCCTGCGCTTGTTGACGGCGAGATGACCTTCATCGGCACAAATCAGGACCTGCTCGCCTTCACCCGCGACAAGGACGGAGAGAAACTGCTGTTCGTTTTCAACCTGACGCGCAAACCGGCGGAATTCCGCCTGCCTGACGGCATGGTATTCGGAGAGCCCTTGGCCATGCCGGGCTACGAGGCTGTGGACGGTGCCGGGACGGTGGCACTTGCGGCGCTGGACGGATTTTGTGCGCGGGTTGGCGGCCTCTCGAAGCTGCTCGGGAAGGTGCCCGTTGCGAAACCTGTCGAGGGTGAATTGCCGGAGGCCTGGCAGTAAGCCCACCCCAACCCGGCGCTACTCACCCGATCAGCGCGAACTTGTCCACGTCGACCATGCCACGGTCGGAAATCTTCAGATGCGGGATGACGGGCAGCGGCAGGAAGGCCAGTTGGAGGAAGGGCTCTTCCAGCGTGGCGCCGAGTGCCAAGGCGGCCTGGCGCAGATGGTGCAGTGTGTCGCGCACTGTCTCGTAAGGCTCGATGCTCATCAGGCCGGCGACGGGTAGCGCGATTTCGCCGGTGATCTTGCCATCCTCAACAACGACGAAGCCGCCCTTGATCTCTCCGAGGCGATTTGCGGCGAGCGCCATGTCGTCCTCTTCGACCCCGACGACGCAGATATTGTGGCTGTCATGGCCGACGGTGGAGGCGATCGCACCCTTCTTCAGGCCGAAGCCCTGGACGAAGCCATTGGCATGATTTCCGTTCTTGCCGTGGCGCTCGATGACGGCGACCTTGATGATGTCGTTGGTTAGATCGACCGTCGCCTCGTTGCCCTTGGCCGGCAGGCGGTAGCGGCGATGCTCGGTGATGATCTTGCCCGGCATGACGCCGATGACCGACGTTTCGCCCTCGGTGACCGGTACGCCAAAATGGGCGGCATTGACCCGCCGGGCCTTGACGCTGTCGAGGCCGATCGGGGCGACCGGTTTGCGCGTGGCAAAAAGCTCGTCGGTGACGCGGCGGCCGGCGGAAAAAACCATCTCTGCACGGCAGCTTTGCAGGCTGTCGAGAACCACGAGATCGGCGCGCCAGCCCGGGGCCACCAGGCCGCGGTCTCTAAGGCCGAAGGCTTGTGCGGCAGAGATCGAGGCGGCGCGGTAGATGGCGAGCGGCTCGACGCCGCTCGCGATCGCCGTGCGGATCATATGATCGAGATGGCCCTGTTCGGCGATATCGAGCGGATTGCGGTCGTCGGTGCAGAGCGCGAGGTAGGGTGAAAGCCGCTCGGTGATGATGGGGATCAGCGCGGCGAGGTCTTTGGAGACAGAGCCCTCGCGCACCAGGATGTGCATGCCCTTGCGAATCTTTTCCAGCGCCTCGGCGGCGCTCGTGCACTCATGCTCGGTGCGGATGCCGGCCGCGAGATAGCCGTTGAGGTCGTTGCCGGAGAGAAGCGGCGCGTGGCCATCGATATGGCCGCCCTGGAAGGCGTCGAGCTTAGCCATGCAGACGGGATCCTTGTGGATCACGCCGGGGAAATTCATGAATTCGGCAAGGCCGATGACTTTCGGATGTTCGCGGAAGGGCAGCAGGCTTTCGATCGGCAGGTCGGCGCCCGCAGTTTCAAGATGCGTGGCCGGCACGCAGGAGGAGAGCTGGACGCGGATGTCCATGATCGTCTCCAGCGCGGATTTAAGGAAGAATTCGATGCCCTCGGCGCCGAGCACATTAGCGATCTCGTGCGGATCGCAGATAGCGGTCGTGACGCCATAGGGCAGGACGCAGCGGTCGAATTCATGCGGCGTCACCAGCGAGGATTCGATGTGCAGATGCGTGTCGATGAAGCCCGGAACGACTATTCTGCCCGAGATGTCGATCTCGGTCTCGCCCGCATAATCGCCCGCAGTGCCAACAATGCGGTCAGCGCCGATGGCGATGTCGGAGCGGACGATTTCGCCGGTGACGAGATCGAAGAAGCTGCCGCCCTTCAGCACGATGTCGGCGGGGATACGGCCCACACCCTGGTCGATGAGACGTTCGAGTCTGTTGGTCATGGCACCGCTCACATTGCAAACCGATTCCGGAACTTATAACCGATCTGCCGCGACATGCGATGCCACAAACGAAACCGGGCGCTTATAGCGCCCGGTCGCAATCTGCAAATCTGGGATTATTCCGCAGCGACGATCTTCCCGCCTTCCCACTTATAGAGCGAGAAGCTCTGCGAGGTCAGGTCGCCGGTCTCGCCGTAGGTGAGCTTCCCGATGGCGGTCGGAACCTCCATGCCGCCCTTCAGTGCAGCCGCGACGGCTTCCGCATCCTCGGCGCTGCCGGCTTTCTCGATACCGGCTTTCAGAACTTCGACGGCGGCATAGGCGTTGAGCGTGAAGGCCTCGGCCGGAATGTTCTTGGCGGTGAGCGCATCGGCAGCACTCTTGGAGTCCGGGCTCTTGGTGGCGTCGGAAGCGTTGGTGAACAGCGTGCCTCCCGCCGCATCGGTTCCGATCGCCCAGAATTCCGTATTGGAGAGGCCGTCGCCGCCGATGATCATCGCGTTGGCGGAGAGATCGTGCAGCTGGCGGGCGAGCAGGCCGCCTTCCGGGTGGTAGCCGCCAAAATAGACGATGTCGACCTTTTCGGCCTTGATGCGGGTGGTGAGGGCGCTGAAATCCTTGTCGCCTGGTGTGATTGCGTCATTGACGACTTCGGTGACGCCGCCGGCATTCAGCGTCGCCTTGAAGGCGTCGGCAAGACCCTTGCCGTAGGCGCCCTTGTCGTTGACGATGGCAATGCGTTTGTCCTTGAAATTCTTCAGCACGTATTTGGCGGCGACTTCGGCCTGCTGATCGTCGCGGCCGCAGGTGCGCAGCACGTTGGCGAGGCCGCGCTTTGTGAGGTCGGGAGCTGTCGCGGTCGGGGTGACCATCAGCACGCCGTTTTCAGCCAAAACGTCCGACACGGGGATCGCTACGCCCGATGTCACCGGGCCGACGACGAAGCGGATGCCGTCGCCGACGACCTTGTTGGCCGCGGAAACGCCCTGCTTCGGTTCGCCGGCATCATCGGCCAGCTCCAACACGACTTTCTCACCGAGAATGCCGCCCTTCTTGTTGATTTCATCGACAGCAGTCTGAGCGCCGTTCTTCACCTGATCGCCATAGGCGGCGACAGGACCGGTCAATGGCGCGATCAGACCGATGGTGATATCGGCATGCGCAAGCGGCGCAAAGGCGAGTGACGCGACGAGGGTCGCCGTCAATGTCTTGAGGGTCATTGTCTGTCTCCTTGGATGGGGTCGTCGACCCGCGATGATGTGCCGCGCCGGCTTTCCCGATCATTCAACAGCCACCGGAGGCTGTGCCAAGGACGATCGGTAACGGTGCGATCGGCGAACCCGCCGGCCATGTTTGACTCGGTGAGGGCTCATGGCGAGATTTCTAGAAATTTTGATGAGATTGCGCAAGTTCATAACAAAATGGAAGGAAAATTCGGCCGATCCGGCCGAGAATTCAGTCGAAACCGATCATTTCCTTCGATTTTCCATAATTTTCAGAGGCGAGGCGGCGAATGGTCACGACCTGCCTCCGGACAAAATCACCTCCATAAGGTTGTCTTTAGCTTTCCTATTAACCGTTAGTTTGGCCAAGGGCAGTAGTATCCAGGAGACCCCGAATACCGCCGCATTGAAAAAGAGAACATAGACCTATCGGGAAACAGAAATCTGATGCTCAAGCGTATCGACGCCGGTCAGGTATGTATCGGAATGTTTGTGGAGGTTGTCGAGGGCCTGTGGCAGGATCCGTTTTTGTCCAAGCGCAGATTTTCCCTGCGACGCGAAGTTGATGCTGCAAAAATTCGTAAATGCGGCACTGCCGGCGTCGTCATCAATACCAGCAAGGGGCTCGATACCAACGGCCTGCCGGGCCGTGACGTCGAGATCGACATTCAGGCCGCGCGCGACACCGTCCAGAGATCCATGCCGTTGTTGGAACAGGCTTTCGCAAAGCTGCGGAACGGCGATGGAGTCAGCATAGATCATGTGGCGCCGGTGATCTCGTCCGTCTCCAAGTCGATGGATGAGAGCCCTGCGGTGTTCCTGAGCGTCACACGCCTGAAATCAAAGGACGAGGTAACCTTCCTGCATTCCATTTCGGTGAGCGCGCTGATGATCCTTTTCGGCCGCCATCTCGCACTCGACGAGCATACGATTCAGATGCTCGGCACTGCGGGTTTGCTGCACGATGTCGGTAAGCTTGAAGTTCCAATTGAGGTGCTGAACAAGGCAGGGCCTCTGGAAAAGGATGAGATCGGCTTGCTTCGGGGCCATCCGGAGAAGGGGCACGCGATCCTGTCGCGGCAGGAGGGCATCTCGGACATCGTTCTCGACGTTTGCCTCAATCATCACGAACGCATCGACGGCAAGGGCTATCCGCGCAGCTTGCCCGCCAGCGAGGTGAGCCTCCACGCGCGGATGGCCACGATCTGCGATGTTTATGACGCCATTACCTCTGTGCGGCCATACAAGGCGCCGTGGAGTGCCAGCCAGGCACTGAAATGGATGTTCGGTGCCGAGGGGCATTTCGATCGCCAGCTCCTGAAAAAGTTCGCCCTCTGTCTTTCCGTCGCCTCTGTGAGCTGAGGTCTGAATTTTCAGACGAAAAGACCCGCGAGAACATTGTCCATCGCGGGTCTCTGGCACCGAGCTTCGAGAGCCTCTTCAGATGTTGTTCTGAAGGATGGTCCTCAGCTTGCCGAAGAGCTCGTCGATATGCTGCTTCTCGATGATCAGCGGTGGTGAGAGCGCGATGATGTCACCGGTGGTGCGGATCAGAAGCCCGCTCTCATAGGCCTTCAGGAAGGCGGTGAAGGCGCGCTTCGTCGGCTCGCCGGCGATCGGGTCAAGTTCGATTGCGCCGATCAGACCGGTGTTCCTGATGTCGATGACGTTGGTGCAGTCCCTGAGCGAATGCAGCGCATCGGCCCAATAATCGGAAAGCTCAGCGGCGCGGGTGAGCAGACCTTCTTCCTTGTAGGTGTCGAGCGTGGCGAGGGCTGCGGCGGAAGCGATCGGGTTCCCGGAATAGGTATAGCCGTGGAAGAACTCAATCATGTGCTCCGGGCCGTTCATGAAGGCGTCATGGATCTCGGAGGTGACGAAGACGGCGCCCATCGGAATGACGCCGTTGGTCAGCCCCTTGGCGGTGGTGATCATGTCGGGCTTGACGTCGTAATATTGCGCGGCGAAGGGGGCGCCGAGACGGCCGAAGCCGGTGATGACTTCGTCGAAGATCAGAAGGATGCCGTGTTTGGTGCAGATTTCGCGCAGCTTCTGCAGGTAGCCCTTCGGCGGAATCAGGACGCCCGTGGAGCCGGCCACCGGCTCGACGATGACGGCCGCGATGGTGGAGGCATCATGCAGCGTGACGATGCGCTCGAGTTCAGTGGCGATGTCGCCGCCATGCTCAGGTTCGCCGCGGGTGAAGTTGTTCTTGCCGGGCTGGTGGGTGTGCGGCATGTGATCGACACCGGTCAGGAGCGTGCCGAACATCTTTCGGTTGGCGACGATGCCGCCGACGGAGATGCCGCCGAAATTGACGCCGTGATAGCCGCGCTCGCGGCCGATCAGGCGGAAACGCGAACCGTTACCCTTCACGCGGTGATAGGCAAGCGCGACTTTGAGGGCAGTCTCGACGGATTCGGAACCGGAATTGGTGTAGAGGACGTGGTTCATGCCTTCCGGAGCGATATCGACCAGGCGGTTCGCCAGTTCGAACGCCTTGGGATGGCCGAGCTGGAAAGCCGGCGCGTAATCGAGTTCGCCCGCCTGCTGGCGGATCGCTTCGGTGATCTTCGGGCGGCAGTGGCCGGCGTTGACGCACCAGAGGCCAGCCGTGCCGTCCAACACCTGACGACCGTCATGGGTGGTATAATACATGTCCTTGGCGCCCACGAATAACCGCGGCTCCTTCTTGAACTGGCGATTGGACGTAAAGGGCATCCAGAAGGCACGAAGATCATTCGGTGCATTGAGGCGGTTGGACATGCTGTTCTCCTGGCCGTTGGCGGCCCGTTCCCGAGGGGTTTGTCGTCCGAATTTTTACTGCCCGGTCAAATTATCAGCGCTTCCCAACGCGTCAACGAGAAAAGTCCCAACGCTCCCATTCCGTTCAGCATCCGATGTTGCGTCGCCGGCAAGAAGTCGCGGGTTGGGCTGATGTCAGGCATCAGACGAAGGTCACACAGAATCCGAAAAAACGACCGGCAGATCGCGTGATTTGCCGGTCGTGTCTTTAAGGTTTAGGTGCTGAAATACGTTGCCGATGCTCCCAGGGGTATTCCCATGCGGCGCGGCACCGGCGGACTGTTATGTCAGCGCTATCATCAGGCTGCGGATCTATTTCGGCTCGGAATGAGGTAGATGTCTTCGAGCGTCGCCAAGATCTTCATGACAGGCTCGGATGTGCTCGAATAGTAGATGGTCTGGGCGTCGCGGCGGGTCTTGACAAGCTTCTGCGCGCGCAGTTTCGAAAGGTGCTGTGAAAGCGCCGACTGGCTGAGGCCGACTTGTGTGGCAAGTACGCCGACGGCGACTTCGCCCTTCACCAGGCTGCACAGGATCAGCAATCTTTTGGGGTTGGCCATGGCTGACAATAGTGCTGCCGCCACATTCGTGTGGTCAGCCAAATCAGGGGTTTCCATATTCTTATCTTCCTAATGCGAAACGTACATCATCTATCTGGTAAGGGCTGTCTGCCGGAGCCCGCGGCAAAATTAGCAACTGGGCTCGAAGATTGTATATACCTAAAATTAAGGTATCGAGTATGCTATTTTAGATATGTTTGAACAAATGTGATCGGAATCCACAGCGGGCGTTTCGAATTCGTATCGCAGCAAAAAGTCGCCGGAAATGATTTCAAAGCCCGCCGGATCGATGCCGCAGATGCGCCAAGAAGCCGATTTCGGGGCCTTTAAGCGCGCTGCAAGGGTTTCCGCCACATCGGGATGGCGCTCTACTAAATCTCGCACTGTTTCGGCCGCTTTGGCGGCAATCTCTTCGATTGCCGGCGATTGGATGATGAGATCCCCGCCGTCGAGATGGTAGGCGCGGCCGAAGCCGGCGTTGAGGCTCGCCTGCTCCGGTTTGAGACGGAAGAAGAGAAAATCGGGGAAATCGATATAGAGATTTGCCTTGGGATGGCGATCGAGAAAACGCGTGCGAATGCGCTCGTGGAACCGATGACCATGCTCAATCGGCTCCGCCGTGCATTGGGTCGTCAGCCGGCTATGGGCAAGCGGATCGCCTTTGCCCGGCTCACCGGTCAGCAACGAGGCGCGCGGGTCTCGTACTAGCGCTTTCGTGTGAGCTGAAAGCTTCGAAACGAGAATAACGGGCGCGCCGTCGACATCGGTAGCGAGAAGGACACGGCTGGCAAAGGGAAAACCAGTGTCGGGATCGAGAACGGCAATTGCCGCGTACCGTGCGGAGCGCAGCAGCACGCGGCCGAGCCTACGGGCCTCGTCGTCGGTTTCGCGTAAGGGCGAGGGCTGATCTTTCATGTCCGCTTTGTGGCAAAGCGGATCGAAAACATCAAGCGTCCTCCTTGCGGCGATGGCGCGTGAGGCCGGCGACGATATCCTGGGCGGTGATGGTGCCGATGACGGTGCCGTTTTCCACGATGCCGATGCTGCCCGGCTGACGGGCGAGTACGTCGAGGACATCGACGAGCGGGGTCGCGGCGCGGGCCGTGGCGCTGACGCTCATACCGGCAGCGGTCTGGCCGAGGCCGGGCTGCATAACGTCGGCGGCCGTCAGCATGTTGATCGGGTTGAGGTTCTGCACGAAGTCGGCGACATACTGGTCCGCGGGGTTCTTGACGATGTCGTGCGGCGTTCCGCACTGAATGATCCGACCGCCCTCCATGATGGCGATGCGGTTGCCGATGCGGAAGGCCTCGTCGAGATCGTGGCTGACGAAGAGAATGGTCTTCTTCAGCCGCCGCTGGAACTCCAGGAGTTCGTCCTGGAGGCGGGTGCGGATCAGCGGGTCGAGCGCAGAGAAGGGCTCATCCATGAGCAGGATCGGAGCGCCGGTGGCAAAGGCTCGGGCAAGGCCGACACGCTGCTGCATGCCGCCTGACAGCTCGTTGACCTTACGGTTTGCCCATTTCGTCAGGTTGACGAGTTCGAGCTGCTCGCCGACGCGGGCCTTGCGTTCGGCCTCCGGCATGCCGGCGAGTTCGAGACCGAAGCCGACATTTTCGGCGACGGTGCGCCAGGGCAGGAGGGCGAACTGCTGGAACACCATGGAGACGGTGTGGGTGCGCAGTTCGCGCAGCGCTTTGGCATTGCATTTGTAAGGGTTGACGAGGCCGGTGGTCGTGGATACCGCGACGTCGCCGCGCACCACGGGAGCGAGCCCGTTGACGGCGCGCAGCAAAGTCGACTTGCCCGAACCGGAAAGGCCCATCAGCACGAGGATTTCGCCTTCCTCGATCGTCAGCGAGGCATTGGCGACGCCCAGCACCAGGCCGGTCGCGGCGCCGATCTCGTCGCGCGTTTTGCCCTGGTCGGCCATGGCAAGGGCGGCTTCCGGCCGATCGCCGAAGATAATGCTGACATCCTTGAAGCTTACCGCGGTCATGCGCCGTCTCCTTCACCCGCCGTGCGGAACATGCGGTCGAGAATGATCGCCAGGATGACGATACAGAGACCGGCTTCGAAGCCTTTTGCGACATTGACAGTGTTCAGCGCACGCACGACGGGGACGCCGAGACCATCGGCGCCGACGAGTGCGGCGATGACCACCATCGACAGCGACAGCATGATGGTCTGGGTGAGACCCGCCATAATCTGCGGCGCGGCGAAGGGAAGCTCGACCTTGCGCAGCACCTGCATCGGCCGCGCGCCGAAGGCGACCGCGGCTTCGACGAGGGAGGGTGGCGTCGAGATGATACCGAGACGCGTCAATCGGATGGGAGCGGGGATCGCGAAGATGACAGTCGCGATCAAGCCCGGAACCATTCCGAGGCCGAACAGGATCAGCGCCGGGATCAGATAGACGAATGTCGGAATGGTCTGCATCAAATCGAGTACCGGGCGCATGGCTGCATAGACCCAGGCGCGGCGGGCGGCCGCGATACCCAGTGGAATACCGATCACCATGCTGACGAAGGTGGAGGCGAGCACAAGCGCGAGCGTCTCCGTAGTCTCCTTCCAGTATCCTTGATTCATGATGAGCAGCAGCCCAACACAGGTGAAGAGCGTAATCGCGATCGACCGCCGCAGCCAAAAAGCGAGGGCGGAAATGACCGCAATGACGATCAGCGGATGCGGCTTTTGCAACACGAAGAGCAGGCCGTCGATGACGTGCGACAGCAGAAAGGCAAGCTGGTTGAAGAACCATTCGCCATTCGAGGTCAGCCAGTCCACGAAGGATTTGGCCAATGGGCCGATGGGAATCTTAGAGTCGGTGATCCAATTCAAGAGCGCGCCTATCCCGAAAAAATTAACAATCGGACAAAAATTAAAGGGGGCGGCGAGCCGCCCCGTTCATGTGATCAAAGGCCCAGGCTGGTCTTGGCGGCCGCCAGCGCGTCGCCCTTGCCGTCGCGGGTCTTGACGCCGGCGAGCCAGGGCTCGAGCGCCGACGGGTTGGCCTTCAGCCATTCGGTAGCCGCAGCTTCCGGCTCCTTGCCGTCGTCGAGGATCTTACCCATGATCTGGTTCTCCATGTCGAGGGAGAACGTCAGGTTCTTCAGCATGGAGCCGACATTCGGGCATTCGCCGAGGTAACCGGCGCGGACATTTGTGTAGACCTTGGCACCGCCGAAGTCGGGACCGAAGACGTCGTCGCCGCCTGTGAGGTAGGTCAGCTTGAAGTTGGTGTTCATCGGATGGGGTTCCCAGCCGAGGAAGACGACGGGCTTGCCTGCTTTCTCGGCCCGAGCGACCTGGGCGAGCATCCCCTGTTCGGAGGATTCGACGACTTCCATATCCTTCATTCCGAAGGTATTCTTTTCGATCAGATCCATGACGAGGCGGTTGCCGTCATTGCCGGGCTCGATGCCGTAGATCTTGCCGTCGAGATCCTCCTTGTGGGCGGCGATATCCTTGAAATCCTTGATACCGAGCTCGGCACCCTTGGCGTTGGTGGCGAGCGTGTACTTGGCGCCGACGAGGTTCGGGCCGAAGGATTCGACCGACTTGTCATCGATGTAGGGGCGAACGTCCTTTTCCTGCGTCGGCATCCAGTTGCCGAGGAAGATGTCGATGTCCTTGTTCTTCAGCGAGGTATAGGTGACCGGCACCGAGAGGACCTTGATGTCGGTCTGGTAGCCGATGCTTTTCAGGACGACGGAGGCGGTCGCCGTCGTGGCGGTAATATCAGTCCAGCCGACGTCGGAGAAGCGAACGGTGGAGCAGCTGTCGGGATCGGCGGCGAAGGCGGCGGTCGCAACGGAGAGGGCGGCGACGGCAGTTGCAGTGACGAGTTTGAATGTGCTTGTTGTTTTCATTTTAGACTCCCAGTCTTTAGGTCCCCAAGCCAATCACCAATAACCCAGTTTGACAAGCGACCTCAGTGCGTTTGCGTCGTATCGGAGGGTGCGATTGCGACGTTTGCGGTTTTTTCCGAGGTACCCAGTTTTCGAGGCTTTCGACGGAGTCCAGACGGCGATTCCTGTGATTATTGCCCTTGCGGGGCTTTTCTTTGCCACTCCGAGCTTTCAATAACCGATCAAGGAGACTCTGATGGCAAAGCTCTATTTCAACTATTCGACGATGAATGCCGGCAAATCGACGATGCTGCTGCAGGCCTCCTATAATTACCAGGAGCGCGGCATGCGCACGGTGCAGCTGATCGCCGCCTTCGACGAGCGCGCCGGCCGGGGCGTGATCGGCTCGCGGATCGGGCTGGAGGCGAGCGCCATTCCCTTCGAACCGGACGAGGATCTGTTCCGACTGGTCATGACCCTGAGCGGTGAAGGGGCGCCGATCTCCTGCGTCTTCGTCGACGAGGCGCATTTCATGACGCCTCTCCATGTCTGGCAGCTCGCCCGCATCGTCGACCGGCTCGGCATCCCCGTCATGGTCTACGGGCTGAGGACGGATTTTCAGGGCAAGCTGTTTCCGGCCTCACAGGAGCTTTTGGCGATTGCCGACGAAATGCGCGAGGTGCGGACGATCTGCCATTGCGGGCGTAAGGCGACGATGGTGGTGCGGCTGGACGCGCAGGGAAAGGTGCTGCACGAAGGCGCGCAAATCGATGTCGGTGGCAATGAGAAATATGTCTCGCTCTGCCGCAGGCACTGGGACGACGAAGTGAACGGGGCATGGATGGCCGAACCGGTTTGAGACCGTCTAGGAAGAGAGCGCCCTGGAGCTCGAATTCGCCAGACGGGAATACGCCGAAGGCAAGCTAGCGGGGAACCTACGGAGGTCTGACCCCGTGGCGTTCCTTGAGGAGTTGAAAGCTGAACGGCGTCCCGAGCGCGTCTAGTTAGAAGCTCCCTCGATCCTAACTGCTCACACTTTTCGGCGTTATGCTCTAGCTTGAGGCAGAAGATTCCCTGGAGAGATTAGGTGCGCAGAGCCCCACCATTCGATAGCCTGTACGAAGCCGCAGGCGGCCTTGCCGAAAAGATTGCGGCCGAGGGAGCCTATTGCGAAGCCTGCATCCGCGGCTTTGACAGCGACGAAACGCGGTCGGCCGACGAGGTTTTTCTCGAACAGAACGCGCGCTTCCAGGCCCATATTGCCGATGGCACGGCGCTCGATGCGTTGCTTGCCGAACTGGTCTTCACCTTGGACCGGATGACGGCGGAGGTTTCGGCCGATCTCGATAGTTTCCGCGGATTGACGCTGCGCGAGAAAATGGCCGGCTGGACGTCGCGCCAGAGAATGTGGCGCATGTATACCGAACGCGTGCGCGAGGCGCCAGTCATCGAGCGGCTGCTCGACCTCCTGACGAAATCGGACGCGCTCGCCAGGCTGATCGTGAGCCAGCGCACCTCGATCATCGAACGCCACAAGATAGCCGAACACGGACTCGTGGGCATTGTCGAGCAACGGCGCCGGCTGGTCGATTCCATCGATATCGCCCGCCTGAAGATGAAGGAGCTCAACGCCAAAGCACTGACGACGCAGGGCCGTATCGGCGTCTATGGCAACAGGGCGCACTGGGAGCAGATGGAGGCAGAGCGGCGGGCGTTGAAGGCAGAGGCCGAACGAATTTCGGCCGAGGAGCACGAGATGCGGGACGACAGCCAGCGGCGCGAGCGCTTCATCGGCCTGTTCCAAGCTTTCGTCGATTCGCTGAATGGCCGGATCGGTGCCTGCAACGTCTTGCTGCGCAAGCTGATGATCGATGTCGAGGAGCGGCTGATCATCTATCAGGCGCAGGTCGATACCGACCGGCCAGGCATGAAGGTCAGGATCAAGCCGGAACTGTTCCCCGATATTGCAGCCCCGATCAGGCTGTTCGAGAAGGATATGCTGGTCGCCCAGGATCTGGAGCGGCGCAAGAGCCGGGCCGACCTCGACGTCGCCGGAAAATTTCCGGCTTACGCCGAGCTGGCACCGGAAACGTCGGGAGCGCCGCTCATCGATACGGCGCGCAGATCCTTCCGCTTCAGGTTGCCGTTCCTGCGTTCCTGAGCCGTGACGCGCGCGGTTCGCGCTGCTTTCATTCGTAAAAATCGAGGGCTCTTGTTGTGCTCGGGCTGGCGAGCGCATATGTGGATGCAGCGGGGCGGCGATGTCCTCCTGCATAATTCCTTAGATTGGAGCCATTTAAGGAATTATGCAGTGACTCAAAGTGCTACAGCGTCCTTAGCGCGTCTAAAACGCGCGGCGCGGTAGTGTTCGCCTCGCCTGACAGGAGACGACGATGCTTGACCGGATTGCCGGTTTTTTCAGGCGGATCGGCCAGACGATCGCCCGCTGGGCGCGCCTGTTTTCCGCCTGGGCCTTTTGGCCCTTTCTTGCCGCGCATGGCTGGTACCAGCGCCGGAGCTGGTTGATCCGGCTGCCGATCATCGCATTCGTGGCGCTCTTCGCCGTACTTTACGGCTATTTCTTCTGGCAGACGCAGGTCTGGTCGAACTTCAACGCTGCCTTCGTCGACCAATACCGCTTTTCGGAACGCAAGATTGCCGCCGGGCAGGAACTGCCGTCCGCCGAGGGCGCGAGCGGCGCGGCCACCAAGACCTGTCAGCGCTCAGCCATTGTCGATGTCACGGCTGACCTTGCCGATTTCAACGTCAACCAGAACGCATGGATTTCTTCCATGCTGCTCTACAAAATGGGCTTCTTCGGGATCGACTGGGATCACACGCCCTTCCTCGACAACAAGGCCTCGTTCCAGCGTGGCATCAACCAGGCAGTCCGGCGTACCTCGGCGGAGCTTGTCGATACACTCGGGCGCGTGCGCGGCACGTCTGGCATCAACAACGATCTGCAGAGCGCGCGCGGCAATCTGCAGTTCGACGAATATAGCTGGTATTTCGGGCTCAATCCGTTCGGGCCTAAAACGCCAACGCCTTCCTACTACCGCTCGGCGATCGGCAGCCTGCGCAAGTTCAATACTGATCTGTCCGCCTGCAACGTTATTTTCGACGGCCGCGCCGACAATCTGATGCAGTTCATCGACCGCATCGCCAACGATCTCGGCGCCACTTCCGACATGCTCGCCGAGCGCTCGGAACACCATAATCGCGGCTGGTTCGACACGCGTGCCGACGACCGGTTCTGGTTCGCCTACGGCCAGCTTTATGCCTATTACGCCATCCTGACGGCTGCACAGGCGGATTTCTCGCAGGTGGTGCAGGAACGCAATCTCGGCGCGATTTGGAGCGGCACTACGCGGCAGTTCCAAGCGGCACTGCGCATCCAGCCCTCGATCATCTCGAACGGCCGCGAAGATGGCTGGATCATGCCGAGCCACCTCGCGACTATGGGCTTCTATATTCTGAGGGTGCGCTCGAACCTCGTTGAGATCCGGTCGGTGCTCGATCGTTAGAGCGTTGCGCGTCAGCGGCGCCCCGTATGATCCTCGAAGCCAACGACGCGCAGCCTCTCGACGAATTCATAGGTGACGCCGACGATGCCGCCGCCGCTGGCATCGTCACGGAAGCGGCCGATGCTGCGCACCAACTTGTAACCGCCGAGCCAGTTGTCGACGCGATAGACGAAATGGAAGCCGACGCCGTGACGGCTTGCCTCCTCGAAGGTCTGGGCGATCAGGCTGCGGTCTTCGGCGTGAATTCGAGACATCAGTTCGGCCAGATTGACCGGCCCGTCGCTATAGGGAAGATCGAAGATCGTGTGCACATCCTCGCTTGCAAAGAAATGTCCGGGTTCGATGTCGATGCGCCAGAAGCCGAAAAGGCGATAGGCCGCAACCATCTGGACGATTTCCGCATCGGTGATGCCATATGGACGCGGGACTGTTCTATCTTGTCGACGACAGGCTGTTCGAAACGAAGAGACACGATTCTCCCAATCACGGGACGACGTGCTGACCCTCTTCTGATTTTTCAGCTGATCAGCTTCAATCGAATTGCTTTTGCTACCAACTGGGTGCGATTGACGCAATCGAGTTTCTTGATCGCGTTTGTCATGTAGGCGTTTACCGTGTGATCGGAGAGCGCCAGGATCTGGCCGATTTCGATCGAAGTCTTGCCCTGTGCCGTCCAGCGCACGACTTCAAGTTCACGCGCCGACAGCGCATTGTGAGCGTTTTCCTCGTTGCGCCTGACGGCATTGTATGCGTCGAGGGCATGCAGGATGATGATCGCCAGCTCGTTGACCTCGCTCTGGCCGAGCGCCGCACGCTCGCCGCAGAACCAGAAGACCAGGCGCTGCCCATCGAGTGCAATCGTCGGCATGGCAACACCCGCAGGTATCGCATGGCGCAGCATCAAGGCGCGGAGTTCGGCTGGAAAGGCCTGTCCATTGACGGTATCGTCGAGGTGCCAGGCCTGCGGCACGGCCGACTCCCTCAGCCGTACGCCGAAAGGGCAACCGCGCATCATGTTGGCGCGATCGAAGTCTCTGATATAGGCCGCGGGAAGCGAGCTTTCGATCAGTAGCGGTTTCAGGAGGAGGTCTTCCGGCGAGGGAGCGTGCATCAGCGTCGCATAGGACAGTCCGAAAGCCGCAGAGACCCTGCCGAGCCCTTGTGCAAACAGGCCGCGCGTTCCTGCAACAGCAAGTTCCGCCGCAAGCAACGACTGTCTTTCAGAGGTGGTCATATAAGACATTTGTACGCCTCCGGCAGCCCCAATGTTAACGCTATCAAATACACAAACACTGCTGGATGCTAGTCCCAATTGCCTTATCTCAAGCCGATTAGTACGAAACGCGCAGAAATAGTCACGACTGCGCGCGCCTCGGTTGAGTTGGGCTTGTGCAAATAGCGTTGTGGTATCTTTGACTTCTTCCGCGGCGGGATAGCTGCGGATCTCGCCTGCTCCGGGAGCGAAGAGAATCACGCCGGAAGAGCTTGAGCAGCGAGAGGCGTCGAAATCTGGCTTGCTGCGGCACGATGCAATTGATAGGCGTATTATCATGTATAACTGAGGCGATTTAATCGTGCGCTTTGCACCTGCTCTGGCTTTTAAGCATCTGTTTTCTCTGGCAGTACTTGTTTTTCTTTTGTTGAACTTGTCGATCGGTGCCGCACCTTCGCAGGCGGCTGGGCAGAAGAAGCCGGCAGGGCAGCCCCCGATGCGTTTCATCATCGTACACAGCCTCCTCTGTATAGAAGATTGTCCTGAATGGATATCGGCGGAGGGCCGCATAACCGCCGATACTCCCGCCCAGCTTAGAAAAGTTCTGAAGAAAATCGGGGGCCGGAAAGTGCCCGTCGTCTTCCAGTCGGAAGGCGGTGAGGTCGATGCTGCCTATGCGATGGGCCGGATGATCCGCAAGGCAGGCCTGGAAACAGCCATAGGGGGCACGCGACTGAAGGATTGCCCGGAGGATGATGCGCGTTGCGCCGCAGCTATCGCCAAGGATGGCAGCTCGGTCGGCGTCACCTATTCGGATGGTGCATACTGCTTTTCCGCATGTCCGCTGGCCTTCGCCGGCGGCATCTCGCGCGTCTCGTCGCAATGGGCCTTCATTGGCGTCCACCAGATCACGACCGTCTACAACAGGGTGCGTATCTCCTATCGCATCGAATATAAGATCGTGAACGGCAAGAAGACGGAAATTTCCCGCAAAGAGGTTGGACGCAAGGCGGTGGGACAGAGCAGTTCCACCAAGCTCGGCAAGAAGGCGACTGCTGCCTTGACGACCTATTTGAAGGAGATGGGCGTTAGCGGCGATCTGATCGCTTTGATGATGAGTACGGCTCCTCATCGTATCACGATCATACCGCCCGCAGATGCACTTCGCATGGGGCTGAACACCGACATGCTGTCTTACAATGAGTGGCCGGGCATGCCGCTCTGCGTGCCGGATGCCGCCACTGATGCCGTCTGCCACGGCCATTCTGCAGTCGCAGACACAAGCGAGAAACTGCCGACAACCCAGTCGATGGACTTTCTGCTGATGCATCATGGCAATTGTCAGGAGGAGTGCACGCAGTGGATTTCTGCGGAAGGAGACATCACGCCGGATACCCCGGTTCGGCTGAAGGCGATCTTGGAGACGCTTGGCGAAAGAAAGCTGCCGGTCGTGCTTCAGTCCAATGGCGGGGACATGGATGCGGCTTTCGCGACGGGACGTATAATCCATGCTGCAGGCCTGGAGACCTCGGTTGGCAGAACGCGGTTGCCGAACTGCCCGACGCTAAATCCGCGTTGCAAGGCGAGCATGGCCAAAAGCGGTCCAACTGAGGGGGAGGTCTCCGCCGGCGGGGCATACTGCCTTTCGACCTGTGCTCTCGTCTTGATGAGCGGAACGCCGCGAATTGTCGGATATTCCGATATCGGTCTCGTGAGACCCACCACGGCTGAATCTGCGAAATTCTTCGCCTATTTCGACGAGATGGGTGTCAATTCCGAGTCTTTCGAGGCGATGATGATCGCGACCTCGATTGAGCGAAAAGAAATTCCTCGTGCTCAGGCGCTCGAGCTTGGGATCGTCAATGGCATCATCCCTTATGGCGATGAGCCCGGCGACCGCCTGTGTGGACCCGATGCCAAGGAAAGTCTTCGATGCCCCAGAAAAGCTGAGGCAGAGATCATTCCTGCTGCTGGGCCCTCGAACTGACGC
The DNA here is from genome assembly GCF_014193135.1 of Rhizobium sp. BK049. Lineage (NCBI taxonomy): Bacteria > Pseudomonadati > Pseudomonadota > Alphaproteobacteria > Hyphomicrobiales > Rhizobiaceae > Rhizobium > Rhizobium sp. BK049. The sequence continues at coordinate 36,612 of NZ_JACHYV010000022.1, forward strand.
GGAAAGGAAGGCCTTGACTGCCGGCTTGCCCGCGCATCGACCTGACAAGCGGTTCGTCGTCCCTCTATCCCTCGTCCTTCAAATCGTTCTTCGACGTCACACTCATGAGCTTCTCCAGGAAACCGAGCATGACGGCGGAGGCGACGAAGGTGAGGTGCATGAGCGTCAGCCACATGATCTTGCCGTCTTCGTATTGGTCGGCATTGAGGAAGACCTGCAGCAGATGAATAGAGGAGATGGCGACGATCGAGGAGGCGACCTTGATCTTCAGGCTGCCTGAATCGAGCTTGCCGAGGAAAGAGACCTCGTTGTCGGCGCCGTCGGCTTCATCGAAGCGGCTGACAAAATTCTCGTAGCCTGAAATCATCACCATGACGATGAGGCTTGCGACGAGGGCCGCATCGATCAGGCTGAGCATGGCAAGGATCATGCCCGCCTCGTCGAGAATGAAGACGTTGGCGGTGATCTTCAAGAGCTTATAGCCGAAGGAAACGGCATAGGCGGCGAGCGCCAACACCAAGCCCATGTAGAAGGCGACGAGGAGCCAGCGGCTCGACAGGATGATACGCTCGACGAGGAGTTCCAATGCTTTCATGTCTTCACCTTCAAAAACCGCGACGGTTGAGCGCCCCATAACCGTCCAGCGTGGCGGCTGCAAGGCGAGCGCTATTCACAGCTTGGCGATATTTCGATATCCCACTGACGAGGGAAACGCCTTCGCGCCCGCGCAGGCCGCAATGGGGAGCATCCATGCCAGCAATCAAGTCGGATATCGAGATTGCGCGCGCCGCGGCCAAGAGGCCGATCTTTGAGATAGGGGCAAAGCTCGGCATCGGGGCCGAGCAGCTCGTCCCCTATGGTCACGACAAGGCAAAGGTCAGCGCCGAGTTCATCGCGGCGCAGGCGGGCAAGAAGGACGGCAAGCTGATCCTTGTCACGGCGATCAACCCGACCCCGGCCGGCGAAGGCAAGACGACGACGACTGTCGGCCTCGGCGACGGTCTGAATCGGATCGGCAAGAAGGCGATCGTCTGCATACGCGAGGCTTCTCTCGGCCCCTGCTTCGGCGTCAAGGGCGGTGCGGCCGGCGGCGGTTATGCGCAGGTCGTGCCAATGGAAGATATCAATCTGCATTTCACCGGCGATTTCCATGCGATCACCTCGGCGCACAATCTTCTGGCGGCGATGATCGACAACCACATCTACTGGGGCAACGAAGAGAATATCGACATTCGCCGCATCACCTGGCGGCGGGTCATGGACATGAACGACCGGGCGCTCAGAAGCATGGTCTCCTCGCTCGGCGGCGTTGCCAACGGTTTTCCGCGCCAGGGCGGCTTTGACATCACCGTCGCCTCGGAAGTGATGGCGATCCTCTGCCTTGCTACCGACCTCAAGGATCTGGAGCGGCGGCTCGGCGACATCATCATCGGCTACCGCTTTGATAGGACGCCGGTGCGTGCGCGCGACCTGAAAGCCGATGGCGCGATGGCGGTGCTGCTCAAGGATGCGATGCAGCCGAACCTCGTACAGACGCTGGAGAACAATCCGGCCTTCGTGCATGGCGGCCCGTTCGCCAATATCGCCCATGGCTGCAATTCGGTGACGGCGACGAAGACGGCGCTGAAGCTCGGCGACTATGTGGTGACGGAAGCGGGATTCGGGGCCGATCTCGGGGCTGAAAAATTCTTCGACATCAAATGCCGCAAGGCCGGGCTGAAACCGGACGCGGCCGTTATCGTCGCGACCATCCGGGCGCTGAAGATGAATGGCGGCGTGAAGAAGGAGAATCTCGGCACGGAGGACGTCGCGGCGCTGAAGAAGGGCTGCGCCAATCTCGGCCGGCACGTTGCCAATGTGCGCCGCTTCGGCGTGCCCGTCGTCGTCGCGATCAATCATTTCGTCACGGATACCGATGCGGAGATCGCGGCGGTGAAGGAATTCGTCTCGCGGCTCGGCGCCGAAGCGATCCTCTGCCAGCACTGGGCCAAAGGTTCGGCCGGCATCGAGGAACTGGCGCATAAGGTGGTGGAGCTGGCCGAATCGGGCCAGGCGAAATTCCAGCCGCTCTACGGCGACGACATTTCGCTGTTCGAGAAGATCGAGATCGTCGCCTCGAAGATCTACCATGCCGGCGAGGTGACCGCCGACAAGGCGGTGCGCGATCAGCTGCAGACATGGGAGGAGCAGGGCTACGGCAAGCTGCCGGTCTGCATGGCGAAGACGCAGTATTCCTTCTCTACCGATCCGAACCTGCGCGGCGCGCCGGAAGGCCATATCGTCTCTGTGCGGGAGGTGCGGCTTTCAGCCGGAGCCGGCTTCGTCGTCGCCATCACCGGGGAGATCATGACGATGCCCGGCCTGCCGAAATCGCCGTCGGCGGAGCGGATTTTTTTGAATGAGCAGGGTTATATTGAAGGGTTGTTCTGATCAGAGGCGGACTTCCCGAAACGCTCGACCAGACGTGCTTCCGACGCTTTTCAAAGTCTGGATCGATAAACAACCGGATAAGGCTTTGCATCGTGCCGAGGAACAACGGTCCGATGGCAAAGGCCCAATGGAATTCACCGGTAAATATGAAGTCGACAGCGATGATCAGGAAACTGGTTCATCAGTGACAATAGCGATAGCCGCCCTTCCTTTCAATGACGTCGAGATGAAAATGGGTCTCGTGGGCGGCGTCACTTTCGGGGTCGAGGACAGTGGTGAAATAGAGACAACCGGCGGCGCTGACGGTTCGCTGAAAGGCGCCGGTCAGTGTGGAGTCCTCGCGGCGGGAGCGGACGGCGACGTCCTCGCCTTTCTCGAAATGGAAGCTTGCAATGTCGATAGCGTTGCCGCGAGCATGTTCGGAGATCTTGCCGGTTCCGGCGCCGTTGCGCAGGCGGCACATATAGGACGTTGCCTGGTTGACTGATGTGATGCGGCCCTGTCCCGGCAGGGCAGCGGCGGCGGCGGGGATGACGCTCTCCTTTATCCAGCGGGCAAGCGCGAGGGCGGCCGGGCAACGCATTGTCGCTTCCGGCTTGAGCGCAATGCCGGGCAGGGCCTCGGAGACGATGATCGGCTTGTCGATGCCGCAGCCATTGCCGTCGTCGATGCGCGGCGCTTCCTTGAAGACAACGCCCAGAGCCTGAAGGGCGGCGGTGCATTCTGCATGTTCAGCATCGCTCTCGGGCTCGATTGTCAGTTGCTGCTCTTCGAGCGTCTGCTCGCCCTGCGGCTTGTTTTCTTCCGGCGCCTGGGGGCGGCCGGCAGTACCCGGCGGCAGCGGCGGACCTTGCATCGGTTCCGTCGGCTCCGGTTTTGCCGGGGCGGCCTGCGGCGCGGGCGTCTGGCTGGATGCCGGCGCCTCCGGCTCCTTCACGTCCGGTTTCGGCTGAGGGGCGGGAACTTCCTCCGGTGCGGGCGGTTCCGCCTTTTCCGCTGGCGGGGCAGACGGGCTGGTCGTCTGTCCGGTATCGGGCCGAGGTTCTGGCAAGGGACCCTGCGCGGGCAGGCGGGCGCCGGCAAGAAAGACGCTAGCGGCGAAAAGGATCGCCAGTGTCGAAAGTTTCCTCAATGGGCCCAGATCCTAGTATCGTCGCGGGTAACAACGCATGAGGGCGTTTTTCGTTGCAATTGTGCAACGTCCTACGAGATCGTTAAAACCTGATGATTATATTCAACATAAGGCACTCAGCTATGTTGACAATGGTTCTCATGTTTTTTATGCGGCGAAAAGAGGGCGGAATTCTGCTTCGTCTTCATCCGCAAAAGCCCAGCCAGCCCCTCGAGCGTTCGACGCGCCACGACCAGCCAGCCCGGTAATCACCATCTGAGGGTAGGTTATGATCATCCGGTATTGGCGCTCTGTTCTATCGGTCTGCACGGCAGCCGCAGTTATTCTTCCTGTTTCGCAGTCTTTCGCACAAAGCGTCCCGGCCAGCACGCCGGAAGCCGCGTCGGAGGACAGCACCGTGTTGCAGAAGATCGTCGTCAAGGGCAAGCGCGTGGCGCCGGGCAGTGTTGCCGATACGCCGCTCGCGACCGAGATCACTCAGAAGCAGCTGGCAGAGAAGCAGGTCACTAATTACGACGACATCGGCCGCAGCGTCGATGCAGGCGTGAACTATTCGCGTGCCGATGCGGGCTTCAACCTGCGCGGTCTTTCCGGTGGTCGCATCTTGACGACGATCGACGGCATTCCGATCCCTTACATCTCAAATAGCTCGCGCCAGGGTGCTTTTGCGCCTGCCAACGCCAATGGCGGCGGCGATATGTTCGATTTCGATTCGCTGTCCTCGCTCGATATCGTGCGCGGCGCGGATTCGAGCAAGGGCGGTTCGGGCATGCTCGGCGGCGCTATCGTTCTCAATACGCTGGAGCCGGAGGATCTGATCCCCGAAGGCCGCGATTGGGGCGCGATCGTGAAATCGACCTATGACAGCGAAGACCGCAGCCTCTCCGGCTCGGCCGCCGCCGCCAAGAAGATCGGCGGCACCTCGATCCTGTTCCAGGGCGGTTACCGCAAAGGCCATGAGCGGGCGAACATGGGCAACAATGACGTTTACGGTGCTCTCCGCACCGAGGCGAACCCGGCTGATTTCGACCAACACAACCTGCTCTTCAAACTGCGCCAGGAGCTGGAAGGCGGTCATCGCATCGGCTTGACGGCGGAACGCTTCCGCCGCGACCTGGAAACCGACCTGCGCCATCTTCAGGGAGGAACCAGCCCTCGCAACTTCATGATCGACAATTATGACGGTCGCGAACAGCGTGACCGCGATCGCGTATCGCTCGACTACGATTATGAAGCGCAGTCTTCCGACGCGGTCTTCAGCAGTGCGCGCGCCACGCTTTATTGGCAGGATTTGAAGAAGGAGGCCGGCAGCGGGGGCCGTACGACCGCCAATGTTGCCTATGGCCGCAACAACGAGGTCGAAAACGAAACCTGGGGCTTCAGCGGCACCGCGACCAGGGACTTCGAATATTCCGGCCTCAGCCACTCCGTTCGCGTCGGGCTCGACGTCGGCGTTTCCAGCTGGAGCCAATATAGCTGGGCCCTGTGCCCGACATTGACGACGTGCCCGGCGCTGAACAACCAGGCGGAAGTGCCGAATGTGGACAGTCAGAACCTTGGGCTTGTTGTCGAAGACAAGATCGAGATCGGCAACACCGGTTTCACGCTGACGCCCGGCGTCCGCTTTGACTGGTTCAACTACGATCCCTCGACCGGCGGCGGTTTTGCCAACAATGCCGGCCTTACCCGTTTCGGCGATCTTCGCGACCGAACGGAAGCCGCCATGTCGCCGAAGATCCTTGCCACATTCGACCTGACGCCTGATGTAGAGCTCTATATGCAGCTGGCGGTCGGCTTCCGCGCGCCAACCGTCGACGAACTCTATAGCCGCTTCTATAACCCCACCGGCCGCTACGCCCAGCTCGGCAATCCTGATCTGGAACCCGAAATCGGCCGCGGCATCGAAGTCGGCGCCAATTTCGACACGGGCGATTTTACCGGCCGGGTCGCGGCTTTCCATACCCGTTATCAGAACTTCATCGAGACGGTGACGAGCGTCGACGCGACAGGCTTTACTGAGTTCAATTACACGAACGTGGCTGCGGCGACGATCTCGGGTATTGAAGCCAGCACCGTCAAGACCTTCAATAACGGCATCAATCTGCATGCTTCGCTGGCCTATGCCTATGGCAGGAACGAAGAGACCACCCAGCGCCTGCGCTCGGTGGCGCCGTTCAAGGCGATCATCGGCGGCGGCTGGAGCAATGAGACCTTCGGCTTCGACCTTTCCTCGACGCTTGCGGCCGGCATGCTCACGGACCATCTCAATACACCGGTCACGAACACCAACGACACGACCTTTGATGCGCCCGGTTACGCAATCGTCGACTTGACCGGCTGGTGGACGCCGGAACAGTTGCCGGGCCTGCGCGTCCAAGCTGGTGTCTACAATATCTTCGACCAGGAGCACTACAACGCGCTCGCCTTGCGCGACGTCAATCTCAGCTCGGCGACGGCGTCGCAGCCGCGGGAGTGGTATTCCGAGCCGGGTCGCACATTCAAGGTCTCGCTCACCAAGACTTTCTGAGCCAGTCATGCCTTCAAGGCTGGGGAGGGGCGGCTTTCGGGCCGCCCTTTTCATTCGTGCGATCGCCTCTTGCGTGGCGGCTGATCTCAGGCTAACAATTTTCGCATGATCAAGTCTTTGAACATTGCTGTTTGGTGGTGGGCTCGCTGAGGCGGCCTCGACCAATCGTGTCCAAAGACGACGACGAGTGAGCCGCCCGAAACTTCGAGGCGGCTTTTTTGTTTTATCGCCGCCTGTCGTCCGGGCCCCGATAACGGAGTGGAACTATGGTAACGATCCTGCGGGATGATGGTGCGGAAATCTACGAGACCAAGGGCGGCATCACCGTCACCCGGCAGCGGCGGGCGATCCCCTATGCCGACGCGGTCTCTTCCTATGTCGACAAGCTCGACGAGCGCCGCGGCGCGGTCTTCTCGTCGAACTACGAATATCCGGGCCGTTATACGCGCTGGGATACCGCCGTCGTCGATCCGCCGCTCGGCATCTCCTCCTTCGGCCGCGACGTCTGGATCGAGGCCTATAATGAGCGCGGGGAGGTGCTTCTCGGCTTTGTGACCGAGCGGCTGAAGACGGTGCCCGAGCTTGTGCTCGGCGCCTCCTCCGGCCGCCGTCTCGACCTTTCCGTCAAGGCGCCGGATCGGGTGTTTACCGAGGAAGAGCGTTCGAAGATGCCGACGGTTTTCACGGTGCTGCGCGCCGTGACCGACCTTTTCTATTCGCAGGCGGATGCGAGCCTCGGCCTCTACGGCGCCTTCGGCTACGACATCGCCTTCCAGTTCGACGCGATCGATTTGAAGCTGACGCGGCCCTCTGATCAGCGCGACATGGTGCTCTACCTGCCGGACGAGATCCTGGTCGTCGATAACTATGCCGCGAAAGCCTGGATCGACCGCTACGATTTCGAGAAAGGCGGCGTGACGACCGAGGGCAAGGCTGAGCAGATCGCGCCGGAACCCTTCAAGCAGACGGATGCCATTCCGCCGAAGAGCGACCATCGACCGGGCGAGTATGCCGAACTCGTCGTCAAGGCGAAGGAGAGCTTCCGCAAGGGCGATCTGTTTGAAGTCGTGCCCGGGCAGAAATTCATGGAGCGCTGCGAAAGCAAGCCTTCCGACATTTCCAAGCGGCTGAAGGCAATTAATCCATCGCCCTATTCATTCTTTATCAATCTCGGCAATCAGGAATATCTGGTCGGCGCCTCGCCCGAAATGTTCGTGCGCGTCTCCGGCCGGCGCATCGAGACCTGCCCGATCTCGGGCACGATCAAGCGCGGCGACGATCCGATCGCCGACAGCGAACAGATCCTGAAGCTCCTGAACTCCAAAAAGGACGAATCCGAACTCACGATGTGCTCGGATGTCGACCGCAACGACAAGAGCCGCGTCTGCGAGCCTGGCTCGGTCAAGGTGATCGGCCGCCGGCAGATCGAGATGTATTCGCGCCTCATCCATACGGTCGACCACATCGAGGGGCGGCTGCGCGACGACATGGACGCCTTTGACGGGTTCCTCAGCCACGCCTGGGCCGTGACCGTCACCGGTGCGCCGAAGCTCTGGGCGATGCGCTTCATCGAGAGCCATGAAAAGAGCCCGCGTGCATGGTATGGTGGAGCGATCGGCATGGTCGGCTTCAATGGCGACATGAATACCGGCCTGACGCTGCGCACCGTGCGCATCAAGGACGGCATCGCAGAAGTGCGCGCCGGGGCGACGCTGCTCAACGATTCCATTCCTGAGGAAGAAGAAGCCGAAACCGAATTGAAGGCCTCTGCCATGCTTTCCGCCATCCGAGACGCCAAGACCGGCAATTCCGGCAAGATCCAGCGCGACGTCGCCAGCGTCGGTAAGGGCGTCAACATCCTGCTCATCGATCATGAGGACAGCTTCGTCCACACGCTGGCCAATTATTTCCGCCAAACCGGGGCAACGGTTTCAACCGTGCGCACGCCGGTGCCGGAAGAGATCTTCGACCGGTTGAACCCGGATCTAGTCGTGCTGTCGCCAGGTCCCGGCAATCCCAAGGATTTCGATTGCAAGGCGACGATCAAGAAGGCGCGGGCCCGCAACCTGCCGATCTTCGGCGTCTGCCTCGGCCTGCAGGCGCTCGCGGAAGCCTATGGCGGGGAATTGCGCCATCTGGCGCTGCCGATGCACGGCAAGCCTTCGCGCATCCGCGTGCTGGAACCCGGCATCGTCTTCTCTGGCCTTTCGAGGGAAGTGACGGTCGGCCGCTACCACTCGATCTTTGCCGATCCCTCGACGCTGCCGCGGGAGTTCATCATCACGGCGGAAAGCGAGGATGGCACGATCATGGGTATTGAACATGCCAAGGAGCCGATCGCTGCAGTGCAGTTCCATCCCGAATCGATCATGACGCTCGGCGGCGATGCCGGCATGCGGATGATCGAGAATGTCGTGGCGCATCTGGCGCGCAAGGTGAAGACGAAGGCGGCCTGAGCCTAGCTCCATCCCGCCCCTTTCCATGTTCGGATAGGGGCGAGGGTTGACTCCGTTGGGCAAATCAGAACATTTCCGGAACGATCAACCGGGAATTATCGCTGTGGCCAGTGCCGAGAAGTTCATCGTCCTTCCCTACCGCAAGAACCGCGGCAGTCTCGTGCCTGGCGAAATGCGTCAGGCCTCGAACGCCGTCAGCGCGGAAAAGATCGCTTCGGCGATGGCCGAGCGTTTCGTCGGCGTTGCGGCCTATGCCGTGATGGTCGACGAGGAGACCGGCGACATGACCTCGCCGCGACTGCTCGCACGATATGGCGAGATTGCCGATCTCAACGCTGGCTGATGCGCGATTTTCTGATGGAGACATCGCTCTACCTGCCGGTCAAAGCCTTCCTGGAAGCGGCCGGTTATGTGGTCAAGGGTGAGGTCGGCGGATGCGATCTCGTCGGGTTGAGCGATGGCGAGCCGCCGGTCGTGGTGATCTGCGAACTCAAGCTCTCCTTCAATCTGGAACTGCTGCTTCAGGCGGTCGATCGGGCTGCCGTGAGCGACGAAGTCTGGATCGCGGCGCGCGTTTCGGCCAAGGGGCGCGGGCGGGAGACGGACAAGCGCTACCGCGACCTCTGCCGGCGGCTCGGCATCGGCATGCTCGGCGTCTCGGATGGCGGCGAGGTCAGCGTCATCGTCAGTTCGATCTCGCCGATGCCGCGCACCAATCCCAAGCGACGCTCACGCCTCGTCAAGGAGCATCAGCGCCGTCGCGGCGATCCTGCCGTCGGCGGCGGCTCGCGGGCGCCGGTCATGACGGCCTATCGCCAACAGGCGCTGCTCTGCGCGGCCGCACTAGACCGCGGAATTGTGCGTCCGCGAGATATGAAGGCGCTGACGCCAAAGGCCGGTCCGATCCTGCGCGACAACGTCTATGGATGGTTCGAGCGCCGGGAAAAGGGCGTCTACGCCCTGACGACGGCAGGCCAGGCCGCGCTTCTGCGGTGGCCGCAATCTCTCGGGTAAGATTCCGCTCCCCCGGCGCTGTAGAGGATCGCGTATCGGGTGCCGGCACTGCTTCCCGTCGGGAAGCGACCACTGGCTGTGAAGGGACCCCTCATTCTCTTTGACAAATCCTCCATCATCGCCCATATCAGCCGCAACTGGGCCGCCTGCGCGACATTCGCGTGGGCGGTTTTGCATTTCAATGGCTTGGACCCTGCAATTCATTCGCAACCGCAGGAGGACGATATGAGCGACAACGGCGATCTTACTGTTCAAAAGCTGGCGATGTGGGGTATTCCGCTGTCCCTCGGCGTCATGGGCCTAAAGATGGTGGCCTGGTGGGTGACCGGATCGGTGGCGTTGCTGTCGGACGGGCTCGAATCGACGGTCAACGTCGTGGCCGCCTTCATCGCCTTCTTCGTCATCCGCTACGCGCAGAAGCCGGCCGATCACGACCATCCTTTCGGCCATCACAAGGCGGAATATCTCTCCGCCGTGACCGAAGGCGTGCTGATCGTCGTCGCCGCGCTGCTGATCGTCAAGCAGGCGATCGGTTATCTCGCGGAACCGCGCATGCTCGATGCGCCGGTGCTCGGTCTTGCGATCAATATTGCCGCCGGCCTCATCAATGTGGTCTGGGCGCGGCTGTTGATTCGGACAGGACGCAAACATCGCTCGGCGGCGCTGGCGGCGGATGGGCAGCATATCATGTCGGATGTGGTGACATCCGTCGGCGTGCTCGTCGGCCTGCTGCTGGCGTTGGCGACGGGTTATGCAATCTTCGACCCGGTTCTTGCCATTCTGGTTGCCATCAACATTCTCTATCAAGGCTGGAAAGTGATCTCGCAATCGATCGGCGGTCTGATGGACCAGGCGGTCGAGCCGCAGGAAGAGGAAGCGATCAAGCAGGCAATCGCGACCCATGCGGCGGGTTCGATCGGCGTGCATGACCTGAAGACGAGGCGCGCTGGCACCGTCACTTTCATCGATTTTCACATGGTGGTGCCCGGCACTATGTCCGTGCGGCAGGCGCATGATATATGCGACCGCCTTGAGGATGCCATCAGAGCGGTGCATGAGGGCGCCAAAATAGCCATTCATGTGGAGCCGGAGGGCGAAAAGGCCCATGGCATCCGCGTCAAAGTCATCAAGGAGGCATGATGCCGAATACCGATGTTTCCAGCCTGTCGATGCTGGGTCAGCAAACCGAAACCGCGAAATCGCCGGAAGAGGCGGTGCTGGAGAAAGTGCCGGCCAATCATGCCGGCACCGACTATGTCGTGCGCTTCACCGCGCCGGAGTTCACCTCTCTCTGCCCGATGACGGGGCAGCCGGATTTCGCCCATATCGTCATCGACTACATCCCCGGCGAATGGCTGGTGGAATCGAAGTCGCTGAAACTTTTCCTGTTTTCCTTCCGCAATCACGGCGCCTTCCACGAGGATTGCTCGATCTACATCGCCAAGCGCATCGTCGAACTGCTCGACCCCAAGTGGCTGAGGATCGGCGCTTACTGGTATCCGCGCGGCGGCATTCCGATCGACGTCTTCTGGCAGACGGGCAAGCCACCGGAAGGTGTGTGGCTGCCGGAGCAGGGTGTCGCCACCTATCGTGGACGTGGGTGAGGAGCGTCGGGCAAAGCCCGAGCAATCGATCCAGTGAATCGATTGCAGCGACGAACGCCCTGAGCTTAAAGCGAAGGGCCGGGAGACAGTGCGGCAATTGATTACAAACTGCCGCCCATTTCTGCTCGTTAGACCTCAAACATCCGTCACGTCGTCGCCAGACGAATCATCACTATAATCATCGCCGTCATCGTAATCGGCCTGCTGCAGGTTGTCGTCATTGTCATTGCCGGCAATATCCGCGGCCTGACGGACGTCGTCGTTGCCGTAATAATTATTGATGATGGTTTCTTCAGTCGGGGCGGCTGCATTGCCGAAGGGGTTGGCGCCAAAGGGTGAGCCCCAGCCGAGCGAGGACATGTGGTTGCCGAAAATGCCGCTCAGGGAGTTGGCAAGCAGCATGCCGCCTGCAACGCCCGCGGCCGTGCCGAGCGCGCCTCGCAGAAAGCTGCCGCCGGCAGACGGCGCGTAGGCCTGCTGACTCCAGGGGCCGGTGGGCTGCTGCGGCGTCTGGCGATCGTAGCCGCGCGGCTCGTCATAGGCGCGGGACGGTTGCCCCCAAGGGCCGGGGTTGGAGGGGACAGGCGCGGGCTGCTGCGTCTGGGTATTGCCGAAGATTGAGCTCAGGAAACCGCCGCCCTGTTCGGCCTGGCGGTGCTCGCTGGCTCCGGCTTCAAACTGCCGGACGCGCTCTTCAAGTTCCTTGATGTGGTTGGCGGCCGCTTCCAGCCCCTTTTCCTGCACGATGACGGCCTGGGCGAGATAATAAGTGGCGGACGGCTGCTCGCGCGTCGCCTGGTCGATCAGAGCTTCGGCCTCGCGGTCGCGCGGCTGGGCTTGCGCGGTGCGCACGCGATCGAAGAGGGCGGTCAGCAATTGGCGTTCTTCCGGTGACATGTCCGGTCTCCTGTTGATCTCTTTTGGCGATTGCCATGTGAGAGGTGAGGTAGGAACCGATTCCGGCTTTTCAAAGCCTTCCACCGTTACATTTCAGTAAGACTTGCGGAACAGTGCGCGGCTTCTTAAGGATATCTCCACCGCTTCGATGCCTTGTGTTTTTCCCGCATTGTTTTAGGCATTGAGTCGCACTATGTGCGAGGAACCCGAATTCATCTCCGAGAGGTTCGAATGAACGACGAAGAACAGGACGACAAGACGAAGGAACTGCCGCTCGGCAAGGAAACGGAGGCGAATCTTTTCAAGTCGCGTTCGATCTTCATCTATGGACCGATCAACCAGGAACTGGCGCAGAAGGTCTGCTCGCAACTCGTTGCACTTGCTGCGGCCAGCGACGAAGACATTCGCATCTATGTCAATTCACCCGGCGGTCATGTCGAATCCGGCGATTCCATCCATGACATGGTCAAGTTCATCAAGCCGAAGGTCTGGATGATCGGCACCGGCTGGGTCGCTTCGGCCGGCGCGCTGATCTATGTCGCGGCTCCCAGGGAGAGACGCCTGTGCCTGCCGAACACGCGCTTCCTGCTGCACCAACCGTCGGGCGGCACGCGCGGCATGGCGTCCGACATCGAGATTCAGGCACGCGAGATCATCAAGATGAACGAGCGCCTGAATAAGATCATGGCGGAGGCCACCGGCCAGCCGCTCGAGAAGATTGCCAAGGACACGGATCGCGACTACTGGCTCTCGGCCGAAGAGGCGAAGGACTATGGCCTTGTCTCGCGCATCGTGACGTCGCAAGCCGACATCTGAGTTTTCTCGACCGAAACCTTCGAAACGCCCTTGCCTGCCGACCGCAGGTGAGGGCGTCTTGATTTCGGTTATGCTTGCGGTCATTGACCGGTAGGGCTGGACGGAAAGCCCTCAATCTGGACTTGCGCGGGCGCCAACCATCATGCTCCATGCGCCATTCCAGCAGCCCAGAGTCCGCCATGCTCAAAGATTTTTCCGTCCAGGCCCTGTTCATGGGTCTGCTTACCGCTTTCGTCGGCTCCGCCAGTTCCTTCGCCGTCGTGCTGCATGGGCTGCAGGCGGTGGGTGCGACGGATGCGCAGGCCGCTTCGGGGCTGATGGCGTTGTCGATCTCCATGGGCGTCTGCGCGATCGTGCTCAGCGCCGTGACTCGACTGCCGATCAGCATCGCCTGGTCGACGCCGGGGGCGGCGCTGCTCGCAAGCACCGGCGCAATCGAGGGCGGCTTCAATGCAGCGGTCGGCGCATTCCTGATCTGCGCCGTGCTGATCATCATTGCCGGGTTGTTCAAGCCGCTCGGCCGGGCGGTCGCCGCCATTCCCGCGCCGCTCGCGAATGCGATGCTATCAGGTGTGCTGATCGGCCTCTGCTTTGCGCCGGTGAAGGCGATCGGCTTCAATCCGCTGCTCGGTCTGCCGATCGTCATTTCCTGGATCGTCGTCGGCGCCTTCATGCGGCTCTGGGCGGTGCCGGCCGCACTCGCCGCCTTCGTGCTGGTGCTCGCCTTCGGCGTCGACATTCCCGACGGCGCTTTCGCCTCGCTCGAACGATCGCTGGTGCCGACGGCGGAACTCGTGCGGCCGGTATTCACCCTCGCGGCCTTCATCTCGATCGCGCTGCCGCTTTTCATCGTCACCATGGCCTCGCAGAACATTCCCGGCATCGCCGTCCTAAAAGTCAATCACTATGATCCGAAGCCAGGTCCGCTCTTCGCCGTCACCGGCTTCTTTTCGTTGCTGTCGGCGCCTTTCGGCGGCCATGCCGTCAACTTGGCGGCGATCACCGCGGCAATGTGCGCCGGGCATGACGCGCATGCCGATCCCAAGCGGCGCTATTGGGCATCGTTGATCGCCGGCGTCGGTTACGTGATCCTCGGGCTGCTCGCCGGCGCGGTCACGGCCTTCGTCGCCTTGGCGCCGCCCATTCTGATCGAGGCGGTGGCGGGGCTGGCGCTGGTCGGGGCCTTCTCATCCTCGGCGATGTCGGCTTTCCAGGCGCAGGAATCGCGCGAGGCGGCGGCGATCACCTTCCTCGTCACTGCATCCGGCGTTTCCTTCGCCGGCATCTCGGGTGCCTTTTGGGGACTGATCGCCGGCGGGCTGATGCTGGCGCTGTCGCGGCTGGTGAAGATGTCGAAAGATCGCGCTCGGCAGAAGTAACGGAAAGCCGGCGCGCCGAGAGGGCTTGCCAGTTTCACCGCCCAACGCTATAAGCGCGGCCATGAAGACCTCTGGCGCCAAGATTTCCGATACGATTGCACGCGGCCGCATCGCCCTGCGTGACGTCTCGAGCGCCGTGACCTCGCTTCTTCTCCTCGGCCTTACGCGCGGTTGCCGGGTCCGTTGAGGAGCGCCCGGCGGCCGAAAGCCCGCCCGGCATCGCTCCTCGCGATTCACTTTCAAAATTGACCTAACGACCGACGAAGGTCCGCATTTGTTTATCGCCAAGGCCGATGCGATCGGCTAAGAGGCGGGGCAAATGCCGGGACGAGGAGACAAGATAATGGACAACACCACCAGCCGATCCTCCGCAAAAGGCATGCCTGATGCCGCGGTGAAATACCGGCCCTATCCGCAGGTAAACATTCCCGACCGCACCTGGCCGACGAAGACTATCACCAAAGCGCCGGTCTGGTGCTCGGTGGACCTGCGCGACGGCAATCAGGCACTGGTCGACCCGATGGGCCACGACCGCAAGGCCCGCATGTTCCATCTGCTGATCGAGATGGGCTTCAAGGAAATCGAGATCGGTTTCCCTTCCGCCTCGCAGACGGATTTCGATTTCGCCCGCTGGTGCGTGGAAGAGGGCAACGTGCCCGCCGACGTGTCGCTGCAGGTGCTGGTACAGTGCCGCCCGGAGCTCATCACCCGCACCTTCGAAGCGTTGGAAGGCGCGAACCGGCCGATCGTGCATTTCTATAACTCGACCAGCGAGCTGCAGCGTCGTGTCGTTTTCGCCAAGGATGTGCAGGGCATCAAACAGATCGCCGTCGATGCCGCCAAGATGATCACCGACATGGCGGCCAAGGCCGGCGGCGGCTACCGTTTCGAATATTCGCCCGAGAGCTTCACCGGCACGGAGCTGGAAGTGGCGCTGGAGATCTGCAACGCCGTCATCGAGGTGGTGAAGCCGACGCCGGACAACAAGCTCATCATCAACCTGCCGTCCACCGTCGAGATGGCGACGCCGAACGTCTATGCCGACCAGATCGAATGGATGTGCCGCAGCCTCGACAATCGCGAGAACCTGATCGTCTCGCTGCATCCGCACAACGACCGCGGCACCGGCATCGCCGCCGCCGAACTGGCCTTGCTGGCAGGTGCCGACCGTGTCGAAGGCACGCTGTTCGGGAATGGCGAGCGCACCGGCAATGTCGACGTCGTGACGATGGCGCTCAACATGTTCACGCAGGGCGTCGATCCCGGGATCGACTGCTCGAACATCGAACGCATCAAGGAAGTGTTCGAATATTCGAACCAGATGACGATTGCCGAGCGTCACCCTTATGTCGGCGAGCTGGTCTATACGGCGTTCTCCGGCTCGCATCAGGATGCGATCAACAAGGGCATGAAGGCGGCACAGGTCGCCAACCATCCGGTCTGGGAAGTGCCTTATCTGCCGATCGATCCGCGCGACGTCGGCCGCTCCTACGAGGCGATCATCCGCATCAACTCGCAGTCCGGCAAGGGCGGCATCGCCTATATCCTGCAGCAGGATTACGGGCTCAACCTGCCGCGCAACCTGCAGGTCGAATTTCGTGAGGATATCCAGCGTATCACCGACGTGGAGGGCAAGGAGCTTCCCTCGAAGCGCATCTACGACCGCTTCATCGAGCGCTACGTGACGCAGCCCGAGGCGCGCCTCAAGTTCGTCGACCACCACACCTATCCCGACACCGAGCGCAAGGGCCAGCGGATCGTTGCAGCTGAAATCACCGACAATGGCGAGATCAAGCGCATCGAAGGGCGCGGCAACGGCCCGATCGACGGCTTCATCAACGCACTGTCGCATTATCTCGGCATCGAGATGTCGGTCGAGGATTATTCCGAGCATTCGCTACAGCACGGCTCGAATGCGGCGGCGATCTCCTATGTCGAGACCTCCTATCCCGGCGGCAAGCTCTTCGGCGCCGGCATCAATACCAACATCGTCGCAGCATCGTTGGAGGCGATCGTGTCGGCTGCCAACCGGGTGCTCGAAGTGAAGGCTGGCAAGGCTTAATCTGCGAAGGGTACAGGCCGCGATCGTTTTGGTACGGCGCGGCCTGACGATTCGGTTGATTCCGTTGCGTCTTCGCTAAGCGAAAGCAGCGAAAGGCCGTGTGGCCCCCTCGTCCGCCCTACGGGCACATTCACCCCGCTGGGGAGAAGAGGGAGCGAGTGGCGGCCTACCTTCCCTCGGCGCCCTCTTACGAATGAGAGGGAGCCAGACGTTGCGGCATATCCCTTCTCCCCAGCGGAGAAGGTGCCGGCAGGCGGATGAGGGGCGGCTGATGCTGATGGTCGATTTTGCCATTTACCGCCTCAGCTCCGCTGGCGGTAATCATTCACCTCATACGACAGGCGGCAATCAAATCGCCGTGGCAATCTTCATGGCAAGCTGGCCGAGGGTGGCTTCGGCGGAGGGGCCGGCGAGAACGTAGGAGGTGCCGGCATTGTGCCAGGTGACCAAGCCAATCTCGTCCTTGATCGTTTCCTTGAAGTCGTCGGTCTCAGGCGGCTGCGCGTCCTTCCGGAAGCAGATGGAGATTATATCGCCGTCGCTGTTGGAATAGACGAGCTGACCGACGGGGCGATTGTCGCCGAGAATTATGCGGGCACCCTGGAAGGTCCAGGATTCGGCGCTGAGATCCGGCACGCGGAAAGGCACGCCGATGACGGTCGTCAGCCAGCTGGAGATTTCTTCGGCCTGCGATGCCGGCACTTCGACGAGGTGACGGGGTTGGCGGATCAGCAGGCGTTGATAGGCTGTGACGTCGCCGAGCCAGTTGCTGGTATTGGCGGGCGCCGTGGCGGTCGTGGTGGCGATCTCGTCGGCATCCGGGGTGGTGCCGGCAAAATAGCCGATGCCGCAACCGACGACGAAGAGGATAAGAGCCGCTGCCAGCGCCTGCGGGCCGCTCGGGGCCAATTTCACCTGGGGGCGCATGGCGCGCTGGGCGATCGGCGTCTTTGGCGGCTGCGTGCTCTTGATCGAGCGGACGAGGGCGAGCGGCACCGGCTCCTTCAGGACATCGTCCAGGCGGCGGCGGCCGAAATCGGCGCCATGACGCAGCTTTTCATGCAGACGGCGCGCATTCTCGTCGGTTGCCAGGTGCTGTTCCAGTTCGTGCCGTTGTTCGGGAGAGACCTCGCCGTCGAGAAGGGCGGTGAGCTGGGCTTCGAGCGGCAATTTCCTAAGATCGAGCAATTCAGTACCTGTGGATGGGGTGGGTGCCGGCAAGCCCGGCGAAATGCAGCCTTGCGGTGGCAAGCTGGGAGACGACGCTTGCCGTCGAAATGCCCATGATCTCGGCCGCCTGCTGATAGCTGTGGCCTTCGACATCGACGAGCAGGAAGATCGAGGAAACACCGTCCGGCATTTCGGCGATCATGCGATGGATGGCGTCGGGATCGACCGGGGCCGAGCGTTCACGGGCAGCCTCTCTGATGTCGGTGACGTTGCCGCGTGCCGACGCCTTCGGCTTCCGCTTGCGGCTGTCCTCCGTCCACTGCTGGCGGGCAAGCGTATATACCCAGCTTTCCAGTCGGCCCTCGCCACTCCACTGATGCCCCTTGGCAATGGCACGCAGACAAACGGCTTGGACAAGTTCATCGGCCACGCCAGCCTCGCCCGCGAGCGTGATCGCGAAGCGGCGAAGGTGGGGCAGAAGGCCGACGAGATCACGCCGGAGGTCGATGGTCGTTGCGGGCTGACGCATTGTCTATCCAAGAAGCATTCACAATGGTTTCGCGGACGAAAGGTTCGGCATCGGACGCGAAACCGGCTTTGTCGGCACCGGAGATGCAGGCTCTTTATGAAGCAAATCCACTGCACTTCGCAAGCATCCGGTCATCTTATCCCCTTTCCCAAGGGGTTTTCCTAATCTAGCCCGCAAAGCTTGCGTCAATATGTCCTGTAACCGTTCAAGCTTTGCAGCAGAGCGCGGTAGGCCCAGGTGTCTTCGCCGCCGCGGTCGCGAATTTCGACGAGCTGGACGCGAGCCCCCTGGATGTCTCCTTGTTCCACCAGCGCCATACCCATGTAGGAGCGGGCGAGAATATAATTCTCATCCGCCTGCAATGCCTTGCGGTAATAGGACATGCCGAGCTCCATGCGACCGGCTTTGCGGTTCGCATAGCCGAGATAATTCAGAATGCGCGGGTCGTTCTGATTACGGGCAAGATTGAGCACGGTGATGGCGTTCTCATACTGGCCGGCATAGGCAAACTCGCGGGCGAACTTATAGAGATCGTCGTCGTTGAAGCTGTTCTTCTTCGGGGTGACGCATTCCTTCTTCTGCTTATCCCAGACCTTGCCGCCGGTGCAGGTCTTGGTCGTCTGGGTCTTCGGCGGCGGATTGGTGTCGTCGTTGCTGTCGCCGACCGCGAAGGCGGCGCTCGCCATGCCGAGTACAAAGCCGGCGGCAAGTGTTGTTCTGCACAGGCGATGGAAGGGGGAAGTCATTGGCGGCTCCGTTCTGAGGCGATGCAGTCGGTCGGATTGTACGCTTACCGGTAAAAATACCAAGAGGGTAGGCAGCCTCCATGACAAATGTTGCGACTGTGGCGAAGCGCTTTCCGAGATTGATTCAAGTGCCGCATAAAAAGAGTCGGAAGTCAGCGCTAAGGGGCGAAAATATCGACGCTTTCCGACATCATCGCATCGCCTGTCCTGTTCAGGCTGAAGCGCTCGCCGGTGAGTTCCCAGGCGCCCGGAGAGCCGTCGATGGAGAAGAGGTTGTAGGCGGCTGGCGGCTTAATGCTGCCCGGTCCCTGCGAGGCCGACGCGATGCCGACGACCGGCACCGGCTGCACCTGGCCGCGCAGCCAGTGGAGCGTGTTCAGATGCGTGTGGCCGTGCAACACGAGCTCGGCGCCGCCGGTCGAAATCACGGCCGCGAAGCGACGGATGCCGATCATGCGTTTGTGAAAGGCGGTGGCGCCGCGGATCGGCGGATGATGGATCATGACGACGCGGAAGAGACCGGCTTCGCCGGCCGCGCGCAGCATGTTCACCGTATCGCGGGCCTGGCGAGCGCTGAAAAAGCCGGAGGCGGCGAAAGGGGGCGTGGCGACTGCCGTGGAGCAGCCGACGATCGCAACTTTGTCGCGGACACGTAGATAGGGAAAGATGCGGCGGTCTTCCTGCCATTGCGGCGAGGCGAGGTCGCCGCGGACATAATCGTACCAGGCGCGCATCGATTTCTCATAGGCACCCGGCACATAGGCGTCGTGATTGCCTGGAACGACCGAGGTGTCGGCGGGATCGCCGAGCGCGCGCAGCCAGGCGGCGGCGGCGCGGATCTCGATGCCGCTCGCCAGGTTGACGAGGTCGCCTGTGACGGCCAAATGATCGGCCTGATGGGCGCGGATGTCATCGAGCAGCAGATCCAGCGTGCTGGCGAAAAGGTGCTTGCGTCGATTTCGATGCCAGTTCACAAAGCCGGTTATGCGTTTTGAAAACAGCTCTTGAACGGAAAGACGGGGCAGCGGTCCGAGGTGGACGTCGGAAATATGCGCGAGCTTGAACATGCTACGAGACATAGACCAGCTTATTGACAAATCAAACACATGCGGCGCGATGAAGAGCCGAAACGGGACGATGGTGGATAAAGAGAAGCGGCCTCCTCACATCAGGCTGGCCTTGCGCCTCCTGCATGTCTATTTCTCCTTCGCCCGCGGCATGACGATGGGCGTCAGGGCCGCCTGTTTCGATAAGGACGGGCGGATTTTCCTCGTGCGCCACAGCTATGTCGGTGGTTGGCATATGCCCGGCGGCGGGCTGGAGCGCAACGAGACGGCCGAAGAAGCGCTGGTCAAGGAACTGCGCGAGGAGGGCAACCTCAGAATCATCGGAAAACCGCAGCTGGTCCAAGTCTATTTCAACACCACGACCACCCGGCGCGACCACGTCGTATTCTATCGCGTAACCGTCGAGCAGACGGCGCCGCGGCCGCCGGATTGGGAGATTTCCGACAGCGGGTTCTTTTCGCTCGACAGCCTGCCCGAGGGCACGACCGAGGCGACGCATCGCCGCCTCGCCGAGCTTCGGGGCGAGCAGGAGCCTGACCATCGCTGGTGAGAAGCTTCAGGCTGCATTCAGCCCGCTGCATAATTTCTTAAATCGGAATCGATTTAAGAGTAAATTATGAGCAATTTAAAGTTCTACAGCGTCGTCCTTTGCGCGTCTAAAAGGACGCGCGGCGCTGTAGCGCGGTCATGCGGGCTGTCGAGATCGAGCGCCGGGCCGGCGGGGACGATGCCGGTCGGGTTGATCGTCTTGTGACTGCGGTAGTAGTGCTGCTTGATGTGCTGCAGGTTTACCGTCTCGGCAACGCCCGCCGTTTGATAGAGATCCCTGAGATAGCCGGGCAGATTGCGATAATCGGCGATGCGGCGGATGTTGCACTTGAAGTGGCCGACATAGACCGGATCGAAACGCACCAGCGTGGTGAAGAGGCGCCAATCGGCCTCGGTCAATCTGTCGCCGAAAAGGTAACGGCCCCTGCCCAGGCGTTCGTCGAGAATGTCGAGTGTTTCGAACAATTTGACGACATTTTCCTCGTAAGCTTCTTGAGTTGTGGCAAAGCCCGCCTTGTAGACGCCGTTATTGACAGTGTCGTAGACGGTGGCGTTCAGCGCGTCGATCTCGGCACGCAGATCCTCCGGGTAGAAATCGGTCTTCGAGCCCGTCAGCCCGTCGAAGGCGCTGTTGAACATGCGGATGATCTCGGCCGACTCGTTGTTGACGATCGTGCCGGTCTGCGTGTCCCAGAGGACGGGAACCGTGACACGGCCGGAATAATGCGGATCGGCCTTGGCATAGATTTGCCAGAGGGTGGCCGCGCCGTAGAGGCGATCGCCAGTAGCTCCGCCGCCCACTTTGAATTCCCAACCGTTTTCGGCCATTAGTGGGTCGACGACAGAAACCGAGACCAGGTCCTCCAGTTTCTTCAGCTTGCGGAAGATCAGGGTGCGATGCGCCCAGGGGCAGGCGAGAGAGACATAAAGATGATACCGCCCGGCCTCGGCCCTGAAGCCGCCGCTTCCGGAAGGTCCAGCCTCGCCGTCTGCCGTCACCCAGTTGCGAAATTGCGAGGGCTGACGTTTGAAGTGGCCCTTGCTTTCCTTCGTGTCGTACCAGACGTCATGCCAGACGCCGTCCACAAGCATTCCCATGATTCATTCCCTGGTTGCCATGTTGAAATTGACGTTAGCTGAGATAGTGGGGCTTTGCAGGGGGTAAAGATTGAACAGTGCGTCACGCCCCCCACGCTAGCAGGATCGGATGTGCATTTTGCGTTGGACGGCGGAAATTTTTCCTGCTATCGCCCTTTTCACGATTTGAGGAACACCTGCCTGATGTTCATTTCCAGAAACCTGCGACGACGCTGATGCTCCGAACGCCAAGGGCGTGTTCGAGACCCATCAATCTGTCCAACCGGTTTCTGTCATCATGTACAAGCACGATCTCGTCTACCTCACCGAAGACGCGTCCCACGACGCCGCCATCGAACACATCAATGAAGAAGCCTTCGGTCCGGGCCGCTTCGCGCGGGCTGCCGCGCGTATCCGCGAGCAGGGGCCGCATGACCTGTCGCTCTCCTTCATCTGTGCTGACGACGGCGAGACGATCGCCTCCGTGCGCATGACGCCGGTGCTGGCCGGCACGGTGAAGGGGCATCTTCTTGGCCCGCTTGCCGTTCGACCCTCGCACAAAAATATAGGTATCGGCCGGGAACTGGTGCGGATCGCGGTGGAAGCTGCGCGGCGCAAAGGTTCGGAAGCCGTCATCCTCGTCGGCGATCCGCCCTATTACGGTCCGCTTGGCTTCGAGAAGGTGGCCTATAACGCGCTTGCCTTTCCAGGCCCCGTCGATCCGGGCCGGGTGCTGGTCGTTCCGATGGCCGAGGGCGTGCACGAGCGGCTGAAAGGTGTGATCGCCTGGCGCGGATGATCAGAGCTTTTTCCGGAGGAAGCTGCGGGTGCGACCTTCCGGGAAATTTTCAAGCTCACCGAAGACTTCATAACCCTGGCGCAGATAGGCGCGGAGAGCCTGCGGGTTGAAGGTATCGATCCAGGCGCCACGGCATCCTCGCGCCTTGGCCTCGTCTTCCGCTTTTGCGAGAATCTTGCCGGCTATGCCCGTTCCGCGTAGCGTATCGGGGATATAAAGCAACTGGATGAAGAGCCAGCCCCAGGCGGTAAAGCCCGACAGGCCGCCGGTCACCTTGCCGTCGGTATCGCGGATGAGGACGGCGAGCGGCTGGCGGTCCGAAGGGCCGACATCGCTGTTATTGAAGGCCGAGAGCGCATCGGTGATTGCCGCGAGTTCCACAGCCGAAGGCGATGCCGTGAGCTCGAACTCCGGCATGCGACTATCGCCCTTCGCGCCACCACATGGCGCCGAAAGCGAGCAGCAGGATGCCGACGCCGGCGAAACCGGCAAAGAGCGGCAGCGTGTTGATTCCCTTCAGGACCGTTTCGTTGGTCATGCGGATCATCATTCGCTCGTTATCGGAGACGCGGACCTGGCCGCGCACCGGCAGGATCGGCGGAACGCTGATTGCGCCCTTTTCGCTTGCGACGCGGGTCACGAGACCTTTGCTCCTGTCGACGACAGGCTTCAGCACATCGGTCGTCGAGATCATCGCCTTGAATTCCGGCGCATCGACAGCGCCGATGTGCACAAGCGTCGATAACTTGCCGTTACGGATTTCGAAGAGGCCGACCTCGTTCATGCGTTTCTCGGCCTTGTAAAGCCCGGGTTCTGTCTGGGTGAGCGGCAAGGTTTCGGTCTTGCCCGAGGGATAACGCACGGTGGCGTTACCAGGATTGTCGCCGATTGTCTGGCGGGTGACTTCAAGGGTTCGGCCGGACGCGCGCGCCGTCAACGCTTCTTCCTCGAGCGCTGGTTCCTTCATCAGCCAATGAGCGATGCGGCGATACAGCGAGACATTTGGACCGCCGCCTTCGAAGCCGCGCGCCCAGAGCCAGCCCTGATCGGAAAGCAGCATGGCGACGCGGCCCTGGCCGGCGCGGTTCAGCACCAGCAGCGGATGGTTGTCGGCGCCAACCATGATCGTTTCGCCCTGCGGCCGTTCGACATCGACGCTGCGGAACCAGCGGCCCCAATGCGGCGGGTCCTCGCCGGAGCCGTCCAAGCCGCGCGTGACCGGATGCTTACGCCCTTCCTCGGAGAGTCGAGGATAGAAGGCCTTCTCGATCATCCGGCCCGTCGGCTCTGCCGGCAGCACGGAGGCGAGCGGCGTCATCGCGATCGACTCTGGGCTCGCATGTTCCGGGCCGGCGGCAATCAGCAGCGCGCCGCCGTTCTCCACGTATTGGGCGATGTTGTCATAGTAAAGCATCGGCAGCACGTTGGCGCGATCCTGATAGCGATCGAAGATGATCAGGTCGAAATCCTTGATCTTGTCGATGAAGAGTTCACGCGTCGGGAAGGCGATCAGCGACAGCTCGTTGATCGGCGTGCCGTCCTGCTTTTCCGGCGGACGCAGGATGGTGAAGTGAACGAGATCGACCGAGGCGTCGGATTTCAGGAGGTTGCGCCATGCGCGCTCGCCGGCATGCGGCTCGCCGGAGACCAGCAGAACGCGCAGATTCTGGCGGATGCCATCGATGACATGAACGGCACGGTTGTTGGCGACGGTGACTTCGCCGGGCAGCTCGGCGACGGAAAATTCGAGCACATTGCTGCCGCCACCCGGAACCTTGAAGGAGAAGGGCGTATCCTGACCGGGCGTTGCCTGCAAGGTAGCGATCTCGTCGCCGTTCAGCTTCACCGTGACGTCGGCCGTGCCGCCGGGGCTCGGACCATCGTCAAAGACGCGCAGGACGACCTGCTGCTCCTCGTTGACGATGCCGAAGCGCGGTCCCTTGATGACTTCGATGCGACGGTCGAATTCCTTGGGCTTGCCGGTGACGAGACCATGGATCGGCGCATCGAAGCCAAGCGCCTGATTGGCGGCCGGGACATCATGGACTTCGCCGTCTGTCAGTATGATGGCGCCGCCGATGCGGGCGGAAGGGACGTCAGCGATGTTGGCTGCCAGCGCCTCGAACAGGCGGGTGGACGGAACGTCGGAATTGATGTCGCCTTCGACATCGATGAAGCGGGGTTCTATCTGGGGGAAGCGGGCAAGCTGCGCTTTCAATGCCGTAAGCGCGTCATCGGTCATCTTCGTGCGCTCGGGCGTCTGCTGGCTCTGGCTCCGGTCGACGATGACGGGGACGATCGTCGACAGCTGATCCCGATCCTCCTGCAGCAGTACGGGATTGGCAAGGGCGGTCATCAGGGCGAGGGCGGCCAGTGTCCTGATCCAGGCGCCGCGAATGCCGCGCCAGATCGCAAAGGCGGCGATGAGAGCACTGGCGGCGGCCAGTGCCGCCAGAATCGGCCAGGGCAGGAAGGGTGAAAAATCGAAGGTCATCTCATTGCCCTAACCGTTCGAGGAGGTCGGGAACGTGGACCTGGTCGGTCTTGTAGTTGCCGGTCAGCATGTACATCATGATGTTGACGCCGGCCCGGTAGGCATATTCACGTTGCCCTTCATCCGAGGGCACAGTCGGCAGCATCGGCGTGCCGTTTTCGTCGACTGCCCAGGCGCCGGCGAAATCATTGCCGGTGATCAGGATCGGCGAAACCCCGTCGGCCGTCGCCGCCGATTTTTCGGTCGCTTCGCGGCCACCTTGCCGGGCCTCGATCCAAAGCGGGCTGCCGGCATAGCGGCCGGGAAAGCTCGACAGGAGATAGAAGGATTTGGTCAGCACGTGATCTGAGGGTACCGGTTCGAGCGGCGGGATATCGAGATTGGCGAGGATTTCCTGCAGCCGCTGACCGTTGGCGCCGACATTGCCGCCATTGTCCAAGGCGCTTATCTGGTCGCGCGTATCGAAGAGCACGGTGCCGCCGTTGCGCATATAGGCGTCGATGCGGCTGATGGCGGCCGATGACGGCATCGGCGCCGTTGCCGAAACCGGCCAATAGATGATCGGATAGAATGTGAGCTCGTCCTTGGTGAGGTCGAGCCCGACGGGCGGCGCCGGCTCCAGCGTCGTGCGGAAGGTCAGGAACTGGGTCAAGCCCTCAAGGCCGCGCTCGGATATATTGTCGACTTCCTGCTCGCCGGTGACGACATAGGCGAGATGCGTGTTGTCAAGCCGCTCCAGAATGAGGTCGTCGCCGGGCCGAGAGTCGTTGGCGTGAACTGTGCCGGGCTGCACCAGGAAGCCGGCGCCGACCGCGACTGCGATCACGCCCAGGGTGCGGGCGGCCGGGCGCAATCGCGAAAAAGCGCCGTTCATGAAGAGAACGACCAGCCCGTCGGCGAGCAGCAGCAGAAAGGCGACCAGGAAAAGAGCCGGCTTTGCCGACCAGCTTTCGCCGCCGATCAAGCCTTCGCGCACGGCATTGGTTCCAGCGGTATCGAGCGGCTTCAGTTCGGCGTTCTCGGGCAGCACGTTCAATGAGGTGAAACCATCTTCCGAACCGTAGAGGCCAGGCGGATTGTCGAAATCCGCCGTCGGTTCGGCTCCGGCCCTGGGGATCAGAGGTCGCGCCGAGCCAGTCTCGGAGACGAGCACACCCTTGGCCGTCAGCATGCGGTAGGGCGGAAGGGTCTCGGAGACACGCGCGCTGCTGCGCGCCTCAGACGTCACACCGCCTGAGCGCGATATCTGCAGGAGGTGACGCAGCATGTCGACGAAAGTGCCCGAGATCGGCAGATCGGACCAGGTCGCTTCCGCAGTGACGTGGAAGAGGACGATCTGGCCGGATGCCAGCTGCTTCATCGTCACCAGCGGCGTGCCGTCGGCGAGGCTTGCCCAGGTGCGTTCGGCAAGGTCGGGTGTCGGCTCGGCAAGCACCTGCCGTTTGACGACCACATCGGCGGGACGCGGTATGCCCGCGAAAGGCCCGATGCTCGGAAATTCGGCCAGCGACTGCGGTTCGCTCCAGGACAAGGTGCCGCCCAGCGCCCGTTCTCCCTGGCGCAGGATGACGGGAATGAGCGGATCGTCGGCAGGTGCCGCCGCCATGCGCGGGCCGGCGAAACGCAGGAGCATGCCACCGTTCGATATCCAGCGTGTCAGAGGTTCGTAGGTCTCCTCCGGCAGGCGGCCGATATCGGCCATGATTATGATCGAAGGATTGCTGGCGAGAAGCTTCGGTATGGCGACGGCCAAATCGGAGTCGGTGGGCTGGATGATATCCGCATAGGGCTGCAGCGCCCGCTGGATGTAGTAGAGCGGCGAGAGCAGCGGCTGGAATTCATCGGCTCCGGTACCGGACAGCAGGACGACCCGGCGGCGCTTGAACGCATCGTCGAGAAGGTGGACCGCGCCTGCCGTGGCGCCGTTGTCGACGCTGATGCGGGCGAAATCGTTGCGCATCTCGAAGGGAGCGGTGATCGAACTCGTGGCGACGCTCTGGCCGGGACGGAAATCCACCCTGCCGTTGGCAATTGAGCGGCCCTGGGCATCGACGGCGTTCAGCGCCACGGATGCGGGGCGCGAACTGTCGAGCCGCGTGACTTTGACGGTCATGGCATCGGCCGCATTGCTGGCCGCGGTGACGGCAACCGTCTTCGTGGCATCGCCCTCGATCAGGCGCAGATCAGCGGGCTGGAGCTCGGCGAGCCTGCGCACCGTCGGATCATCGGCTTTGGCGGCGGCACCGTCGGTCAGGAAGGCGAGGGTGCCGGGCTTGACGCCGTTGAGCGCCGCGCGCAGCGCCTGGAAGGCGCGCTCGCGATCGGGGACCAGCGGCCGCGGCTCGGCAGCCCGCAGCTTGTCGCGGGCACTCGCTGCCGTGCCGGGCACCGCATCATTGGTCGGGTCGGCGGTGAAGGCGATCGCTACCGGCGTGCCGGCGGATTCGGCATCGTCCACCAGCGCGTCGGCGGTCTGGACGCGCCGCTCCCAATCGGGCGATGCCGCCCAGCTGTTGTCGACGAAGAGGACGAGCGGGCCGCCCGAGGCCAGAGAATTGGTGCGCGGGTTGAAGACCGGATCAGCAATCGCAAGGATAATGATGGCGGCGAGCAGCATGCGCAGCAGCGTCAGCCACCAGGGGCTTTGCGCCGGCGTTTCCTCGCGTTTCAGCACCGACGCAAGGATTTTCAGCGGTGGAAAGACTTCCGTTTTCGGACGTGGTGGTGTCAGCCGCAACAGCCACCAGATGACCGGCAGGGCGATCAGGGCGCCGAGAATGGCGGGATAGGCGAAAGCGAAGGGAAGGGCGTTCATAGCAGCCCTCCATGCGTTGCCTTGGCCGGCATGCCGGACAGGTACATGTGGACCGCAACCAGCGCCTCCGAGGCAAGATGATCGGTGCGGTGGGTCGTAAAGGTCCAGCCGAGATGCCGCAGCGACTGACCGAGGCTCTCCCTGCGGGCGAGGTAGGCGTTGCGATAGGTCTCGCGGATGTGTTCGGCGCGGCCGGAGATGAGCTTGGCGCCGGTCTCCGGGTCGATGAATTCTGTGCGGCCGCTATACGGAAAGATCTCTTCAGCGGGATCTGCTATCTCGACCACATGGCCGTGCAGGCCGCGGCGGGCAAGCGGGCCGAGCCGCTCCATGATATCAGGAGCGTCGTCGAGGAAATCGCCGATGAGCACGAGGTCGCTCCAACCGCGGATCATTCCTGTTTCCGGCAGTCCGCCGGTCAGCGGCGCGTGCATGAGCGCGGCTGCGAGGCGTTCGGCGGCATTGCGGGTGGAGGCGGGTTCCATGATGCCGGGGCAGCCGATGCGTTCACCGGAGCGGGCGAGGATTTCGGCAAGCGCCAGCATGACAACAAGCGCTCGGCTTTCCTTGGAGACGCTGCCGTAGCTCGACTTGTACATCATCGAGGGCGACATGTCGCACCAGAGCCAGATGGTGTGCGCTGCCTCCCATTCGCGCTCGCGCACATAGGTATGATCATCGCGGGCGGAGCGGCGCCAATCGATGCGCGACAGGCTTTCACCTTCGGCATAGGGACGAAACTGCCAGAAATTCTCGCCGATGCCGCGCTTGCGGCGGCCGTGCCAGCCGGCAATCACCGTATTAGCAATGCGCTTGGCTTCCACCAGGCAGTCCGGCATCAGGGCGGCCCGCTGCCTGGCGCGGGAAAGGGCATCGCTGCCTGACGTCGGGTTAACGGTCTGTCCGATAGATGCCACGCGTCCGGCTTCCTTATCCCTTTGCCTGCCTGACCAGTCCGGCGATGACGTCGCGCACCGACATGCCTTCGGCGCGGGCGGCGAAGGTCAGCGCCATGCGGTGCTGGAGAATGGGTTCGGCAAGCGCGAAGATATCATCGAGGGACGGGGCGAGGCGGCCCTCGTAGAGCGCGCGGGCGCGCGCGCAGAGCATCATCGCCTGGCCGGCGCGCGGGCCTGGACCCCAGGCGACGTTCTTGTCGGTCGAGGCATTCCCCTGGCCGGGGCGGGCGGATCGCACCAGCGAAAGGATGGCGTCGACGACCGTCTCGCTCACCGGCATCTGACGCACCAGTGTCTGGATTTCGATCAGCCGCTGCGCATCGATGATGGCTTCCGGCCGGGTTTCGCCCAGGCCTGTGGTCTCGAGCAGGATCTGTCGCTCGGCGGCGAGCTCGGGATAGTTGACATCGACCTGCAGCAGGAAGCGGTCGAGCTGGGCCTCGGGGAGGGGATAGGTGCCTTCCTGCTCCAGCGGATTCTGGGTGGCGAGCACGTGGAAGGGAGCCGGCAGATCATAGCGCTGGCCGGCGATGGTGATGTGATATTCCTGCATCGCCTGCAGAAGCGCCGACTGGGTGCGCGGCGAGGCGCGGTTGATTTCGTCGGCCATCAGGAGCTGGGCGAAGACCGGGCCTTTGATGAAACGGAAGGAGCGGCGGCCGCTGTCGTCCTGATCCATCACCTCGGAGCCGAGAATATCCGAAGGCATCAGGTCGGGTGTGAACTGGATGCGGTTGGCAGCAAGGCCCAGCACCTCGCCGAGCGTCGTCACCAGCCTGGTCTTGGCAAGGCCGGGAACGCCGACGAGCAGGGCATGGCCGCCTGACAGCACAGCGAGGACGGTGTTCTCGACGACGCTCTCCTGACCGAAGATCACTTTCGAGACTTCCCCGCGGATGGCGGCGATATCGGAGAGCGCCCTTTCAGCGGCGGCGACGATCGCCTTTTCATCGAGGCTGGCTTCGGTCTTCATCATACCCATGGGCATCTCCAACGGCTGAAATCATTCGGCAGCGAATCGGCGGACTTATACATCTGCCTCATACTCGATAGAGTTATGGAGATGCGACGGGCTGACAAGTTCGTTACGAATGACTATCTCGTGACTTCACTTCGTTAAGGACAAACCGGGACGGAAGAATGGCAGCCGAAGAAATCAGCGGACAGGCGGATGCGGCGGGGCTTGCCGCGCTGATCTCGCGCGCCTCTGCCGAAAACAGCGGTAAAAAACGCGGGTTAGCACCGGTCGAGCGGTGGAATCCGCCTTTCTGCGGTGATATCGACATGGAGATCAGGGCCGACGGCACCTGGTTCTACATGGGTACGCCGATCGGCCGGCCGGCGCTGGTGCGGCTGTTTTCGACGGTCCTGCGCAAAGAGGAGGACGAAAAGACTTACCTCGTAACTCCTGTGGAAAAGGTCGGGATCAGGGTCATCGACGCGCCGTTCATCGCTGTGGAGATGAGCGTGACTGTGCGCGAGGGCCGCCAGGTGCTCACATTCCGCACCAATGTCGGTGATGTCATCGAGGCGGGAAGAGAGCATCGGCTGCGCTTTTCCATTGCGGGCGAGAATGCCGAACTGAAACCCTACCTGCATGTGCGCGGGCGGCTGGAGGCGCTGGTGTCACGCGCGGTGATGTATGAACTGGTCGCGCTCGGCGAGACGGTCGAAGTGGAAGGGCAGACGATGTTTGCAATCTGCTCCGCCGGCGAAGTCTTCCCCGTCATGCCGGCCGATGAATTGGATGCGCTTAGCCGATGAACGATGCGATCACCCAACGTTATCCGCTGTTTTCAGCAGCCGAATTCCGCCGCCGTGCGCTCAATCAGAATGGCGGGCCGGTGGACCATGCCTGGCGCGATCATGGCGACCATGTTCTCAATCCGGATATCGTGGAGGAGGTGGCGACCTTCAAGCTGCGCGACGCCGCCGTGCTCGTGCCTGTCATCGACGACGGCGAGGAAGCGCGTGTGATCTTCACCAAGCGCACGGTGACGCTGCGCAAACATTCCGGCCAGATCGCCTTTCCCGGCGGCTCGATCGATCCGGCCGATATCTCGCCCGAAATGGCGGCAATCCGCGAGACGGAGGAGGAGATCGGCTTGGCCGGTTCTTTCGTCGAAACGGTCGGTAGGTTGCCGAATTATCTCGCCTCGACCGGTTTCCGCATTACTCCCGTGCTCGGCGTCGTCGAGCGGGGTTTCGCGCTGAGGCTCAACCCGGCCGAGGTGGACGACGTGTTCGAGGTTCCGCTTTCCTTCCTGATGAACCCGGCCAATCACCGCCGCGATAGGCGCGTGATCGACGGCATCGACCGGCATTTCTACCGCATGCCCTTTGAAACGCGGATGATTTGGGGCATCACCGCCGGCATCGTCCGTACACTCTATGAAAGGCTTTATGCATGACCGGCGTTGCCGACCAGGCATGGTTCCGCGATCCGGCTCTCGCCCGGGTCCTTGCGCTTCTCAATGCTGATAAGGGGGAAGGTCGAGTGGTCGGCGGTGCGGTGCGCAACAGCCTGATGGGCCTGCCGGTCAGCGATATCGACATCGCCACGACGCTGACGCCTGAGATCGTCATGGAGCGGGCGGCGGCGGCCGGCATCAAGGCGGTGCCGACAGGACTGCAGCACGGCACGGTGACGCTCGTCGTCGATGGCAAGCCTTTCGAGGTGACGACGCTGCGTACCGATGTGGAGACCGACGGGCGCCACGCCAAAGTTGCCTTCAGCACCGACTGGAAGGCCGATGCCGAACGCCGGGACCTGACAATCAACGCGCTCTATGTAGATGCCGAGGGCGAAGTGGTCGATCTCGTTGGCGGACTGGCCGATATCGAAACGCGCAACATCCGCTTTATCGGCGATGCGGCAAGGCGTATTGCCGAGGATCATCTGCGCATTCTGCGCTTCTTCCGCTTTTTTGCCTATTACGGCTCCGGGCGGCCCGATGCGGAGGGTCTGAAGGCCTGTGCGGCGGCGCGTTCGAAACTGAAGACGCTGTCGGCCGAACGCGTCTGGTCGGAGCTTAGAAAACTGCTCGGTGCTGCCGATCCCGGCCGGGCACTTCTCTGGATGCGGCAGGTGGCGGTGTTGACGGAAATTCTGCCGGAATCGGAACGCTGGGGGATCGATGCCATCCCTTCGCTTGTCGCCACCGAGAAGGCGCTCGGCTGGGCGCCTGATCCGCTGCTGCGCCTGATGGCGATCGTACCGCCCGATGCGGCGCGGCTGGAGGCGCTTGCGGCCCGGCTGAAACTCTCCAATGCGGAAGCGGCCACTCTCAAGGCCTGGGCGATGGCGGCGCCGGTCAACGATGAAATCTCGCCGGCTGCTTTCGAAAGGCTGCTTTACCGTAACGGCCTCGACGGCATCGTGACCCGGTTGAAGCTTGCCCTTGCTGTTGCGCGTGGCAAGGCTGAGGGCGATCTAGCCGAGATGGCGCGTTCAGCGCGGCTCGGCAAGCTCATGGATCAGGCCGCGAACTGGAAGAAGCCGCAGTTTCCTCTGAATGGCGGCGACGTGCTCGCGGCGGGCGTCGCCTCCGGCCCTCGCGTCGGCGAACTGCTTGCGGTGCTGGAAAACCAGTGGGTGGAAGAAAATTTTGCGTCCGACCGAACGGCCCTGCTCGCCCGGCTGAAGGAAAGCGCGCAATAGCCGACATCGCGCCGCATCGGATGGATGCGGCGCAGCTTCAATGGTTGTTGCCAGGACTCGCTCACCGGCCGTCAGGCGGCGGTGGCTTCGTCACGGATGCGTGCCTTGATGTTATCAACCATGTTTTCGCGTATGATCGTTTCGCCGTGAGCAGTCTTCAAGTGCTCAACGGCGCGGCGAACCACTTCTGCGTCATTATCCGCCCGGGTGTGCCAGGCGCAGCCGGGAACGAGCGTGCCGCATTCGAACAGTCGCATGGTTTTCTCCTCTGTCTGGAACGCAACGGCCATCGCGCTTTCACGCGATTGATGAAATGTACGTGCGAAGAGAAGGTTCCGGCCGGCAGGAGGTGGCGACCGGACAAGGTGGTTCAGTCGGGCATCGCCCAGGCTTTGTAGGTCTCCGAGAGATGGCCGGGCGTGTTGCTGTTGGCTGCGTCCTTCTGCAGATCCTCCGGCGACTTTCCGCCGGCCAGTTGCAACTTGACCTGCTCGATGAAGCAGCACAGCGGCAGATCGGAGCCACTCTTGGCCCGCAGTTTCTCGGCAATGCGGACAAGGAACTCGGGTGTGTCGATGGCACGGAATGTTTCCTGGGCATCCGTGGACGCAGGCGAGCCGCTTTCTGTCGTCATGACAATCCTCCTCCGATTGTTACGCACGTACATATAAAGTTAGGACTCACTGAATTTTTATGAAGGTCCCTCAGCTCGAATAATCGATGAGATTTTACAGTCTCACGGCCATCGCACGACAGGCGGCAGCGACGAGAGAATGGATTCGACATTGCCGCCGGTCTTCAGGCCGAAGATGGTGCCGCGATCATACAGCAGATTGAATTCGACGTAACGGCCTCGGCGGATCAACTGTTCGTCACGATCGGCTTCCGTCCATAGCTTGTTGAAGTTGGAGCGAACGATTTTCGGATAGACCATGGCGAAAGCCCTGCCGACATCCCGCGTGAAGGCGAAATCGGCGTCCCAGCCGCCGGCTGCCTCGCTCGAATGCAGCCAGTCATAGAAGATGCCGCCGATGCCGCGGGGCTCATTGCGGTGCTTGAGGAAGAAGTAGTCGTCGCACCAAGCCTTGTAGGCGCCGTAATCGGCGACGGCGTGATTGCGGCAGGCGATCTCCATGGCCTTATGGAAGAGCTGGCTGTCCTCGTCCTCCTGGGTGCGGCGGCGCGACAGCACCGGCGTCAGGTCGGCCCCTCCGCCGAACCAGCGGCTTGTCGTGACCACCATGCGGGTGTTCATATGGACAGCCGGAACGTTGGGGTTGACGGGATGGGCGATCAGAGAGATGCCCGAGGCCCAGAAACGCGGATCGTCCTTGGCGCCCGGAATCTGGGCCCGGAACTCCGGAGAGAATTCGCCATGGACAGTTGATGTATGGACACCGACCTTTTCAAAGACGCGGCCTTCCATCATCGACATGCGGCCACCGCCGCCGGCGCCGTTTTCACGCGACCAGTCTTTGGCGACGAAGCGGCCTGGTTCCTGATCGGATAGGGGGCCTTGCAATTCGTCTTCGAGAGCTTCGAAGGAGGCGCAGATCGTATCGCGCAGCGCTTCAAACCACCTGCGCGCGGTCTCCTTCCTTTCCTCGATATCGTCAGGCAAGCCAATCGGCAGTTCGGGTCTTTCCATGTCACGCCTCCGCGGTCGGCATCCTGTGTGGGCACGACTCGCTCAATTCCTCGTTGCCTCCCATCTAGCAGGCGGCGGCGCCCGCCGCCAAGCCGACGCGGGTTCCGGTCGCCGCATTCAAGATTCGACTCGCAAATCAACTATTTCGATACTACCTTTTCCGGAGAGGTAGGTTTGATGGCAAAAATTCCAGGACCTCCGTCCTTCGACGGCCTGAAACGCAGAATGGCGAGACACCGGGCGGAAAATCCCTCCCGTAAGAAAGACCATTTCGTGCGGGAGACATATTGCCTCGGCCTGATTGATGCTCGCGCCAAGGCGCGTGAATGGTTCGACGAATATCCGAAAGCCGCCTATTGGACGGAAGTGGAAAGCTGGCGCCAGCTTGACGGTGACCGGATCGAATTCACCATGCGCCGCCTGCCTTCGGCGGACTGACCGTCACTCCGCGACGGCGCGCACTCGGCTTTCGATCAGAAGGCCGCTTTCATCCAGGATCGGATGCGCCACCGAGACGATGTGGGCGTTGATCCTCTTCAGGTCGCGCAGCATATCGAGATGCAGCGAGCTTGTCTGCAGACTGTCGGCGCGTCCGTCGCGCAGGCGTTCCAGATGGTGTTCGGCCGACTGTTTCTCCATGCGCCGGACCTCCACCTTTGTCTCCATCATCTGACGCGCAAGATTGAAATCGCGAGTGACGAAGATCGTCTGGGCGACACGAAGATTGTCGATCGTCAGGTCGAACAGCTTGCGTAGTTCCTGATGACCATCGTCGGAAAATCTGAGCCCGAGGGAGATCTTCTTCCTCACCTGTTCCAGCAGGCCCTTTTCGATGATGTCGCCCATGTGTTCGAGGTTGATGGCATAGTCAATGACGACGATCGAGCGGCGGGCATTTTCGTCGCTGAGCCCCTCGCGGCCGAGCTTCGACAGATAGACCTTCACCGCCTGCTGCAGCTTGTCGACGCGCTCTTCGAGGGTCGCGATTTCGGAAAGCTTGGAAGAGTCATTGCCTTCGAAGGCTTCGGAGACCCGGATCAGCATGCGCTCGATGAGGTCGCCGATGCCGAGCACTTCGCGGGTGGCGCTGGTTAAAGCAATGACGGGCGTCGAAAGCTCATGCGCGTCCAGATATTTCGGCGCGGTGTCCGGCTCGGCCTGGTCCGGGACCAGCCGGGTCATCAGGGTGGCGAGCGGTCGGGAGAAGGGCCAGGCGAGTGCGGCGAGCAGAAGATTGAAGAGCAGATGCGCGTCGACGGGCAGTTTGGACGGGCCGAAGGGCAACATCTGAATGAGCTCCGCACCGTAGCCCGCAAGCGGCAAGGCGATGACGCAGCCGAGCGTGCGGACGGCGAGATTGCCGAGAGTGACGCGCCGCGCGGAGGCCGGGCCGGACAGCGTCGCGACGACAGGGGGTATTGCGCCGCCTAGATTGGCGCCGAGCACGAGCACGATGACCAGCTCGGCTGAGATCAGTCCGGCCGAGGCGAGCGACAGGATGAGCACCACCACCGCCAGGCTGGACGATGAGACGAAGGCGAGCGCTGCCGAGAAAAGGAGAGCCACGGGCAAAGCGCCATCGAGCAGGCTGATGAAAGCGGCGAGAGCGGGGGAGGCGCGCATCGGCTCCGTCGCAAGGCTCAGGAGATGCAGCGACAACAACATCAGGCCGATGCCGATCAGCGCTGCGCCGCCGCCTTGCCGGGTGCTGGAACGACCGCGGTAAAGCACGATGCCGCAGAGGATCAGGAGTGGAGAGAGCCATTCGATGCCAGTCGCGACGATCCATGCGGTGATCGCGGTGCCGACATTGGCGCCGAGCAAGACGATCTGGGCCATGCGCGGCTTGATCAGGTCACGTTCGACGAAGGAGGCGGTCATCAGCGCCGTTGCCGTCGAGCTCTGCAGCGCCACAGTCGCCACCAGCCCCGACAGGAATGAGCGAAGGCCGCCCCGCGTGCCAGTCGCCAGCCCGGTTCTCAGCCGGGCGCCGAAGGCCCTGGATACGCCGTCCTTAACCTGCGCGAGGCCGAACAACAGCAGCGCCACGGCTCCGAACAGGTTGATCATGATGATCGTAGAATCCATCTTCTTGTTTTAGTCTGCTTTCATCGGTTTGGAGGGGTATTGGCCTGAGGACTCATCTTCTCAAGCTATTGAAATTGTGCCAATCCTCCGATATTTTTGATTGCCCGGCTAATAGATATACTCCGGTTTTAAGGATTCACAATGTTCGATTTCCGACACTTCAGCAATATACAGACGATCTTTTCCAAGCCGGGGCTGATCAGGTCCAGCCGGTCTGCCGCATCGCCTCGCCGACGATCATGGCTGCCGAAATTGCGACATTGATCGAGCGCTGACCCTCGACCATCGGGATGAGGATACGGGCGTCAGCTCTTTCGTGCACGTGATCCGGCACACCGGCGCTTTCGCGGCCGAAAAGCAGCACATCGTCCGGCCGGAAGGCGAAGTCGGTATAGTGATCGGCAGCCTTGGTGGAGGCGAG
Organism: Rhizobium sp. BK049; assembly: GCF_014193135.1. NCBI lineage: Bacteria > Pseudomonadati > Pseudomonadota > Alphaproteobacteria > Hyphomicrobiales > Rhizobiaceae > Rhizobium > Rhizobium sp. BK049. The sequence continues at coordinate 72,952 of NZ_JACHYV010000022.1, forward strand.
GATCAGGCGCCGGTCGGTCGTGGCGCGCCAGGCCTCGAAGCGGTCCCAGTTGACGTGGCGGGTCAGCGCGGCGGCGGCGACATAATCCATGCCCGATCGTTTCAGGTTACGATGGGAGACGTCGAAGCCGGCGGGCTCGATCAGATCCACGGTGAAGCCGAGGCAGGCGGCAAGGCGCAGGATCGTGCCTGTATTGCCGGGAATGTCCGGCTGGTAGAGTGCGAGTCTGAGATTCGTCATTCAGGCGGCGCCCGTTCGTTTCGACGCGGGAGGCCTAATACAACTGTGATTTCAGCGCAACAGGGCGCAGTTTGGCCCAGAAACGTTCTATTCGCGCCAGTTAGGGCTGGAAATTTCGCAGTTTTCGCGTTATGCATGCACATCTTCGAACGCCAGCAGGGAGGGCCTCATGAATATTTTGCTCATTATGCGCTTTCCCGCCGTGATGCCGACCAAGGCGACATGGCGCCGCTAGAGCGGGCTTCCTTCTAAAACTTCCCTTTTGATCGATCGTGCGGCTGTTTCAGCCTCGCCCCTTGAACGTCCGGTTCCCATATGTGCTTGCATAGCGCCGGGATGGCGCGAAGCCGGGAGCCGGAATGCTGATGTTTCGGAGCAATTTCATGTTTGGCTGGTTCGAACAGCGACTCAATCCCTTTCCGAGCGAGGAGCCCGTCGCGCCCCCGAAAGGTCTCTTTGCCTTCTGCTGGCATTACAGCAAACCGGCAGCGCCGTGGCTCGGCCTGATGGCCCTACTGACGGCGTCGATTGCCGTTGGCGAAGTGGCGCTCTTCCAGTTCCTCGGCGATATCGTCGACTGGCTGACCAATGCCGACCGCGCCACCTTCCTGCAGACGGAAGGCCACAAGCTGTTCTGGATGGCGGCGCTGGTGCTGGTCGGCTTGCCGCTGGCGGCCGGGCTCGATTCCCTCATCATGCACCAGATGCTGCTCGGCAACTATCCGATGATGGCGCGCTGGCAGATGCACCGCTTCCTGCTGCGCCACAGCATGACATTCTTCGCCAATGAGTTTGCCGGGCGCGTCGCGACCAAGGTGATGCAGACCTCCCTTGCCGTGCGCGAAACTGTCATGAAGATCCTCGACGTCTTCGTCTATGTCGTCAGCTATTTCCTGACGATGATCATCGTGATTGCCGCTGCCGACTGGCGGCTGATGATCCCGATCCTCATCTGGCTCGCCATCTATATCAGCATCGTGTCGTACTTCGTGCCGCGGCTTCGCAAGATCGCGGCCCAGCAGGCGGATGCGCGTTCGATGATGACGGGCCGCGTAGTCGACAGCTATACGAACATCGCCACCGTCAAGCTGTTCTCGCATGCGGGACGTGAGGAGATCTATGCCAAACAGGGCATGGACGAGTTCCTGCAGACCGTGCACAAGCAGATGCGCAAGGTGACGCTGTTCCATATCAGCGTCTACCTGAACAACTGCGTCGCGCTCTTCGTCGTCTCGGGCCTGTCGATCTGGTTTTGGCTGAACGGGGCGATCTCGGTCGGCGCGATCGCTATCGCCATCGGTCTTGCCATGCGCGTCAACGGCATGTCGCAATGGATCATGTGGGAAGTCTCGGCGCTATTCGAGAATATCGGCACCGTCTATGACGGCATGGAGATGATGAGCAAGCAGCACGACATCATCGACAAGCCGAATGCGCCTGACATGACGGCGAAGAAGGGGGCGATCCATTACGATCGCATCCGCTTCCACTATGGCCAGGGCAAGGGTGTCATCGACAATCTGTCGCTCGACATCAAGGCAGGTGAGAAAGTCGGTCTGGTCGGTCGTTCCGGCGCCGGCAAGACGACGCTGATGAACCTGCTCCTACGCTTCTACGATCTGGAAGCCGGCCGCATCACCATCGACGGGCAGGATATATCAGGCGTTTCGCAGGAGAGCCTGCGTTCGCTGATCGGCGTCGTGACACAGGATACGTCGCTGCTGCATCGCTCGATCCGCGACAACATCGCCTACGGCCGGCCGGAGGCGACTGACGCCGAGGTGATCGAAGCCGCCAAGCGGGCCAATGCCTGGGAGTTCATCGAAGGGCTCGTCGACATGCAGGGGCGCCAGGGGCTTGACGCGCAGGTCGGCGAACGCGGCGTCAAGCTCTCCGGCGGCCAGCGCCAGCGCATTGCGATCGCTCGCGTCTTCCTGAAGGATGCGCCGATCCTGGTGCTCGACGAGGCGACCTCGGCGCTCGATTCGGAAGTGGAAGCGGCGATCCAGGAAAACCTCTTCGCCCTGATGGAAGGCAAGACCGTGATCGCGATCGCCCACCGGCTTTCGACGCTGACGGAGATGGACCGGTTGATCGTGCTCGACAAGGGCCGGATCGTCGAGGCCGGTTCGCACGGCGAACTGATCGAAAGCGGCGGCATCTATGCCGACCTCTGGAACCGCCAGTCCGGCGGCTTCCTCTCCGATCACGCCGAGGAGGCGGAAGAGGCCGCGGAATAAAAATCGACCCTCCCGGCGTGAGCGGGGAGGGCATTTTCGTGATTGCGATGATTTGACCTCGCAAGGCGATTGTCGAAGACCGGCTGCGGTCGGGCGTGCTTTCAAAGGCTGTCGGCCCAGTCGATCACGCGGTCCTGTTCGACGACAACGATGGTGTTGGCGGCTGCGATCGTGCGCAGTGCCACGATGCGGCGGCGTTCCTCGCTGTCGAGCCAGGCAGCGATAGCCTCGATGACGATCTCGTCGCGCGGCAGCGCCAGGTCGAGAGCCAGGGCATCCAACCTTTCTGCAAGCGGAAGCGGAATATGCGCATTGAGCATTTTCGTTTCCATGACCTTCTCTCCGGTGAAGCGCGATTCTAGCGTCAGATTGCGACGAGTTCGGGGGCAATCAATGGCGATGCCGCCGATGTTATCGTTTATTACCAAAATATTAGGTTGCGTCCGCTTTCCATTCCCTTTGCCGCTCCCCTTAATCCGCCTATATCGCTTCCATGTTTCTGCGACCCGTCTTCCGCCTGTTCGAAACCTGGATCGATCCGTTCCGTCCGCGCGACGACTTGCAGCCGCCACGCGCGACGATCGGTTTCATCTGGTTCTACATCGGCCAGGCGAAGATGCCGTTCATCGCCATGCTCATTCTCGGCGGCACGTCGGCGGCAATCGAGGCTGCGCTCTTCTGGTTCGTCGGACGCCTCGTCGATATTCTCGCTAGTATTACGCCGGGCGCCGGCTGGAGCGGTCTTATCGCGGCCCATGGCGGCGAGCTGTTCGGCATGCTCGCTCTCATCGGGCTCGTGCGCTTCGTCGTCGCCTTCCTGATTGCCCTCGTCGATCAGCAGGTGATCACGCCGGGCTTCTACAATCTAGCACGTTGGCAATCTTATCTCCACGTCTCAAGGCAATCATTGTCGTTCTTTCAGAGCGATTTCTCCGGGCGTATCGTCACCAAGGTCTGGTCTGCCGGCCAGGCAACCGGCGATCTCGTCACGTCTCTGATGGAAAGCGTCTGGTTTGTCGGAATTTATGCGGTAACGACGCTCGTGCTCGTCGCCGGGCTGGACTTTACACTCGCCGCCGTCGTGCTGTTTTGGCTTGGCGCCTTCAGCCTGCTTGCCCGCCACTTCGTCCCGCGGATCCGCCATCACTCCCGCGAAACGGCGGAGGCCGGGTCGATGCTGAACGGCCGGATGGTCGACTCCTACAGCAATATGCAGACGCTGAAGCTGTTCGCACGCGATGAAGAGAGCGATCGCTACATGCGCCAAGGTTTCGATATCTATCAGGACACGGTGCTGCGCTTCACGCGGTTCATCACTGGCGTGCGGGCCTCCATGGCCCTGCTCTCCGGCCTGATGATCGTGACGATGGCGGGCTTGAGCGTCGATCTCTGGCTGCGCGGCTTGATCACTTCCGGCGCGGTGGCATTTTCGCTGGCGCTGGTGCTCCGGCTGAATTTCCTGCTCGGCAGGCTGATGACGCAGTTCAACGGCATCATGCGCAATCTCGGCACCATCCAGAACTCCGCGGAACTGATTTCACAACCGCTCGGGCTCGTCGATCGGCCCGATGCGAAGAGCCTGGTGATCCGCCATCCCGGCATTTGCTTCGATAATGTCTCCTTTCGCTACGGCAAGGGTCAGCAGCCCGTCGTCGAGAATTTCTCCCTTGCCATCCGCCCGGGCGAGAAGGTCGGGATCGTCGGGCGTTCGGGCGCCGGCAAATCAACACTGATGAACCTGCTGCTGCGTCTCTATGACATCCAGGATGGCCGTATCCTGGTCGATGGTCAGGATATATCGGCGGTGACACAGGAATCGCTCAGGATGCGGATCGGCGTCGTCAGCCAGGATACGTCGCTGCTGCATCGTTCCGTGCGCGACAATATACTCTTCGGACGGCCGGATGCCGGCGAGGAGCGGCTGATTGAGGCGGCCCGGCGCGCCGAAGCCTTCGACTTCATCGCCCGCCTGCAGGATCAGCAGGGCCGTAGAGGTTTCGATGCGCATGTCGGCGAACGCGGCGTCAAACTGTCGGGCGGGCAGCGGCAGCGCATTGCTATTGCACGGGTCATGCTGAAGGACGCGCCGATCCTGGTTCTCGATGAAGCGACGTCGGCGCTCGATTCCGAAGTGGAGGAAGCGATCCAGTCCAACCTCCATCGGATCATGGAGGGCAAGACGGTGCTCGCCATCGCCCATCGGCTGTCGACGATCGCCGCGCTCGACCGGCTGATTGTCGTCGACCTCGGCCGGATCATCGAGGAGGGCAGCCACGACGAGCTGCTTCGCCGCGGCGGGCTGTATGCCGAGCTTTGGGCTCGTCAATCCGGCGGCTTCCTCGCGACCGACGAGGATGCAGGCTCACGGATCGAGGACGAATTCCGCCATGAGGCCAAAATGGTTTGATCCGAAATTGTTCTCGATGCGGCGGACCGATTTCAGCCGCAGGGGCGCTTTGCTGAAGACGTGATCGATCGAAATGCCGAAGGGGCCGGCGGCGATCGGCCATGTCGCAGGCTCCAGCGATGCTGTGCCCAAGCCCTGGCTGCGCATGAGATACTGCACATCCGGCGCCAGAATCGACGTATTGAAATCACCGGCAAGCACGAGCGGTCCCGGCAGCGAAGGGATAATCTCGGCGAGATCTTCGACTTCCAGCCCGTGGAATTCGTCATAATAGGGTTTGGTCAGGTGCGCGGCGAGGAAGTTGATCTTCTGGCCGTCGAAATCGATCGTCGAGATCGTCAGCCGATTGCGCCACAGCAGGCCGAGGCTGCGGATGCGAGGCTCGATCAGCGGGCGCTTCGACAGGACGAGCGTATCGCATTGCTCCATGCCGACGCCGCAGCCGACGTAATAGGGGTAGGTCTTCAGCAGTCGCGGCAATTCGGACAATACCGGTTCGGCCTCGAGGATGTTGACGACATCGGCGCCCGAGCCGATCGCCATGTCGGCAATAGCAGCGCCATTTGCGAAATTGTCGTTCTCTATATTGAAGGACATCAGCTTGAAGAGAGCAGGACGGCTCTCGTCTACCGCAGGCTCGACGAATTCACGCGTCATGACGATGCCGTGGACAACGAGAACCATCGATGCGCCGAGTGTCAGCAACGCGTACCAATGCCGCTTAAAGAGGAGGGCTACCCCGGAGGCCACTGCTGCGGCCGCCGCCAGATGGATCTGGAAGCTGTAAAAGAGAGAAAGCAGATAGAAATCTTTGACATAGCGCAGCGAGATAATGGCGAGGACGAGGGTTGTGAGAACGCTCATTACGCAAAAGATCGTGTCTCTCATCCGCTCGGGTCCGGCTGGCTGGCATCGTTGCGGTTGCGCCTAACACGGTCGCTTTTTTGTTGCAATGCAACATACGGGCAAGCGGGTGTTTGCCGTAAAAAATTCATCTGAAATTTCCCGCGACATTGTGCCCTCATCCCCCTGTCAAGGCTGGACATAATTTGCGATCAAGCTTAGAACGCGCCGGATTGCCGGGGAATCTATGGCCGAAATGTGTCCAGATCGATTCGCCAGCAGAGGGGGCGGGGCGGAATTCCGCGATAACTGCGCAGAGGATGGTTAAGCCGTGAGCGAACACGTAACGACAAGCGAGGCTTCAGCAGAGCCCACTCGCCGTGATTTCCTTTATCTCACCACTGGTATGGCGGGCGCTGTCGGCGCCGTTGCTGTCGCATGGCCGTTCATCGACCAGATGCGTCCGGATGCGTCGACGCTGGCGCTTGCCTCCATCGAAGTCGACGTCGCGAGCCTCGAGCCCGGCATGTCACTGACGGTCAAGTGGCGCGGCAAGCCGATCTTCATCCGCAACCGCACGCCGGAGGAAGTGAAGGCGGCGGCCGATGTACCGCTGGCGGATCTCAAGGATCCGATCGCGCGCAACGCGAACCTTCCGCCTGAAGCGCAGGCAACCGGTGTTGACCGTTCGGGCGGCAAGGACAAGGAAAACTGGATCGTCATGATCGGCACGTGCACCCATCTCGGTTGCGTTCCGCTCGGTCAGGCCGGTGAGTACAATGGTTGGTTCTGTCCCTGCCATGGCTCGGTCTACGACACGGCCGGCCGCATTCGCAAAGGCCCTGCGCCGCAGAACCTGGCGATTCCGACCTTTTCATTTGTGTCCGATACCAAAATCAAGATCGGTTGAGGGGAGACTGATTTATGAGTGGCCATTCCAGCTACGAACCATCAACCGGCTTCGAAAAATGGGTCGATGCGCGCCTGCCGCTGCCGCGCATGGTCTATGACAGCTTCGTGGCATATCCGGTTCCCAGAAACCTGAACTATGCCTATACCTTCGGCGCGATGCTTTCCGTCATGCTGATCGTGCAGATCCTGACGGGTGTCGTGCTCGCCATGCACTATGCCGCCGACACGACGATCGCTTTCAACTCCGTTGAAAAGATCATGCGCGACGTCAACCACGGCTGGCTGCTGCGTTACCTGCATGCCAACGGCGCCTCCTTCTTCTTCGTCGCCGTCTACCTGCACATTGCCCGGGGCCTCTACTATGGCTCCTACAAGGCGCCGCGCGAAATCCTCTGGATCCTCGGTGTGGTCATCTACCTGCTGATGATGGCGACGGGCTTCATGGGCTACGTCCTGCCCTGGGGGCAGATGTCCTTCTGGGGCGCGACCGTCATCACCGGCTTCTTTTCGGCCTTCCCGCTGGTCGGCGAATGGGTGCAGCAGTTCCTGCTCGGCGGCTTTGCCGTCGATCAGCCGACGCTGAACCGCTTCTTCTCGCTGCACTACCTGCTGCCTTTCATGATTGCAGGCGTCGTCGTCCTGCATATCTGGGCGCTGCATGTGACCGGCCAGACCAACCCGACTGGCGTCGAGGTCAAGACGAAGACCGACACCGTGCGTTTCACGCCCTATGCAACGATGAAGGATGCCCTCGGCGTCTCCGTCTTCCTGCTCGTTTACGCCTATTTCGTCTTCTACCTGCCGAACTTCCTCGGTCACGCCGATAACTACATCCCGGCCGATCCGTTGAAGACGCCCGCCCACATCGTTCCTGAATGGTACTTCCTGCCGTTCTACGCGATGTTGCGTTCGATCACCTTCAACATCGGCCCGATCGACTCCAAACTCGGCGGCGTGCTCGTGATGTTCGGCGCGATCATCGTGCTCTTCTTCCTGCCGTGGCTTGACACCTCGAAGGTCCGCTCGGCGGTCTACCGTCCCTGGTACAAGCTGTTCTTCTGGCTGTTCGTGCTCAACGCAATCATCCTAGGCTGGCTCGGTTCGCAGCCGGCGGAAGGCAGCTACGTCATCGTGTCGCAGATCTGCACGCTTCTCTACTTCGCCTTCTTCCTGGTCGCGATGCCAGTTCTGGGTCTGGTGGAAACGCCGCGCCGCATCCCGAACTCGATCACGGAGGCGGTGCTTGAAAAGCGCAACAAGACCACTGGCGCCGCCGCGGCGGCCAATGCGTAAGCGAGCGACGGAAGGGAATAGAACTATGAAAACGCTTGTTGCAAGCATTCTGCCGCTTGCCGTCGCCGCTCTCCTTGGCAGCGCCGCTTTCGCCGAGGAAGCGACGCCCGCGAATGGTGCAGCTCCCGCGCATCACGAGGAAGGGGCGACGCCGCACTATCCGCTAAAGGAGCCAAAGGAGCAGGAATGGAGCTTTGCCGGCCCCTTCGGCCACTACGACAAGGCTCAACTCCAGCGCGGCCTCAAGGTCTACACGGAAGTCTGTTCTGCTTGCCATTCGATGAGCCTCGTGCCTTTCCGCACGCTCGACGAACTCGGTTATTCCGAGGCGCAGGTGAAGGCATTCGCTGCCAATTACGAAGTTCAGGACGGGCCGGACTCGGCCGGCGAAATGTTCACCCGCAAGGCAGTCCCTTCGGATCATTTCCCATCGCCCTTCGCTAATGCTGAAGCCGCGGCTGCGTCCAATAACGGTGCGGCTCCGCCCGATTTTTCGTTGATCGCCAAGGCCCGTGAAGTCGAGCGCGGCTTCCCGCAGTTCGTCTTCGACATCTTTACGCAGTATCAGGAAAGCGGCCCGGACTACATCTACTCGCTGCTGACCGGCTATGAAGAGCCGCCAGCCGGCTTCCAGGTGGCGCAGGGCGCGCATTATAACCCGTATTTCCATGCTGCCGCCGTTCTCGCTATGCCGAAGCCGCTTTCCGACGGCCAGGTAACTTATGACGACGGCGCGCCGGCGACCGTCGACCAATACGCCAAGGACGTTTCCGCCTTCCTGATGTGGGCCGCCGAACCGCATCTTGAGGAGCGCAAGCGCACCGGCTTCATGGTGATGGTGTTCCTGGCGATCTTTACCGTGCTGATTTACCTGACGAAGCGCTCGGTTTACGCCAACAAGGAACATTAAGCGTTCCGTGCCTGAATTTGAAAAGGCGGCTTGCGAGCCGCCTTTTTTGTTGGTTCCACCCTCGGCAATTGATAGGGTGCGCCGGTTTTATGCGCTCGCAAATACGGACGTTCCATGGGCAATACAATTTCGGAGCTCGCAGCCAGCATTCGCTCCATCCCCGACTATCCCAATCCCGGCATTATCTTCCGTGACATCACTACGCTGCTCGGCAACCCCCGTGCTTTCCGCCGGGCGGTCGACGAGCTGGTGCAACCCTATGCCGGCACGAAGGTCGACAAGATCGCCGGCGTGGAGGCGCGCGGCTTCATCCTCGGCGGTGCGGTGGCGCATCAGCTTTCCTCGGGCTTCGTGCCGATCCGCAAGAAGGGCAAGTTGCCGCACGACACGGTGCGCATCGCCTACAGCCTGGAATATGGCGTCGATGAAATGGAGATGCATCGTGATGCGGTCCAGCCCGGCGAGAAGGTGATCCTGGTCGACGATCTCATCGCCACCGGCGGCACGGCCGTGGGCGCGACGCAGCTTCTGCGCCAGATCGGCGCGGAAGTGGTCGGCGCCTGCTTCGTCATCGACCTGCCCGACCTTGGCGGCCGCAGGAAGCTGGAAGAGCTCGGCGTCGTCGTCCACACGCTGGTCGAATTCTCCGGGCATTGAGCCCGCGTTGCGGCGGCGTCAGTCGAATTCCAGCACACCGCTTTCAAAGCGCATGACGGGATCGCCGTTCTGATTGACGCCCTCGCAGAGGATGGTGTTGAGATGCCAGCCCGGCCGTGATGCCAGCGGTCGGCTGGAGAGCAGGGCGACGGAATAGGTCACGACGTCACCCGCAAAGACCGGCCGCAGCCATTGCAGCTTCTGAAAGCCGGGTGAGGGGCCGAGGTTCGGCGCCGTCAGGCCCCGCTCGGCGAGTGCGACGCGCTGCCTTTCCCAGAAGGCGAGGAAGGTTCGCATCCAGGCGGCCGTGGTGTGCCAGCCCGAGGCGCAAAGCCCGCCGAAGAGCGTGTCTTTCGCTGCTTCCTTGTCGACGTGAAAACGCTGCGGATCGTGGCGGGTTGCGAAGCGGATGATGTTTTCCTCGGTGAAGGTGTAGGTGCCGATCTCGGCTTTCTGACCGACGGTGTAAAGCTCGGACATTCTCATGCTGACGGCTCCGAGCTCACGTTGGCATCCTCCGGAGTGGGGCGCGCGCGGATCATCACGGAATTCTCTGAGAGGCAGACGAGTTCGCCGCGCTGGTTTTCCACCGCGTGGCGGAATTTGACGATGCCCATGCCGGGGCGCGAGCGCATCGGCCGGGCTTCGAGAACGGTCGAATGGCCCTGCAGCGTATCGCCCGCAAGCACCGGCTTTCGCCATTCCATCAGATCGATGCCCGGCGCACCCTCGCAAAGTGCGTCCAGCACGTAGCTGTCTGCCATCATGCGCATGAGCATTGCGGAGGTATGCCAGCCGGAGGCGGCAAGCCCGCCGAGGATGCTGGCGCGACCGGCGGCTTCGTCGAGATGCATCGGCTGCGGGTCGAATTCGCTGGCGAACTCGATGATTTCTTCGGTGAGCACCAGTTTCGGGCCGAGGGCGAAACGGCGGCCGGGTTCAAAATCCTCGAAAGACAGCTTTTCTGCCGGCATTCTCTCCTCCGCCATATCAAGCGCCTAGAACAGGATGTTTTTAGGCCGGTCGGCCTAAAATCTGAATCCTGTTCTACATTAAAGAGTTAGAGCATGATGTTCGTCCGAAAACCGCTTACACTTTTCGCCATCATGCTCTAGTGCTTACAATAGCATCCGCGCGGGCTCAATGATTCCCGGGAGATAAACCGGTATGACGGAACTGAGGTCGATACTAGACGAGGCGGCGCGCCAGGGGCTGATTTCGTCGGAAGCGGGCGGGCGGCTTCTGCCGTTTCTGACCGAGCGTGGCGTGTCTGTTGTTGAGACGCAGAAGGCAGTCGCAGCCGAGGAGCGGGCCTGGTCGGACACCGAGACGCCGCGCTTCGTGCGCGGCTTTCACGACGTGCTGATCACCATCGGTGTTATCGTCGCGCTCGTCGGCCTCTGGGGCCTGGCGCCGCTTTACGCCGTGCCGGTCGCTATCATCGTGCTTTCGGAAATCCTGGTGCGCCGCCAGCGGCTCGCCTTGCCGGCTGTCAGCCTGACAATCGCGCTGTTCTGCTGGACATTTTTGCTGATGTCCCGCGTCTTCACGCCATGGACCTCCGAAATCGGGGCGGATCTGACGCAGTTCGTCGCCGGCTTTCCGATCCTGCTCGGCGTCTATTATGCCCGCTATCGCGTGCCCCTGTCGCTGGCGCTCACTATCATGTCGACGCTTGCCTTGGTGCTCACGCTGCTTTTGCGCCTGGTGCAATGGCTAAGCGGCAATCCCGCGTTTTTCGTCGATCATCTTGGCGTGCTGGCCGCTGTCGCTTTCGTCTGCGCGCTCGGCCTGTTCGCGACGGCGCTATATTTCGATCTCGGCGACCGGCTGCGGCGGACGACGCGTTCGGATATCGCCTTCTGGCTGCATCTCGGCGCAGCGCCGGCGCTGCTCTACAGTGCCGTCTCGCTACTATCGTTCGGGGAAGCCGGCCGTATCTTCGACCTGGCGAACATGTCGGCCCGGACTCCCGTGGTCGTCGCGACCGTGGCGGCGCTGATGCTGATCGGCCTGGTCATCGATCGTCGCGCCTTCGTCACGTCGGGGCTGCTGTCTCTCGGCGTTGCGATCTTCAGCGTCGTCCGCAAGGGAAATGCGACCGTCGATACCTACATCTTCACGACGCTGATCGTTGTCGGCGCGATCGTGCTCATTATCGGAACGGGTTGGATGCCGCTTCGGCGGCTGGTGCTCAGGGCACTGCCGCCGGCAATCGCAAACAGGCTGCCGCCGGGTTAAGGCGGCAGCGATTTTTCAGGTATTGAAACGGAAGTGGATGACGTCGCCGTCCTGGACGACGTATTCCTTGCCTTCGTCGCGCGCCTTGCCGGCATCCTTGGCGCCAACTTCGCCGTTGTACTTGATGTAATCGTCGTAGGCGATGGTGTTGGCACGGATGAAGCCGCGTTCGAAATCCGAGTGGATGACGCCGGCGGCCTGCGGCGCCTTGGTGCCGCGCTCGATCGTCCAAGCGCGCGTTTCCTTCGGGCCGACGGTGAAATAGGTGATGAGGTCGAGCAGCTTGTAGCCGGCGCGGATCAGCCGGTCGAGGCCCGCCTCGTCAAGGCCGAGGGCAGAGAGGAATTCCTTGGCTTCCTCTTCGGCAAGCTGGGCGACCTCAGCTTCGATCGCCGCCGAGATAATGACGGTTTCGGCGCCCTGCTCCTTCGCCATGGCGGCGACGGCGGCGGTGAATTCGTTGCCGGTCGAGGCATCGCCTTCGGCGACGTTGCAGACATAGAGCACCGGATGCGAGGTGAGAAGGTTGAGCCCCTTGAGGATGGCGATCTCCTCGGCATCGAGCTTCGACAGCAGCGTGCGCACCGGCTTGCCTTCGTTGAGTAGCTTCAGCGAGGCTTCCATGATCGGCAGCATCGCCATCGACTCCTTGTCCTTGCCGGTGGCGCGCTTGCGCGTCTGCTCGGTTCGGCGCTCCAGGCTCTCGAGATCGGCGAGCATCAGCTCGGTCTCGATCGTCTCGGCATCGGCGACCGGATTGATACGGCCCTCGACATGGGTGATGTCGCTGTCTTCGAAGCAGCGCAGCACATGCACGATCGCATCGACTTCGCGGATATTGGCGAGGAACTGGTTGCCGAGGCCTTCACCCTTCGAGGCACCGCGCACCAGGCCGGCGATATCGACGAAAGAAATGCGGGTCGGGATCAGTTCCTTGGATTTGGCGATGTCGGCCAGCTTGCGCATGCGCGGATCGGGCACGGCGACTTCGCCGGTGTTCGGCTCGATGGTGCAGAAGGGGTAGTTCGCCGCCTGTGCAGCCGCCGTCTTGGTGAGCGCATTGAAGAGGGTCGATTTGCCGACGTTCGGCAGACCGACGATGCCGCATTTGAAGCCCATGGCTTGATCCATATCTATTGGTAACTTTGCCCTGCCTATGCGGGAATGGCCGGCTCGGGTCAAGGGTTTGCGGCACGAATCGAAAAAGCAAGGCCAGCCGGTTTGAAGGTAAGGCGGTTTAGCCTTACCTTTTGGCGGAAAGGACACAGCTGACATGGCAACCCTGAAAGTGACAGCAAAAGGACAGGTCACCTTGAGAAAAGGAGTGCTTCGGCACCTCGGGATCAGGCCCGGCGATAAAATCGACGTTGATCTCCTGGCTGGTGGCAAGCTTGAGGTCGTTGCGGTCAAAACCCAGCCGGCCAGCCGTTCCATCGAGAATTTCTTCGGAAGTCTCGAGAACAAGGGCAATATTCATGCGACGCTCAAGGAGATCGATGAGGCCATAAAGGCGGGCTGGGCTGGCGAGGTCGGCATCGCTGATGATCGTTGATACGAATGTGCTCGTGCGGGCGGCCGTGGATGACGATCCGAAGCAAACGGAACATGCAAGGATATTGATGCGCGAGGCTGAGCGGCTGTTCGTCTCCAACCTGACGTTCTGCGAGTTCGTCGGGGTCGTCGGCCGGATTTATCGTAAAAGCGCCTCCGAGATCGCTGCGACCATCCGGCTGCTGTTAGCCGACAGGAAGATCGTCTACGACAGAGCAGCTGTCGAGGCTGGATTGTCCTTCCTCGATGCCGGCGGTGATTTCGCCGATGGCGTCATTGTCTTCGAAGGCCGCAGGCTTGGCGGGGAAGTATTCGCGACCTTCGACAGGAAGGCTGCCGCCATCGTCGAAAGCGCCGGGCGAGCCTGCCTGCTGCTCTCGTCGGAATGATATTCCGTCATTGAACTGCCGTGCTGACGATGCAATATAGTCCGGCGGATGTTTCTTCCGCCTTTTCATGTCATCAACGGGTGGATTTTCCGATGACTGACAATGACGTTGCCCTGAAACCGAAGACCAAGGTGAAGCCGAAGCTGGACAAGCCGAAGCTCTACAAGGTCATTCTCGTCAACGACGATTACACGCCGCGCGAATTCGTCATTGTGATCCTGAAGGTCGTCTTCCGTATGAGCGAGGAGACGGGTTACCGAGTGATGATGACGGCGCACAAGCTCGGCTCCTGCGTGGTCGTGGTCTGCGCCAAGGACATTGCCGAGACCAAGGCCAAGGAGGGTATCGACCTTGCCAAAGAGATGGGTTTCCCGCTGATGTTCACCACAGAGCCCGAGGAATAGCCTTTCAGCTCACGGTCGGCGGATCTGATAGCCGGTCTTGTCCTGCAGGAAGCCGCAATTTTCGTAGAACCGCAGCGTCACCGGGTTCTTCGAGCCGGTGAGCAACATCACCTTATAGCAGCCGGCCTTCCAGGCCTCATTCACCGCATGGCCGACGACGGCGCCTGCATAGCCGCGCCGGCGGTGCTCGGCGTGGGCGACGACGTTTTCGATCAGCGCATAAGAGGCGCCGCCGCGCGTCAAGTTCGGCACGATGATCAGCGTGACGGTGGCGGCGGCGTGAGGCCGGCAAAGCCGATGAATACAGTCATGCCGGGCTGGGCGAGAATGGCGGAAAAGCGCTCCTCGGCCATGGTCCCGTCGAGAATGGGATCGGTCGGATTCAGATGCCGGTAGAGGACGGTCAACCCATTGAGATCGTCGGGAGCGGCACTGCGGATGGTAAAATCCCGGTCTGGCAGCGGCCTCATTCCCCCTTGTTGCCGAACATCTTTTTCAGCATCTCTGCCATCGGGCCGCTGGTCGGCAGCTTCGGCTGATTGCTGTTGCGGGCCTGGCGGATATGCGACTGGCCGGCCGGCTTCTTGTCGCTATCCTTGCTTTCCTTTCGCGGCTTCTCTTCCTCGGCCTTGCCACCCAACGCCAGGGCGATCTTGTTCATCAGCTGTGAATCCTCGTTTCGCACCAGCATGTCGGCATTGTCGGCCAGCGTTTCGAGAAGCGGCTCCAGCCACGCCCTGTCGGCCTTGGCGAAATCGCCGAGCACGTGGTTCTGCACCATCTCCTTGACGCCGGGATGGCCGATGCCGAGGCGCAGCCGCCGGTATTCCTTGCCGCAATGGGCGTCCAGCGACCTGATGCCGTTGTGGCCGCCATGGCCACCGCCGGTTTTCAGCCGCGCCTTGCCAGGGGGCAGGTCGAGTTCGTCATAGATCGCGACGAGCTCGGCGGGCTGGAGCTTGTAGAAGCGCATCGCCTCGCCGACGGCCTCGCCGGAGAGGTTCATGTAGGTCTGCGGCTTGATCAGCAGGACCTTGTCGCCGCCAAGTTCTCCCTCCGCAATTTCGGCCTTGAACTTCTTCGACCAGGGCGAGAAGCCGTGGCGCCGATGGATGGCGTCGACGGCCATGAAGCCGATATTGTGGCGGTTGCCGGCGTATTTGCCGCCGGGATTGCCGAGACCCGCGATGATCAGCATGGCCTGTCGTCCTCGCTTAAGCTTTTCCGACGTTCACCACCCGGAAACGGGAGCAAAGTCAAGCGGAAAGGGCAGTGGCGAACCGGGCGGTATCAGTCCGACAGGTTCATACCGTATTTCTGGAAGATCTGCTTCTGGTCGCCATCGGCAATCAGCTTGTTGAGCGCAGCCTGCATCTTGGCGAGCAGATCGTCGGGAAAGCTCTTCTCGCAGGCGATGCCCATGGGCTGGGAGGAGAGCACGGTTACGATCTCCACCGGCTGATCGGCCTTCAGCTTTTCGAAATAGAGTTCGGAGATCGGCATCATGTCGATGCGACCGCTGAGCAGCTTGCGCAGCGTGGCGTTGAAGTCACTGGCGACGTCCAGCTTGGTGAAACCCTTCTCCTTCAGGATCGTCTCGGTGTAGTCCTCGCGCTGGGTGCCGATCGTATATTTCTTTGCTTCGTCGAGATTGCTGGCGGTGACGCCCGAACCCTTGCGGGTGATTAGGATGTTTCGGTCGATGAGCAGCGGCTCGACCCATTTGAACAGCGGATCGCGCGCGCTATTGTGGGCGGTGGCGAAAACACATGTCATCGGCGCAGTGCGGGCAAGGCCGAAAGCACGCGCCCAAGGCATGACTTCGATCGTATAGTCGACGCCGATCGCGGCCATCACCTTTTCGACCTGCTCGACCGTCGCGCCTTTGATCTCTTTGCCTTCGCGATAGTTGAAGGGGGCGTAATCCTCGGTCGTGAAAGCAACCGTCTGTGCGTGGGCGGCGCAAGGCAGCGCCAGCCATGCGAGAAGCAGGAGCTTTTTCATCGTGTCGTCTCCTTCGTTCTTCGTTTACGAGGCGCGTGCGACGGCTGATTGCGGGGCCATCAGTTCCTCAGTGAGTGCGGCTGCGTGCTGTGGACGATGGAAGAGATAGCCCTGGCCATAGTCCAGACCCATCTGGTGAAGCGTGCGGCATTCCTCTTCCGTCTCGATGCCCTCGGCGATGACGGTGCAGTTCATCTTGTGGGACAAGGTGGTGATGCCTTCGATCAGCATGCGGCTCTTCTGGCGCACGTCGTCATCGCCGTCGTTGATCGCGCGGGTGAAGGACTGATCGATCTTGATGATATCGACAGGGAAACGGTTGAGGTAGCTGAGCGACGAGTAGCCGGTGCCGAAATCGTCGAGCGCGATGCGGCAGCCGAAGCGGCGAAGCTCGGTGACGATCATGCGAATCTGCGGATTGTCGTGCATCAGCACGGCTTCCGTGATCTCGACCACGATGCGCTCGGGGCGGATGCCGTGGCGACCGACGATCGCGGCTAGACGGGCCGGCAGTGCCGGCTCGAACTGCAGCGGCGAGAAGTTGATGGCCAGGTAGGTGTCCTGCATCCCCGATATGCGAGAGATTTTCGCGAGATTGGAAATTGCCTTTTCCATGATGACGTTGCCGACGCGGACGATCTTGCCCGTCTCCTCAGCGACGCTGATAATTTCGGCCGGCGGCATCAGACCTTTCTGCGGATGGTTAAGGCGCATCAGCGCCTCGAAACCGGCAATGCCGCGGCGGTTGAGATTGACGATCGGCTGCAGGAAGGCTTCAAACCAATTGTCGACGAGGCCGGCTTCGATATTGGCCTCGATTTCGGCGCGGCTGCGGGCGCGGTCGAGCATGGCTTTGTCGAAGAGCTGTGCGCCGTTCTTGCCGTCCCGTTTCTTGGCATACATCGCCATGTCGGATTTCTGCAGCAGCTCGGCCGCGGTCGCGGCGTGATGTGGGTAGATGGCGATGCCGATGGACGCGCTCAGATGCATGTCCGGGGCAAATGGCGTTTCGAAGATTGAGGCGATCTGCTCGCACATCGCCTTTGCGCGCGTTTCGGCGTCCTTCGCAGGCAGCAGGATGGCGAACTCGTCGCCGCCGAGACGGGCCGCCTCGTCGGAGGGGGCAAGATGGGTCTTCAGGCGCTCGACGAGTTTGATCAGCGCCGTGTCGCCGGCAGCGTGCCCCATATTGTCGTTGATCCACTTGAAGCGGTCGAGATCGACGAAGAGGCAGGCGAGTTCCTGGCCGGCGGCGTCTGCGGCAGCGATCTTGTTATCAAGCACCGCCTCGAAGCCTTGGCGGTTGAGAAGCCCGGTCAGATGGTCGGTGATTGCCTGGCGATGGTTGCGGTCCTCCGAAGCCTTGAGCTCGGTCACATCCGTCATGACGGACAG
Source organism: Rhizobium sp. BK049 (assembly GCF_014193135.1). Taxonomy (NCBI): domain Bacteria; kingdom Pseudomonadati; phylum Pseudomonadota; class Alphaproteobacteria; order Hyphomicrobiales; family Rhizobiaceae; genus Rhizobium; species Rhizobium sp. BK049. Next base: position 90,438 of record NZ_JACHYV010000022.1, read on the forward strand.
CGAGAGGCGATCGTGAGCGCCGGCGGCCGCTTCCGATTCCATGATAAGGACGTCCATGGTGCGGCCGTCGCGGCAGACGAATTTGACGGTGACCGTCATGCCGTTTTCAGCGTAGCGGCGCTTGACGAATTTATTGCGGCTGTTCGGCGTGACCAGATCTGCAAAATTGCGGCCAATGACGTCGGCGCGACTATAACCGGTGGCGAGCAGCCAATAGTCGCTGACGGCAGTGATGCGGTCTTCCTCATCGAGCGAGAAGAGCATGGCGGGCGTCAGATTGTAGATGTCGGTGGCGCGGCGATGGGCGAGCTTCAGCTCCTTCTCCTCGCTTTCCAGCTTGGTTTGCATCTCGTTGAAGCTGCGGGCAAGCCGTCCCATCTCGTCGTTCGACTGCCAGTCGACATGATGGCGCGAGCCGAGCTGCCGGGTGGCCTCGATTGCCGCCGTCAGACGCATCAGCGGCTGGATGACGAAGAACCGGTTGCCGATCAACGCTGTGCCGAAAACGGTCAGAACCGCGAAGATGAAGATCGAAATGAAGACGACCTCTTCCTGCTTCAGACCGGAAAACAGCCCGAGGGCGGGATAATAGACGCTGATGCTGCCGAGGTTCTTCGGACCGTCGACGGTGTTGTAGATGATGGCACGCGACACCTGCACGAGCTTGCCGTCAAAGGAACGCGGAATGGTGGATTGGCTGACGTCGAGCTGACCCGACTGATCCCGCACCTCGACCTTGACGATGGCGCCCTGGGAAACGACCGTCGCGCTGATCTGGGTGACGCTTTCCTCATCGAGGTCCCAGAGCGGTTTTGCCAGGGCTTGAGCGTTGGCGACAAGAAGAACAGAGATATGGTCGCGTATTTCTTTATCAGCGCGTTCCGAGGAAAGAAAAAGGAAAAGAACAAAAAGCGGAGCGACAAAAACAAGCAGCGCTCCGCAAACAATCCCAAAAAACCTGTTCTCAACGGAATTGTTCATGGTTCCGTCTACTCCCCCAGGCCGGCATATTTGCTGTCGCGCGTTCAGGCCGGCTTCTTCGCAGCTGACGGCCCATGCTTTCACGAATATGTTAAATGTTGCTGAAACGGAGGCTTGGCAGGCAATGAAAAGCCCGCCTTCCCCGTGAACTGGTTCTCGAAAGTTGGATGACGACTTTCGGGAGCCACTTCACCGGGGAAGGCGGGCCATATGCTTTGCAACTGGTCGAAGCGATCAGGCTTCGGCTTCGCCTTCAGCTTCCGCGGCGCTCTCATCGACGCCGGCAGCCGGAGCGACGATGGTCGCGACCGTGAAGTCGCGGTCGATGACCGGGCTGACGCCCTTCGGCAGGGTGACTTCCGAAATATGGATGCTGTCGCCGATCTTCTTGCCGCTAAGGTCGATGTTGAAGAATTCCGGGATCGCATCGGCCGGGCAGTGAACTTCAACTGCGTGGCGGACGATGTTCAGAACGCCGCCGACCTTGAGGCCCGGAGACTTCGCTTCATTGATGAAGTGAACCGGGATTTCGACGGTCACCTGTGTGTTGCCGGAGACGCGCAGGAAATCGACATGCAGCGTGAAGTCGCGGACCGGATCGAGCTGGTAGTCCTTCGGCAGAACCTTGTACTTCTTGCCGTCGACTTCGATGGTCGCCACGGTGGTCATGAAGCCACCGGCGTGAATGCGCTTCGTCACCTCATTGGTGTTGAGAGCGATGGCAATGGGGGCCTGCTTGTCACCATAGATGACAGCGGGAATCAAACCGTTGCGGCGAAGTTCACGGGCGGACCCCTTACCAACCCGTTCGCGCGCCTCGGCCTTGAGCTCGTAAGTTTCCTGGCTCATGGCTATTCCTTTCGAGGTTATTTGGAGAGTTCGGCGGCAGGCAAAAGCCCAGTTCCGTCGAACCGGAGGCGGGTTTTCCCATCCTCATCCGCGTTGCCTCCAAGGGTGTCTACGCGGACCGGTGGCCTATAGTATAAGTCGCCCGGAAACGCAAGTTGCCGATTGCGCCGGTTTTTCGGCGATGGAGGGGCTTTCGCCGGGGCGCTTCATCATCGGTGAGAGCGAACTCGCCCAGATTGCATCCGCACCCATCCCAATGCGAGAACCTTGTTGAAATCACTCGCGATCTGCACCTGGTCAAACGCAAAATTGCCAGTGCTTATCGCCACTTGGCTTGACATTGCCGCGCTTCGCATCTTTGGATGGCCGCAATCAAAAAGTGGCTGAGGAGAAAACCAGACCATGCGTCTCAAACTTGTCACGGCAACGAGTATTCTTGCCCTTTGCCTTTTCACCGGGGCCGAGGGCGCGGAGATCAACCAGGAGGGCGCCAACGCGGTCAAGGAGACCCTGACGAAGCTGCTTCCGCAGGATTTGGCAAAAAGCGGCTTCATCACCGTCAATCCGGCCGGCGCACGCTATGAGGTCATCTACGATCTGGCGAAGCTGCTTACCAAGGCGGATCCGGCGACGTTTACGATCACAGGGTTGACACCGTTTTCGATGTTCGCCACGCCGCTCGACAGTGGCCTCTGGAACATCGAAGGCGACAACAGGCTCAACGTCTCGGGCCATTTCAAGGGTCCAGACCAGAAGCCGACGGATTTCACCTATTCTATCGCGTCGCTTGTTTATTCCGGCGTCTTCGACCCGGCGATCAGCTATCTGCGCTCCGGCACCTTCGCGGCCAAAGACATCAAGGTGGCCAGCAAGTCCGAAACGGAGGAGGTCCATGCCAGCATCGCCAGCATGGATCAGAAGCTGAGTTCGACCGACAGCGCAGGCGGCCACGGACGGATCGATTTCGCCGGCAGCGGCTCGATGTCCGATTTCGTCGAGCAGGTTTCCGGCCTGCAAATGCCGCCCATCGAACTTCGTGCCGGCTCGATCAATGTCGAGGCCAAGGTGAATGGCCTACCGGCCAAGCAGATTCGCGAGATGGTCTTCTTCGTGCTTGACCATGTCGATGAGAAGGAATTGAGCCCGGAAAACAGCGACAAGATAAAGGGAATAGTGAAGGAGGCCTTCCCGCTTCTGACCTTGTTCAGCGAGACGATCGGGGTCAACGACCTGACCGTCAGCAGCGAGATGGGCAAGGGCGGTGCCAAGGCATTCGGCTACAACCTCGCCATCGACGGGCCGAGTGACGCCATGCGTTTCGGCTTCGGCATGAATGCGCAGGAGATCAGCCTCGACACGCCGCTGATGCCGGCAAACTATTCGGCCTTCATGCCGAGCAACTTCGATTTCCAGCTCGCGCTTCCGAATCTGGATTTCGCAAGCTTCGGCGACGCCCTCATGGCGATGGATTTCAAAGATTCGGCGTCCGAGAAGACCGGCGAGGAGATGGCGAAGAAGCTCTTCCGCGATGGCCGGCTTGCCGTCGAGTTTCCGAAGATCAGTGCCAAATCGCAGGTCTATGACGTCGATATAACCGGCAGGATCGAAGGTCGCGTCGATACCGAGAAGGACTATTCGATGGAGGCGACGATCCTTGCCCGCGATCTCGACAAGACGATCGCGGCGGTTCAGGAGCTTGCCAAGACGGACCCCGACCTCAACCAGGTCTCCTTCGGCATCATGATGGTGAAGGGCTTTGCCAAGACCGATGCGGATGGCCGTTCGCGCTGGGACGTGAGCATCAGCCGCGACGGTTCCGTGGCGGTCAATGGCCAGCAGATCAAGGGACCGGATGGTCCGGACCAGGACCAGGATCAGGGGCTGGAGTCGGACGAGCAGCAGGAACCGGATCAAGGTCAGGACGTAGTCCCTGCGCCGCCGCAGCAGCCTTGAACGTTCTCGATTGGAATTGAACAAGAAAGAGGCCGGCTTGTGCCGGCCTTCAGGCTGCTGACAAACCACTGCAAAAGCCGTGACGCCATCCTCGGCCTTGTACCGAGGATCTGCGCCGGCCGATTAAATATCTGAAAATAATGCTTTCCTGCCAAGGAATTGCAGAGGTCAGATGCTCGGCACAAGGCTCGGCATGACGGAGGAGGCTTTTCAATCGAAGAGGCTGGAGACGGACTCTTCCTGGCTCGTGCGGCTGATGGCTTCGCCGATCAGCGGGGCCGTCGTCACGACGCGGATATTGTGCGCTGAAAGCACCGCCGTTGTCGGCTGGATCGAATCGGTGATGACGAGCTCACGCAGCTTCGAGGAAGTGACGCGGGTGACCGCGCCGCCCGAGAGAACGCCGTGCGTGATATAGGCGGTGACGCTGGAGGCACCCTGGGCGAGCAGTGCGTCGGCCGCATTGCAGAGGGTGCCGCCGGAATCGACGATGTCGTCGATCAGCAGGCAGTCCTTGCCGGTGACGTCGCCGATGATGTTCATGACTTCGGATTCACCTGGCCGATCGCGACGCTTGTCGACGATGGCCAGAAGACAGTCCAGCCGTTTGGCGAGCGCGCGGGCGCGCACCACGCCGCCGACGTCCGGCGAGACGACCATGACATTGCTGAGGTCATAATGGCTCTTGATGTCGCGCGTCAGCACGGGCAGGGCGAAGAGGTTGTCTGTGGGTATATCGAAGAAGCCTTGGATCTGACCGGCATGGAGATCGAGCGTCATGACGCGATCGGCGCCGGCTTCGGTAATCAGGTTGGCAACCAGCTTGGCGGAGATCGGCGTGCGGCCGGATGCGCGGCGGTCCTGACGGGCATAGCCGAAATAGGGAAGAACGGCGGTGATGCGGCGTGCCGACGAACGACGCATGGCGTCGATCATGATCAGCAGTTCCATCAGGTGGTCGTTGGCGGGAAAGGCGGTGGGCTGCACGAGGAAAACGTCCTCGCCGCGCACGTTTTCCTGGATTTCCACGAAGATTTCCTGGTCGGCAAACCTTCGGACACTGGCTCTTCCCAAAGGAACATTGAGATAGTTGCAGATCGCTTCGGCGAGTTGCCGGTTCGAATTGCCTGCGAAAACCTTCATTTTGGTCCGCCTGTTATGCGCTGATAGCCGCGCTTTTTAGTCAGCTTCCCAGTGAATGCAAGGGCAAAGGCGCCACAGACTTTCATATTTGCAAAAAGTTTGTGACTAACCGCCCTGAGTTTGCCGCCAGGAGGTGAATTCCGCGATGGTTTTCGAGCCGATCTGCTGCATCACCGAAGCCGGGACACCCGCCCAAGGGTCGGCGGCGGCCGTCGGTACGCTTTCCTGCCCCTGGATGCGGTGCAGGCGGGCGCCGCCACCGTCGAGAATGTCCCAGACGTAGACGACGGTGACCTTGCCGTCGTCACTGAAGGCAGAGAGATAACCTTTGAGGATGTAATCGCTGCTCGTGTCGTTCGAGCTCTTGATTGAAAGGCCGTGGGCGCGCGCCTCGGCGCCGAGCTGGCGCGAGAGCGGAGTCACGGCTTGCACCGGGGCCCCGATGATCGGCAGGAAGCGCACGGTATTGCCGCGCGCGGATGATGTCCCGGGGGTGAGGGCAGCGGTCTGCTGCGGTTGCTGCGCGTCAAGCCGCTGGCCGGGCTGTGTTGGCGATCCGGCGCCGGCGGCAGCCGGCGGCAGCGCCTGTCCCTTGATTGGAGCGGAGGCGGCGGGCGAGGAGCCGTTCCTCGACAGCGCGTCTGCCTGCTCCTGCATCGTCGTCGGGGGCGCGCCGCTGCCGGGTCGATAGGTTCTTTGCGATTGATCATAGGCCGGATGATAGCCACTCGGCTGTGTGCTCCCGGCAAAAACCGGCTGGCGGGTGCCGGCCAGACGTTCTGCCTCGCCCTGCGTCACCGGACTTGACGGCGGAGTTCCGGAGGATTCGCCGATGCCGACTTGCGGCGTCAGCGCGTCGGTGGTGTTGCAGGCGGTCAGCAGAGCCATGACGAACAGGAGCGTGGGCACAGTCGCAGCTCGCGTCATCCCGTGATCCGTCCTTCCCACAATCGTATCAACCCGCCCGGATTTATGCGGGCGGGGATGGTCCTCTGTCAATTCCGGATTCTCACCGGTCAGTCCCGGTCTTCAAAGGCCGATGAAATCGAGCGAATGACGGGAAAGTGTGCGCGGCGCATCCGCCGTCGTCAGGTAGGTCTGTCCGAGCGTCATTGCCGTGCCGGTATCGGAATCGGCAATGATCATGTGCACGAAGAGCGACATGTTCGGCTCGATCGGCTGCGGATTGCCGACATGGAACATCTGGTGCTCCATCCAGGAGGGCGAGAAGCGGGCGCCGAGCGAATAACCGCAAGCATTCAGCCGGTGTCGGGCAAGGCCACGCTCGTCCATGATCCTGGCATGGATGTCGAAGACGTCGCCGAAGGTGTGGCCGGGCTTCAGCACGGTCTCGATCGCCTCAATGGTTTCGCGGCAGGCATTGTAGAGCTCTCGATGGCGTTGCATCGGCTCGCCGATGACGATCGTGCGCATCATGGCGGCATGATAATGCGCATAGGTGCCGGCCCATTCCAGCGTCAGCTGGTCGTTGGCGTCGAGCTTGCGGCGGCCGGCCTTGTAGCGGCAGAGCAGGGCGTCGGCAGCGGAGCCGATGATGAACTCGTTGGCGGGATAATCGCCGCCGCCGGAAAAGACCGCACCCTGCATGGCGGCGAGGATATCGGCCTCGTCGGCGCCCGGTTTCGTTAGCCGGATTGCGGCGTCGAGCGCGTCGTCCGCGAGAGCGGCAGCGCGCTCGACATAGGCGACTTCCGTCGGGCTCTTGACGAGACGAAGACGGCTGACGAGATAGGAGGCGTCGACGATCTGGCCGAAAGTGGTCAACTGCGCGTCGAGCAGGCGGGCGATGCGGCCGGTCATCCCGTGCGTATCATATTCCACGCCGATGCGTGCGCCGAGCAGATCCATCTCGACCAGGAGGTTCTTCAGGTCGAGCGTCGGATCGGCATTGACCCTGTCGACCCAGATGTGGATGTCTTCGAGGATCGAAGTGTGTTTGGCCTGGCGGAGATCGGCCGAGCGGGTGATCAGCGCCATCGTACCGTCGCTCTTGACGACCAGCGTCTGGAAAAAGCAGTAGCCGAAGGTGTCGTAGCCGGTCAGCCAATACATGCTTTCCTGGGCGAAGAGCAGCAGGGCGTCGAGCTTTTCTTCCTTCATCTTCTCGGTGAGGCGTGCCAGCCGGCTTGCGAACTCGGCCTTTTCGAAATGCAGTGCCATTCTGCTCAAGTCTCCCTGATTGATATCGCTGAAATCTGGCGGCCGTAGTCCGGCTCGTTGCGATGTGTCGTCCTGCGATAGGAAAAGAAGCGCTCGCTATCCGGATAGGTGCAGAGCCCGAGGTTTTCGGCCTGCACACCAGCCCGCGTCAGCCTGTCGATCGTCAGCGCCGGTAGATCGAACATGGCGCGGCCCGGCGTTGCGGACGGCGTGAAAAAGCGTTCGTAGTCCGGATTTTCGGCGACGAAGCGATCGACGAATTCCGGCCCGACCTCGTAACTCGCCTGACTGATCGAGGGGCCGAGGCAGGCCAGTAGGCTGGCGCGATCGGCCCCCAGGGCTTCCATGGCCGCAATGGTGTTTTCGAGAACACCGGTCAGCGCGCCCTTCCAGCCGGCATGGGCGGCGCCGATGACGCGATTTTCGGGATCGACAAAGAGGACCGGACCGCAATCGGCGGCCAGCACGCCAAGCGCAATGCCGGGAACTGCCGTCACCATCGCGTCGGCGTCGGGGCGGGCGCCGTCGTAATCGGCGCCAATCGTCACGACGTCGGGCGAATGCACCTGATGAACAGTTGCCAGCCGCTCGAGCGGCAGGTCGAACCAGGCGGCGACGCGGCGGCGATTTTCCATGACGTTCCGGCGCTCGTCGTTGGAGCCGAGGCCGACATTGAGACCGCGATAGATCCCTTCGGAAACACCGCCGGCCCGGGTGAAATAACCGTGGCGGATGGTGCCGCCCGTCGCTTCGTTCAGCAGCGGGCTTTGGATCGGTGCGGGAGAGGCCGCGTCCTGCATCTGTAATTCCGGGTTTTCGAGGGGTTTGTTTTGTCCCGAGCGCATCGCGTCTGCGGCGCGCTTCAAGTTCCTGTTTCGCGCGGATGTTGGCTCAGCCGCGTGCGCCCTGTCAATCCACCGGGCGAAAGGGCATGAGATCGACGGCAGGATGGGAGACCGCCATCACCTTGAAGAGTTCACCCATCCGGCCCTCACCGGCGCCGGCAAGCCTGTCGACCGCCGATTGAATGACCTGCTGGGTCTGCGGCTCGCGGTCACGCCCGAGGGCTGCGGCGCGTTCGAGAATGCCGAGGCCGGTCAGAAAGTCACCCTGGTGCAGGGCGCCGTTCAGATGGAGGCCGGCCGTCAGTGCCGTCTCGGCGAGCTGCTGGAAATCGACATGGCTCGTCAGGTCAGCTTCGCCGGGATGGGCGAGCGGCGGGTCGAATTCATGCATGCGCACCGCCTGCAGCGTATCGCCGAAGCCGGTGACGAGATGGCCGTAGTCGACGACCAGCGCCGTGCCGCCGAAGGCGCGCAGCCGCTCGCAGATCGCCATCATCACGGCCTGGCGGGCGGGTGAGATCTCGAAGAGCGTGCCGAGCGGCAGGTTCTGCACCGGTTCCGGCAGTAGGGCCGGATCGAGGCCCGCGACACCTGCGGCAAAGGTCAGTTCGCCATCGGCGTCAAGCCCGACCATGCGCTCGCGGAAACCCGTTTGCGTGCGGACGAACTGTCGGATCGGGATTGCGTCGAACAATTCGTTGGCGGCAATCAGCGTGAAGCCGGGCGGGACCTCATCGAAGCCACCGTGCCACGCGATCCTTTCGCCATAAGCTTCGAGTGTCTGGCTCTGGACGTCGCGCAGGCGCTCGCTGGTTTCGACGAGATGCACGCCCATCGTGTCAAACAGCGGCGGGGCGATGCGGGCGATGACACGCAGCATATCCGCCATCATCGTGCCGCGGCCAGGCCCGATCTCGACAAGGCGCACATCTGCCGGCGTGCCGTGGCGCTGCCAGGCATGGACGACGAAGACGCCGATCATCTCGCCGAAGATCTGGCTGACTTCGGGCGCGGTGACAAAATCGCCGGACCGGCCGAAGGGTTCTCGGGTGCGGTAATAGCCGTGCTCGGGATCGGCGAGGCAGAGCGAGAAATAGTCGGTGACGCTGATCGGGCCGTTGGCCTGGATGATCGCCTTGATCTTTTCGCCTAGAGCGGTGGTCATGTCGCGCGTCCTGCCGGTTTAGAGCTGCGGCGCGGCCTGGCGGCGGGCCCGCAGGATCGCCCAGAGGCCGAGCAGGATCATCGGGGAGGAGAGGACCATACCCATGGTCAGCCAGTTCGTGCCGAGGAGGTAACCGAGCTGGGCGTCCGGCTCTCGGAAGAACTCGACGAAGATGCGCGACAGTGCATAACCGCAGACGAAGACGCCCGTGATGAAGCCAGGGCTTTTCAGCGCACGCATGCCGTAGACGAGGGCGGCAAGCACCAGGAGCAGAACAATGCCCTCAAGGCCGGCCTCGTAGAGCTGGCTCGGATGGCGGGCGAAGGGCCCGCCGGTCGGGAAAACCACGGCCCAGGGGACGTCGGTCAGCCGGCCCCAGAGCTCACCGTTGATGAAATTGGCGATGCGGCCGAAGAACAGGCCGAAGGGAACGACGGCGGCGACGATATCGAACAGGCTCCAGATCGGAATGGCATTGCGGCGAGCAAAGATGATCATGGCAATCGTCGTGCCGGTCAGGCCGCCGTGGAAGGACATGCCGCCGTTCCAGATTTCGACTGCGCGGATGGGATCGCGCAGGACAGCGGGGAGGTCATAGAAGAAGATATAGCCGAGACGGCCGCCGAGCACGACGCCGAGGGCGGCCCAGACGATGAAATCGTCGAGCTGCGTCTTCGTCATCGGCGATCTATTGCCCGGCCAGAGACTGTCGTTGGCGGCGAGGCGGCGCGCATAGGCCCAGCCAAGCAGGATGCCGGCGACGTATGCCAGGCCGTACCAGTGAATCGCCAACGGACCGATCGAAAAAGCGATCGGATCGATGTCCGGGAAAGGCATGATCGCAAGGAGATTGGCTGCTGTCGGCAAGGTTTTCCCATCCGTTGAGGTCGGCGGAACATGCCGCCGCGATCCCGGACGGTCAAGTGCATTGTTCGTGATCGCGCCTCGGCTGCCCGCTTCAGGATAAGGCTATCCCGCGCAAAGCGCTTGCATCGCGGGTGGCGAAGCCCTACCTCAATCTTCGAGGCCCCGAAGGGCTGAATTCACCTTATACGAAGGGAGAAAAACGCCATGACGACCGGAACGAACCGCATCATGGACGAGTTCGCCAAGCTGATGACCGATGCGGCAGGTGCCGCGCAGGGCGTCCGCAAGGAGATCGAGACGGCTTTCAACGCCCAGGCCGAGCGTTGGCTGAACAGCATGGACGTCGTCAAGCGCGAGGAATTCGAGGCCGTGCGAGAGATGGCGATCAAGGCGCGCGATGAGAACGAGGCGCTTGCCGCCCGTATCGCGGCGTTGGAGGCCAAGCTCGCCAGCGAGGGCCACTAAATCCAGCTAGGTGCAGATGCGGCGTTGCCTTCATGCCACACGCCGCATCTGTCACAAAAAATTCCAGGTGAGTTTTCCACCTGTGGACACTGCCAAAAAAGCCAATACGCAGAGTCGCTTATTCTCCCTTCTGAATTGAGTTTCGAAGTGCTTTCCACAGCAGGCCTGCCCTATTTTCCCTTCTGGGGGCTGGCAGGTGGCAAGGGTCATTATACACTGATTTTAAATGATGATTCGAAGCGACTTGGTAAGCTCCGGGCAGGTTATCTGCGTTAAGTCTGGCAGCGGTTCAACGATCATCCGATGGTGGTTTCCGGTATTGCGTGTGTCTTTCTTGTGTTCGTATCCCAAGCTAAGCCGCATTCGTTCCGGTCAAGAAGGTGCTGCATGAACCTGATGGAATTGGAAGTCGAGCGTCAGTCGAACCCGGTCGATATGATCGAGTACGTGGCCTCCAACAACGACTGGTCGTTCGAGCGATCCGGCGAGGACGAGATCGCGATGACGGTCGAGGGACGCTGGGCGGACTATCATGTTTCCTTTTCCTGGATGGAGGAATTCGAGGCGCTGCATCTTGGCTGCGCTTTCGATATCAAAGTCCCCGACATTAGGGTCAACGAGGTGGTCAAGCTGCTCTCGGCGATCAACGGGCAGGTCCTGATGGGTCATTTCGATCTCTGGCGTCAGGAAGATGTCGTCATCTTCAGGCAGTCGCTGCTGCTTGCAGGCGGCGCGGAGCCGACCAATCGCCAGGTAGAGGTGCTGCTTTCCAGTGCGCTCGACACATGCGAAGCCTATTTCCAGGCATTCCAGTTCGTTGTCTGGTCCGGCATGGACGCGGCTAAGGCGATGGAAGCCGTGCTGTTCGAAACGGTAGGCGAGGCATAAGATGCCGGCGAAGGCGTTATCCCCGGCAAATCCCGTCGTACTGATTGGCGCCGGAAACATGGGCGGAGCCATGCTCTCCGGCTGGCTGAAGAGCGGCGTTCCGGGCTCCGCCGTCATTGTTGTGGATCCAGGCCCTTCATCGGCGATGCTGGCGACGATCAAGGAAGCCGGCGCGACGCATCTGACCGCGATCCCTACGGAATTGAAGGCGAGCGTTTTGTTTCTCGCAGTCAAGCCGCAGGTGATGGAGACGGTGTTGCCTGATGTGAAGAGCGCCGTCGGGCCGGCGACGGTCGTCGTCTCGGTGGCAGCCGGCAAGACGCTCGGTTTTCTCGAAAAACATCTCGGCAAAGCCGCCATGGTGCGAGCCATGCCGAACACGCCGGCTATGGTCGGCCGCGGTGTGACCGGGGCCTTTGCCAATTCAGGAGTCAGCGATCCGCAACGCAAACGCGTCCATGCCCTTCTCAGCGTCTCCGGCCCGGTCGAATGGGTGCCTGCGGAGGCCGATATCGATGCCGTGACGGCGCTTTCCGGCAGCGGCCCGGCTTATGTATTCTATCTCGTCGAATGTATGGCGGAGGCAGGCCGAAAGCTCGGCCTGCAGGCGGACCTCGCCATGCGTCTTGCGCGGGAAACGGTCGCGGGGGCTGGTGAACTCTTGCACCAGTCCCCCGACGATGCTTCGCGGCTGCGGCAGAATGTGACGTCTCCCGGCGGCACGACGGCGGCGGCGCTCGCCGTTCTGATGGCGGAGAACGGCATGCAGCCCCTGTTCGATAAGGCGCTTGCGGCAGCGCGCAAGCGGGCCGAGGAACTGGCCGGCTGACGGAGATGCACATGGCGGAAGAGATCAGCTACGCCGATTTCGAGCGTGTCGACATCCGTGTCGGTACGATCATCGAAGCCAGCTCTTTTCCGGAGGCGCGCAAGCCGGCTTTCAAGCTGCTCATCGATTTTGGCCCTCAGATCGGTATCAAGAAATCCTCGGCGCAGATCACCGTGCATTATACGCCGGAAACCCTGATCGGCCGGCAGGTGTTCGGCGTCGTCAATTTCCCGCCCCGGCAGATCGGTCCGTTCCGTTCGGAAGTGCTGACGCTGGGATTCGAGGACGAGAATGGCGCGATCGTGCTTGCGGCGGTCGAACAGCCGGTGCCGAACGGCAGGAAGATGATGTGAGCATGGGCTCACACCATTTTGCCGGGTGCCTGATGTGTCTGCATCGGATGCTCAACGAGGCCTGATTTCCTGCAGATACGGATTGCTTCGCCGTTCGTCACCGATGCGGCTGCCGGGCCCATGGCCGCAGATAAAGCCGACGTCGTCGCCAAGCGGCAGGACCTTGTCGCGGATCGAATCCAACAGCTGCTGATGATTGCCGCCAGGCAGGTCGGTGCGGCCGATCGAGCCGTTGAAGAGCACGTCGCCGAGATGGGCGAAATTCTGTGCGCGGTTGAAATAGATCACGTGGCCGGGGGCATGGCCGGGCGTGTGATAGACCTCGAATTCGTGGGCGCCGAAGGAGACCTTGTCGCCGTTCTTCAGCCAGCGGTCCGGCAGAACATTGCGCAATCCTGATATGCCGTACGTCGCGGCCTGGGTCTCGATGCGCTGCAGCAGCGGCAGGTCATCCTGATGCGGGCCGACTATGTCGACGCCGAGGGCTTCCTTCAACTCCCCGGCGCCGCCGGCATGGTCGAGATGACCGTGCGTCAGCCAGATTTCCTTGATGGTCAGGCCGCTTTTCTCAATCGCCTGAAGGATAAGCGGCACGTCGCCGCCCGGATCGACGACGACGCCTTCCTGGGTATCGGGATCGAAGAAGACCGTGCAGTTCTGCTGAAAGGGTGTCACCGGAATGATGCCGGCCTGGAGCATGCCCATAAGTGCCTCGCTTGGGTGTCTCGGGTGCTCAGGGTATAGTCCGAAACGGCGGCGAGGACAGCCCAAATCTTCTGCTTTGACGCGTGTTTCACGGCAGCAAGACCGACTGCAACACAAGTTTATAGGTCTCTTCCGCCGTTCGGCCCGTCGACGAAATCAAGTTTTATTCTAATTTTTCAATTGCTTGTGAGGGCGTATCTGGAGGGGCCGTTTTGCCCCGGCGGGGCGCGTCGGAACATCGTGGAACGCCGCGCGTTGTCCGGCCATCGAAACCAAGGAGACGCTCACATGACCTTGAAGAGAAACATCCTGTTGGCTGGAGCCGTGCTCCTGGCGAGCGGCGGTCTGGCGCAGGCGGAGATGGTGGCGACCACGGTCAACGATCTCAATGTCCGCGCAGGTCCAGGCCCGCAATATCCGGCGGTCGGCCTTGCCACCCGCGGTTCGACCGCGGTGCTCGACGGCTGCATCGAAGGTAGCCGCTGGTGCCGTGTCGACGTCAACGGCATGCGCGGCTGGGTCTATGCGGATTATCTGCAGATGGACTACGGCGGCAACCAGGTTATCGTCGAGCAGCATCGCGCCGAGATCGGCGTTCCCGTGGTGACCTACGAATCGACTGCCAGCGTTGTCCCGGCCGACCCGCAACCGGCGCCGGGCGATGAATTGATCGGGCCGGTTGGAGCTGTCGAAACGATCACTCCGCCGGAGACGGTGCGGACCTATATCGAGACCAATCCGACCGAGACGGTGCGGCTTGGCGGCGATGTGGTCGTCGGCGCGGAAGTGCCTGCCGACGTGACTTTCCAGACCATTCCGGATTACGAATATCGCTACACAAGGATCAACGACCGGCCCGTCCTCGTCGATCCAGGTACGCGCCGGATTGTCTACGTCTATCAATAAGATCATCGGCAACTGTGAAAGGAGGCGGTCGGCAGGCCGCCTCGTTCGCGCAATCCTCCTCCCGCCTTTGAAGCCATTCCAAACCTCCGCCGGGGCTTCACTCGCCATGCCTGTTGATTGTTGTCCCCATTACGTTTTATCCAAGACGTCGGGGGAATTGCTTATTGCGTCGGAAGTTCCGGGCGGACCTTGGTTACCAAAGAAATATCAGGGAAATTGCGAAATAAGCTCGGGCTCCCACGAAGTTCGGTGAAGCTGGTAGCCGCGTAAATTTACGTCAATAATACTGACCTATGTATGCGGAAGTTTCCCGCAACGCGCGCAACGAGAAAGGAAATGTGGAGTGTCACGACAGACCGGTCCCAAAGCAGGCAAGCCGGAGCCGTTGGCCACGCCAATGGAGGATACAGGCGGTATCGATTTCGAGATGATCGAACTATTCTTCTTCGCCTATCGCGACTTCGTTTCTGATCCTGACGCCATCCTCGAAAAGAGCGGCTTCGGACGGGCGCATCACCGCGTCGTGCATTTCGTCAACCGCAATCCCGGCATGACGGTTGCTGATCTTCTCGACACACTGAAGATCACCAAGCAGAGTCTTGCAAGGGTGCTGAAACAGCTGATCGATTCGGGCTATATTCGCCAGGTGGCCGGTCCTGAGGATCGGCGGCAGCGCAAGCTTTATCCGACGAAATCGGGGCGCGAGCTGGCGCTTGCCCTTGCAGAGCCGCAATCGCGCCGCATTGAGCGGGCATTCGAAGGAGCCTCTGCGCAGGTGAGGGAGGGCGTGAAGGCCTTCCTTGGAGGCATGCGGGATAGAAAGAAGGCGGAGTGAATGGCGGTCAAGACAGGTATTTCCGACGATGCGGCGCATCTGCTGGTGGTCGACGATGACTCCCGTATCCGCGCGCTGCTCAATCGCTATCTCGCGGAGAACGGCTTTCGCGTCACTGTCGCGGCCGACGGCGCCGAGGCGCAGCGCAAACTTGCCGGTCTCGATTTCGATCTCATCATCATGGATGTGATGATGCCGGGCGAATCCGGCATCGACGTCACCCGCGGGCTTCGCGCCATCAAGAACGTGCCGATTATCATGCTGACGGCGCTGGCGGAATCGGGCAATCGCATCGAAGGCCTTGAGGCCGGCGCCGACGATTATCTCTCCAAACCCTTCGATCCGCGCGAGCTGGTCCTGCGCATCAACAATATCCTGCGCCGCAACGCCAACGGTGAGGGGCTGAAGATCGAACAGGTCATGTTTGGGCCCTACACTTTCTCCCTGACCCGCAAGGAGCTGAAGAAAGCCAGCGAGGTGATCCGGCTTACCGATCGCGAACAGGAAATCATGCTGCTCTTTGCGCGCCGCGCCGGTGACACCATCCCCCGTCACGAACTGATCGGCAATGACACAGAGGTCGGCGAGCGGACGATCGACGTGCAGATCAACCGGCTCAGGCGCAAGATCGAGGAGGATCCGGCCAATCCCGTCTGGCTGCAGACGGTGCGCGGCATCGGATACAGGCTGAGCATCGACTAGATTTGAGAAGTGGAGCATGATGCGGAGGACGGTTCACACTTTCCCGTATCGCGCTCTGAACGGCCGGGACCGACGATGGTGACAATGGACAGTTTGCGGCGGGAAGACCGCGCTCCGGCGGCGGGCTGGCGCTGGATCGTCCGCTGGCTGCGGCGCCGATTGCCCACCGGGCTCTACGCGCGCTCGCTGCTGATCATCATCATCCCGATGGTGCTGCTGCAATCCGTCGTCGCCGCCGTCTTCATGGAGCGTCACTGGCAAATGGTGACCGAGCGCCTGTCGCTCGCCGTCACCCGCGACATCGCCGCCATCATCGAGATCGTCGAGACCTATCCGCAGAATTCCGACTATAGCGAGATCATCCGCATCGCGCGCGATCAGCTTAACCTGCAGATTTCGATTGAGCCGGACGGCGATCTGCCGCCGCCGCGCGTCAAGCCCTTCTTCTCGATCCTTGACGGCATCCTCAGCGATGAGATCACCGACGAGATTCACCGGCCTTTCTGGATCGACACGGTTGGCAACTCGAACCTCGTCGAAATCCGGATCAAGCTCGAGAACAAGATCCTGCGGGTGCTGGCCAAACGCAGTCAGACCTATGCCTCCAACACCCACATCTTCATCGTCTGGATGGTCGGCACGTCGCTGGTGCTGATCGGCATTTCGATTCTCTTCCTGCGCGGGCAGATCCGGCCGATCCTGATGCTGGCGCGGGCTGCCGAAAGCTTCGGCAAAGGGCAGAAGCCCGACAATTTCTATCCGCGAGGCGCCGACGAGGTCAGGCGCGCCGGCCTTGCCTTCATTCTGATGCGTGAACGCATCGAGCGGCAGATCGAGCAGCGTACGGCGATGCTTTCCGGCGTCAGCCATGATCTGCGCACCATTCTCACCCGCTTCAAGCTGCAACTGGCGCTCGCCGGCGACAATCCCGACCTGCATGGCCTGAACGACGACGTCAATGATATGCAGACGATGCTGGAGGCCTACATGGCCTTCGCCCGCGGCGAGGTCGAAGAGGATGTCGGCGAGCTGAAGCTCAGCGAGATCTTCGCCAAGCTGGAATCCGATTTCGTCCTGCATCGTAAGCAGTTCAGCTATACGATCGAAGGCGACGACGACATTTCCGTCAGGCCGAATGCGTTCACGCGTCTCGTCACCAACCTTGCCTCGAACGCGCGCCGTTATGCCAATAGGCTCGACATCGAGGCCAAGCACAATGCCAAGTGGCTGACTATTATCTTCGATGATGACGGGCCGGGCATTCCGGAAAAGAATCGCGAGGACGTGTTCAAGCCGTTCTTCCGGCTGGACGCAGCGCGCAACCTGGATGCATCCGGCACCGGCCTCGGTCTTGCGATTGCCCGCGATATTGCTCGCAGCCATGGCGGCAACGTCACGCTGGGCGACAGCCCGCTCGGGGGCTTGCGGGCAACGATCCGTATTCCGGCCTAATTGTCCGTTGCCGTCAGCTTCACGGCCTTGCGCGAATCGAACTCATCCAGGCGCTCCACGATCCAACGCCAGAGAGTGACGACCTGCATGAGGAGGTCGCGGCCAAGCGGCGTCAATTCATATTCAACGCGCGGTGGAATCTCGGGATAGAGGGTGCGAATAATGAGGCCGTCGCTTTCGAGGGTGCGCAGCGTCTGCGTCAGCACTTTCTGGCTGATGCCCTCGATCCGCTCCATGAGGCGCGAGAAGCGTAAGGGTGCGCCGGCATCCGATAGTGCGTGCAGGATGCGCAGTGGCCATTTCGCCGCCGCCCGTTCTATCAAGGCGCGCGCCCGTGCATCCTGCTCGTCAGTCATGTTGCAGCAGAAATCGAATATGTCGCCGGCCACTTCAGTTACCTCGAGGTGTGTATAGATCATTCTGGTACCTTCTTTCGATCGGGAACAATAGGACCTACATGCTCGGGGAACCAATCAAGGAGAGGTTTCCGATGTCGAAGGTGTGGTTGATTACAGGCTGTTCGCGTGGTCTCGGCCGGGCGCTGGCGGAGGCGGTTCTGGCCGCCGGCGACAATCTGGTGGCGACGGCGCGCGATCCTGCCCGGCTTGCGGATCTTTCCGAACAATATGGCAATCAGGTGCTGACGCTGGCGCTCGACGTGACCGACGAGGAAGCGGCAGCTGCCGCGGTGGAAGCTGGCGTGAAGCGGTTCGGCCGCATCGACGTGCTTGTCAACAATGCCGGCTACGGCAATGTCAGTCCGATCGAGGATACCAGCCTCGCCGATTTCCGAGCCCAGGTCGAGACCAACCTCTTCGGTACTGTTATCATGACCAAGGCGGTGATCGCCCTGATGCGCGAACAGGGTGCGGGCCATATCATCCAGTTCTCATCCGTCGGCGGCCGTATCGGACCGGCCGGACGTGGCGCCTATTCGGCAGCCAAATTTGCAGTCGAGGGCTTTTCGGAGGTGTTGTCTAAGGAAGTCGCGCCATTCGGCATCAAGGTGACAGTGGTCGAACCCGGCGGTTTCAGAACTGATTTCGCCGGTGCCTCGACGGTGCTGGCCGAGGGGCGCGCGGACTATGCGGAAACGGTCGGCGCCACGGTGCGCTTCCAACGTGAATATGACGGCCGTCAACCTGGCGATCCTGCCAAAGCGGCCGCCGTCGTCATTCACATTGCCGGTCTCGACCAACCGCCGCTCCGGTTGCTGCTCGGCAGCGATGCTGTGCGCAATGTCGAGAAGGCGGATGCGGCACGCATCGAGGCCGATCGGGCATGGCGCGCGGTCAGCGTCTCGACCGATTTCGAGCCGGATGCCGAGTTGCGGGCGATGCCCTGGGAGAAGAAGGCGGGCTGAACGAGGCAAAAACAAAAGCGCCGCTGGAGAGCGGCGCTTCGCGATGACGTGTTGGCAGATCAGCCGGCGGTGCAGAAGTGACTGCGGCCATCATTGCCGATATAGGTGCCGCTGCGGGGATCGAAGGAGCGGTAGCGGTAGGAGCAATAACGCTCCCATTGCGGTGACCAGGGCTCCACCGACGCGCGCGCAGGCGCATAATATCTAGGCTGTTCAACATATTGCGGCTGCTCGACATAGACGCGGCGCGGAGCGCGATAGACCGGAGCCGGCTCGTAATATTCTGGCTCGTACGGCGGGTCGATGTAGCGGGGTTCGTCATAAACAGGGCCATTATTGGCGTTGGCGATAGCCGAGCCGACAATCAAACCGGTGGCGAGACCGACAGCGCCACCGACGAGGGCATCGTTGTTGTGATGATGGCGCCAGTGGTGGTCACCGGCCGAGGCCTCGCCGACGACGGAGAGAGAAAGCGCGGCAGCCGTTGCCGTCAGCAGAAGAGTTTTGGCGAGCCTGTTCATAAGCATCAAGTCCTAATCTCGGAAACCGAACGCCGGTTCCTTCTCGATGGTGTCAGTCCTAAAGATTCCTGGCTGAACGAAGGCTGAACGACAAAACCCGGCATTGCTGCCGGGCTTCAACTCGAATTCGACAGCCTTGTTAAGGGCTCAGCCGGCAATCTGCAGATTGACGGCCTTGGGGCCCTTGCCGCGGCGATCCGGCTCCGTGTCGAAGCTTACCTTCTGGTTTTCCGTCAAACCGGCCAGCCCGGAGGCCTGTACGGCAGAAATGTGAACGAAGATATCGGCGCCGCCCCGGTCCGGCTTGATGAAGCCGAAGCCCTTGTCGGTATTAAAGAATTTTACAGTGCCAGTCTCGGCCATGCGTCAGGTCCTTTTCTCTCTGCCCGCCATCCACACGGGCAGCATCATAGCATTGCCTCCTTGCGGGAGGCGTTGGCAGGCAAGTCTTGAAATTTGAGAAAAAGGTCCCCTCTACCTCGGCCTGCTCCAAGCAGGACTTTCGCCTGCTTTGTTTGGAACCGGCTGACCGGAATATTAGCGTTCCCGGCGCGCAAATACTTAAGGACTTCCCATGCTCGCAAAATGCCCGAACGCGCTGAGAGTGCTGCGTTTAAGGGATTTTGGCAAGCAAAAGTTTTTTAACGTGTCCTTCCGGGCACACTGCTGCCCGCGTCTGGTTTGCGCAAAAACGCAAAATTTCCGTCGTGAATGGGAGATGATTAACGATTTATATCGCCCGCAATGTAAGTTTCGGGCAGATTTTGCCAAAAATACAACGTAAACGGGCTAGCGAGTTCCCTAAAAATTTTTTTGAATTCGGCGTCCACCCATATTTGGACGCATGTTCAGGCGGCTGACAGGCGGCGGCGAGCAAAGCCGGGCACGATCTCGACTACAAGCATAGCGATAAACATTAGCGCACAACCTGTATATCCGGTGGCCGGCATCGACTCACCGAGAATCAGGGCTGCGAGCGATGCGCCGAAGAGCGCTTCGGACGAAAGGAAGATCGCCGCCTGCGACGGAGTCGTGTAGCGCTGGGCAATCACCTGCAGCACGAAGGCCAAGCCGGACGAGAAGATGCCGACATAAAGGATCTCAGGTCCTGCGGCCCAAATCGCCGAAAGGCTGATCGGTTCGACCGCTGCGGCAACGGCTAACGCGCAGGCCGTGGTGACGGCAAATTGCGTGGCGGCCAGCGCGAGCGGCCTTCCGCTCTCGGAGACGGTCATGCCGGCAAGGGTGATCTGGATCGCCCAGAAGGCGGCGCAGGCCACGGTCAGGAGATCGCCTGAGGTGAGCGCCGAGAGATGACCGCCGGACAGGAGATAGATGCCGGCGAACGCCATCAGCGCGCCCGGCCAGATGATCCAATGCGGGGCACGGCGCAGGAAAAACACGGCAATGAGCGGCACGAAGACGACATAGAGGCCAGTGATGAAGCTGGAATTCGTCACCGTCGTCGTCTGCAGGCCGACCTGCTGGGTGGCGGCGCCGCTGAAAAGGGCAAGGCCGGTGAGGATATAGAGCTTGGCATGGCGCGCGCTGGTTTTCACCTTTGCCTTGCGCACTTCCAGAAGAACGAAAGGCAAGACGGCCAATGTGGCGACGGCAAAACGTAAGGCGATGAACCAGAAGGGGCCGATCGCCTTCATCGCCGTCGACTGCGCGACGAAGCCGCCGCCCCAGATGGCGGCTGCAAGCAACAGGAGGAGGTTCGCCTGAATGCGCGTCATGTCGTCCTCGATGAGGAAGGGAGATCTGTTCGAGCGGTTAGCAGTTGCCTTTCCTCTAGGCAAGGGCGAAGACTTGGCGCTGATGGCGGAGGTGGAGGCATGCAACGCGAAAAACAGACGCCGGCGAGCGGTATGGCGGTATCCGGAATGGCAGGCTATTCCGGTACGCCGCTGGCCATGAAGCTCGGGCTTGCGCATGGGCAGGCTGCCGCTCTTCTCGGTGTTCCCGAAACGATCGACGACATCAATGGTTTCAGCGGTTTTGCTTCAGTCATCCGCCTGCTTCCCGAGACTCTTTTGCGGGCGCTCGATTATGTCCATCTATTTGTGACTGAGCGCATAGTGTTGGAAGCGGCGGCGCCGACGCTGTTCCGGGTCCTGAAGCCCGACGGCATGATCTGGATCTCCTGGCCGAAGAAGAGCTCACGCGTGCCCACCGATATCACCGAGGATGTGCTGCGGGAGATCCTGCTGCCAACGGGCCCGGTCGATGTGAAGGTCTGCGCAGTCGACGAGATCTGGTCCGGGCTGAAATTCGTCATTCGCAAGGAATTGCGCGGCGCGCTGCGACCGCTCAACCGTTGTTGGCCTGAGCGCGCGAGACCCTGAGCAGCGCGCCGTCGTCCTCGTCCGTCAGCATCAGCAGCGCGCCGTCGGGCGCTACAATGACGTCGCGGATGCGGCCGTAGTCGCCCTCGAACAAGCGCTCCTCGGCGATGAAGGCGCCGCTCTCGTCGCGCTGCATGCGCGAGAGCAGCTGGAATTTCAGCGCCGCGACGAGGAAGTCGCCGTCCCATTCCGGGAACATGGCGCCGCGATAGACAGCGAGCGCGCCGGGCGCGATCGAAGGATCCCAATAGTGCAGCGGCTGCTCCAGCCCTTTTTTGGCGGTGCCTTCGCCGATCTCGGCGCCTGAATAGTCACGGCCGTAGGTGATGATCGGCCAACCATAATTCTTGCCCGCTTCGATCTGATTGATCTCGTCGCCGCCGCGTGCCCCATGTTCGACGGTGTAGAGCTTGCCGTCCTTCGCATCGAAGGTGATGCCTTGCGGGTTGCGGTGGCCCTTCGACCAGATCTCCGGCAGCGCCTTGCCGCCGTCCTTGAACGGATTGTCGGCGGGGATGCTGCCGTCGGCATTGATGTGGACGATCGAGCCGGCATCGTCCTGCCAATCCTGCGAGCGGTCGCGGTCGCCGCGGTCGCCGACGCTGATGAACAGCGTGCCATCGCGGGCGATCGCGATGCGCGCGCCATATTGGATGTTGCCTGACGTGAAGCGCCGCATGGTAAAGATGGGCGTGACCGCCTGAAGCCTCTTTTCGTCGGGAGACAGCGTCGCGCTGAAGGCCTCGGCGCCGGAGCCCTGCTTGTCAGCGATGGCGGCGGTGAAATAGAGTTTTCTGCTCGTGGCAAAGTCCGGGGCAAGCGCCAGGTCCATAAGACCGCCCTGGCCGCGGGCATTGACCTTGGGCACGTTGCCGATCGGCTCGGAAAGCTTGCCATTGCGGATGATACGTATGCGGCCCGGCCGCTCGGTGACGAGATAGGCGCCGTCGGGCAACACTTCGACCGCCCAGGGGTGTTCGAGACCACCGGCCAGTTTTTCGACGCGAACCGTAGGACCCTGCGTGTTGACGCTATCGGCCGCATTGGCCGATGTGGCGCCAAACAGAATCAGCGTCGCGGCGAAATGGAAGGCGGATATTCTCGTCATTTGCTTCCCCTCGTCTCTCCACCCGGAACGTGGAGTGGGCAGGGCAGAGCTTCAAGCCTCAGTCTGTCTGTAATAACGGCTTTGTGTTTGCCGGTTGAACGGAGCCGGTCGCGTTACCATCGACCAGTTCGGCTTCGAGGATGTAGCGCAGCGGCCCGCGTTCGGTCGCATCGAAGGGCCAGCAGGTGGCTAGTACGAGGCGTCGGCCATCGGAGGCGGGGTCGATGCCGCTCGCGTCCCAGGGGGCAATGCGGCCTTGGCCGGCCTTGAAGGTCAATAGCTTACCGTCGCGGCGGGTAACTTCGATCGTATCGCCTGGCCTTATATACTGCAGCCAGCGAAAATGGGTGTCGCGATGGGCGGCGATGACGGAGGTGCCCTCGTCGCCCGGCTGCGGTGTATTGGCGAGCCAGGCCGGGCCGAAGGCGAGCGCCTCGCCGGATGCGCCGGAAAGCACGATCGCGTCCTTGCCGAGGCGCGGCGCACGCACCCTGGCCATCGTGGTGAAATCGGCCCAGGGCCAGGGTTTCGTCTCCTTGCCGCTCAGTTCGGCGGCAAAAGCACGCTTCAGCAGGACCTGAGAGATTTCTGCCTTCGCCTTCAGCAGGAAACCGTCGCCGATCAGCGCCAGACCATATAAGGCAAGACCGGCGATGGCGAAGGCGATCGTCTTTTCGATCGGCGAAAGACGCCAGAGGAAGAACCCCTTTCTCCTCCGTGGCTTCGGCATGTCGTGCGCCGTGGCGGCGGTCATGGCGAGTTCCAGATAGGTCGGAAGCGGCTCGAATTCGGCCGCTTCCTGATTGTTGCTAGAAACCATTGCGCTTGGCTCCGGCCATGATGAGACCCTTGAGGCGGCGGCGCCAGATGGCGAGCCCGCTCGCCGCCGCCAGCGCTAGCAGCAGCATGGTCAGCCCGCGCATGATCTGCTCGTCGGCGCGCGTCGCCGTCTGCGGCAGGTTCACGGTCGAACTCTTCTGTGCGATCAGCGTGGCGGCTTTCGCCGTTGGTGCAGCGGCCATCAGGTTGGCGATCTCGGGCGACGCGGCGAAAGCCTGTGTTGCGGCTGCGGCCTCTCGCGGTTCGGCGCTTCCATCAGGCGCAGCCGCGCCGTGGCGCTCTGCGCCGCCGGGTGGGACAGAATTTTCGCCGAAGACCTTCCCGAAGTCCCAGCCCTCGGGCAGGTTGAGCGGCAGCTTCGCCGAGCCGAGCGGCTCGTTCGGACGCGACGGCGTGACGTCCACGGCGACCAGGCTGGTGACGCGCGAGACGAGGTGGAGGGCAAGCGCCACCGTTTCGATGTCCTTGTCGAGCGCGGCGGGATCCTGGCGCTCATAGGCGCGGGCCTCGAAATCGTCGATCTTGCGTCGCGCCCAGAGCTTGGAAATGCCGTTGCCGTCTGCGGCATTGGCGATATCCATCTCGACGCGCCAGGGCTGGTTGCCTGTCTTGCCGACGATCTGCAGCTTTCCGGCAGCCTTGTCCTGCGGCAGTTCCGCTGTCAGAACCACAGGCTCGCCGCTATAGAGGTCGGGCATCGGGTTCGGCGTGATATCCTCGGCTTCGATGCCTTCGAAGGTCGCGGCGATATCGGTCATGGCGGGGTTCTGCAGCTTGGCGAAGAGTTCGCTCATGCGGCTTGCCACCTGATCGGTCGAGCCGATCTGGGTGAAGGTGCCGCGGCCGACCTCGGCGGCTTTGGTCATGAAATAAGTGTTCGGCGCCGAG
The DNA here is from genome assembly GCF_014193135.1 of Rhizobium sp. BK049. Lineage (NCBI taxonomy): Bacteria > Pseudomonadati > Pseudomonadota > Alphaproteobacteria > Hyphomicrobiales > Rhizobiaceae > Rhizobium > Rhizobium sp. BK049. Next base: position 114,625 of record NZ_JACHYV010000022.1, read on the forward strand.
CCGATGCCGACGGTGAAGACGCGGGCATCGCCGTGGCTCGCGGTGATTTCCTGGAAGAGCTGCTGTTCGTTGCCGATCGCGCCATCCGTCAGGAATACGACCTGGCGCAGCGCTCCGCTTGCGATCGGGCCTTGGTTGCGCAGCGCGTCCTCGAGCGCCGGCAGCATTTCCGTGCCGCCATCGGCGTTCAGGCTCCTGATATAAGCGATGGCCTTTTCGCGGTTATCGGGGGTGGCGGCGACGAGGCCGTTGAAATAGTCGGTCATCGTATCGTCGAAACGGATGACGTTCAAGCGGTCCTCGGGGTTGAGCCTGGAGATGGCAAGCGCCAGGCTCTGTCTTGCCTGTTCGATCGACTGGCCGGACATCGAGCCGGAATTGTCGATGACGAAGACCACCTCGCGTTTTGACGGTACTGGAGCATCCGGCGTGGTGGGCGGAGTGATGAAGGCAAGCAGGTAGGTCTTGCCATCAATCGCTTCGCGGAACAGGCCGGCGCTTGGCGTCTTGCCCGGAGCGGCTTTCCAGGTGAGCTCGAAATCCTTGTCGGCAGGAACCGCGTCTCCTTTCAGGCTGATCGTTCTCGCCTGATCGCCGTCCTGCCGGATATCGACGTGGTGGAAAGAGGATTTGACCTCACCGAGCGGGAAGCCGGCCTTAAGGTTGATTGTCAGCGAAACGGGGTTGATCCTGGCATTCTCCCGCGGGTCGAGCACCGGGGCTTCGATCTTCTCGCGATTTTCCACCGGGTCGGATGGTGTTGCGAAGCCGGCACCGTTGTTGAACTCGACGGTCTGGACGATCGGCGCCGGATTATAGCGCGGCGCAACGACCATCGGGAAGCGCAGCGAGAATTCACCGCCGGACTGATGGACCGTCTGCTGATATTCGATCTGTACGACGATCTCTTCGCCGGGGCCGATATTGGCGACCTGGTTGGTGAAGATGTTCGGCCGCTGCTGTTCGAGCAGCGCCGTCTTCTTGCCCTCGGCCTTGGCCTGCTCATAGATCTCGCGGGCTTCCTGGCGTGGCTTGATCTGGCCTTCGATGAAGCGTTCGCCGATCTGCATCTTCAGCGCGTCAACGGCCGAATTGTCGGGCAGCGGGAAGACGTAGGTGCCCTCGACCCAGCCCTGGCTCGGGTTCTGGAAGCGCTGGGTCACCTTCACCCTGGCGATCGGGCCGGAGATATCGATTGCGACGTCGGTCCTCAGCCGCGGCGCTTCGACATAAAAGCCTGGCTCCTTCGAAGGAAAGAGCAGCGAACCGCTATTGACGTCGTTCGGCCGCACAAAGGCGGCGAGCTGACCGGATGCCTGCCGCGTCTCGGCGCGAGCGGCGGAGGCAAGTCCCAGCATCGCGGCGATGCAGGCGACAAAGGCGGTGATGGCGACAAGACATGAAATGGAGATCCGGCGCATGCGCATGCGCCCGATGGCGAACTCATCTTCCAGAAACATTGGCCTACCCTCAATAACCAATTTTGGATGAGCGAATGATGCAGCTTCGATCTCGGCGCCCTCGCGACCGAATTGCGGCGGCGGGCTGCATTTGTTACGGCTTATTCGTGGCGGCAGGATCGCCGTACCGAGGCTCAGGTAGTTGCGGCGAGCGATGTCCTGGCCTGTCGTCTGCTACTGATATTGCCGAGCTTCGGCGTGGTTCAATTCCCGGACGTCCGTCATTTCTAACCGTGCCCTCCCTGACGCCCGATACGCGCCGGCATCGGATCGGGAGGAAGATTAGGCTGAGCTAAATCCCGCAGCAAGCGCGCTTGGCTGCGGAGCGCTTCGACCGTGCGCCGCAAGCCGCGCCGAAATGGAGAGCGGGTCGGTTTGCCAGTGCGGCAAAACGATCAATAAGAATCATTGCCGGCATCACGCCTTTGCGCTTGAAATGCCGTCATACATTGGACATAGAGCTAACCGCAGAACTCCGGTCCCGGCTTTCTGCCCGTTTCAACCAATAGGACCGATATCATGGCCTTCCTTGCCGATGCTCTTTCCCGTGTGAAGCCTTCAGCCACCATCGCCGTCTCCCAGAAAGCGCGTGAGCTGAAAGCGAAAGGACGCGACGTCATTGGCCTCGGCGCAGGCGAGCCGGATTTCGATACGCCAGACAATATCAAGACAGCTGCCATCGACGCGATCAACCGTGGCGAGACGAAGTATACGCCGGTTTCCGGCATCCCTGAGCTGCGCAAGGCGATCGCCGCCAAGTTCAAGCGCGAGAACGGCCTTGAATATTCCTGGGAACAGACGATCGTCGGCACCGGCGGCAAGCAGATCCTGTTCAACGCCTTCATGGCGACGCTGAACCCGGGCGATGAAGTCGTCATCCCAGCGCCCTACTGGGTGTCCTATCCGGAGATGGTGGCGCTCTGCGGCGGCACGCCGGTGTTCGTTTCGGCTACCCAGGAGCATAACTTCAAACTCCAGCCTGCCGATCTCGAAAAGGCGATCACGCCGAAGACCAAGTGGTTCATCTTCAACTCGCCGTCCAACCCGACGGGCGCGGCCTATACGCATGCCGAACTGAAGGCGCTGACCGACGTGCTGATGAAGCATCCGCATGTCTGGGTGCTGACCGACGACATGTACGAGCACCTGACCTATGGCGACTTCAAATTCGTCACGCCCGTGGAGGTCGAGCCCAGCCTTTATGACCGCACGCTGACGATGAACGGCGTCTCCAAGGCCTATGCGATGACCGGCTGGCGTATCGGCTATGCCGCCGGCCCGCTCCAGCTCATCAAGGCCATGGACATGATCCAGGGGCAGCAGACCTCGGGCGCGACGTCGATCGCCCAGTGGGCGGCTGTCGAAGCGCTGAACGGCACCCAGGATTTCATCCCGGCGAACAAGAAGATCTTCGAAGGTCGCCGCGACCTCGTCGTCTCCATGCTGAACCAGGCCAAGGGTATCGTCTGCCCAGTGCCGGAAGGCGCCTTCTACGTCTATCCGTCCTGCGCCGGCCTGATCGGCAAAACGGCACCGTCGGGCAAGGTCATCGAGACGGACGAAGATTTCGTTTCCGAGCTTCTGGAATCGGAAGGTGTCGCCGTCGTTCACGGCTCCGCCTTTGGCCTCGGCCCAAATTTCCGCATCTCCTATGCGACATCGGAAGATCTGCTTGAGGAAGCCTGCCGCCGCATCCAGCGCTTCTGCGCGGCCTGCAAGTAACACGGACGGCGGTAACATCGATCGAAGGCCTGCCGGTGACGGCGGGCCTTTTTTGCCTGCAGCATTGGCGAATATTGGAAACGAATTTCGGGCTGATGCGTTGGCTGCGGTTATAGCTCACATCCCGATTCAAAGCGTTGCCGCATAGATTCAGCTTTGCCTCGCAAGTCGTTGAATTTCGATTCAAAACGTGAGGGCGAGCGCCGGTCGCACGGGCTGTCTGCGGTTGCGGGCGGACGCCAAACCAACTAGATATCCGGCATCAAGTTCAATTTGCCGCTTCGGGAGGCCGGATTTTGCAGCAGAGTGCCGTCATCGTCTGTTCTGACGTTAACATGCTCCCGGCCGCCTGCTGCACTCTGCTTTCCGTCAAGCGCAATCTTACGAATGCCGGTGTAGAGTTCCTGCTTCTCGGCATCGACCTCAAGCCGCACGAGGTCGCCGAGGTCGATAATTTTGGGCGGCTTCACGATATGGCGATCAGGGTGTTGCCCTATAAGACGCCAGATGCCGGCCTCCAGGCGCGGGGCCGCTGGTCCGCCGCCACGCTGGCGCGGCTTTATATGGATCGGGATATACCAGGCCATGTCGAGCGCCTGCTTTATCTCGATGCCGACGTGCTGGCGGTTGCGCCGGTCGATGAACTCTTCATCCTTGATTTTCAAGGCAAGGCGCTTGCCGCCGTTGACGACTATGTCATGGCCTTTCCCGAGAAATCAGGCGCGCGCCAGCGCAAGATCGGCATGGGCGAGGGCGGCCGCTACTTCAATGCTGGCGTATTGCTGTTCGACTGGTCGGCTTGCCGGGCGAGGGGGCTCTTCCCCAGAACCCGGGAAATCTTCGAGGAGCGGTCGCACATGTTTGAGAACAACGACCAGGATGCGCTGAACGTCACTTTCGACGGCGACTGGCTGGTGCTCCATCCGCGCTGGAATACGCAGACGGGCCTGCTGCCTTTCGTTGACCGGCCGGCCATCTTTCATTTTACCGGCCGCAAGAAGCCGTGGCAGGCGAACGTTCCCTGGGTGCACCGGCGGATGGCCAATCGTTATGCCGAAGATCTTCGCAACACAGCCTGGACGTCCTTCTGCAGGCAACCGTCGACGACGGACCGAGTGGCGGGCTTCCTCTCGCATGTGGGAAAGCAGATCGGCGGCCTGACGCGGCTTGCCCGGATGCGCGCCTATTTCAGCAACAGCTAGTCGGGCGGGCCGAGCGCATCGTCTTTGGAAAGTGCATGTGAGCCGATATGGAATCAATCCCCAGCGATAACAAGGCTACGACCGCTCCGGATGGCGGCTTCGATTTCCTGACGCCGGACGCTTGGAAGGCGCTGTTGTCGGGCTACTCCCATATCGTGCTGGTAGCAAATAGCGAGGCGGTCGATCTCGAACGGCTGCGGAGCGAATTGCCGGAGACGGCGCTCTACGTCTTCTTCAACAAGGTCTATAAGGTGCTCGACGCACCCTTCGTCGGCCATTCCATGCTGGTTGCCCGCAGCGACGTGATGGGCGCCCATATCGTCCACCGGCGCGAAACAGGGGATGTCTTGCGCTTCTTTGGCGGCGACGATTTCCTCGGCGTCGTCAATATCCGGGTCTCCGTCGAGGAAAATTTCAGCGAGGAGAGCCGCTTCGAAGGCGCTAAAGCCCGTCACCTCGATCTGACGCAAATGCTCGCCGATCTCTATCCGATCGGCAAGATCGCGACGAGCGGCTTTGCGGTCGCGTTGTGGCTCGCCGATCTGCAGTTGCCGGGCAAGATCCTGCTTGCCGGCTTTTCGGCGAAGCGGAGCGAGAAGTGGAAGGTGTTCGACGTTCACGATTGGACGTTCGAGCAGATCTTCCTGCGTCTCTTTGCGCGCATGGGTTCGATCTCGATGATGGGCGGCGTCGATGCCAGCCCCTATTCGGCGCTTGCCAAACGGTTTCCCGAGGTGCCGCCGATCGAGATCGCGATGACCGCGCTTGAAGTCTTGTCGGAGCGGCTCGACAATACGAACAGCCAGATCGACAGGCTGATGTCCGTCACTAAATTCATCCGCGCCGTCGACAATTTCTTTCGGCGGTTCAAACCGAAAACCCGCAAGCAGCGTTTTCTCGAAAAGTCGAAGGGATGACTATCGCAGGCCTTAGCTAACAGGCGTGGTGGCGAAGAAAGCTGTTGCCGATGCTGGCGATCAAGGTGGACAATGGAACAACAGAACGTCCGAATATTTGTGGGATTCGATCCCAAGGAAGTGGTCGCCTACCACGTTCTCGTGCAGAGCATCATCGAGAAGTCGTCGATCCCGGTCGAGTTCTCGCCCATTGCGCTCTCCAATCTTGGCGGGATTTTCACTCGCCAGCGCAACGCGCTGCAATCCACGGAGTTCTCCTTCTCGCGTTTCCTGACGCCCTATCTCAGTGGTTACGAGGGCTGGAGCATCTTCATGGATTGCGACATGCTGATGCGTGCCGATATCGCCGAGCTTTGGGCATTGCGCGACGAGCGTTACGCCGTCATGTGCGTCAAACACGATTACCGGCCGAAGATCGACACCAAGTTCCTCGGTCAGACGCAGACCAAGTACGAAAAGAAGAACTGGTCGAGCCTCATCCTCTTCAACAATCACGAATGCCGCGCGCTGACGCCGGAATACGTCAATACCGCGACCGGGCTGCAACTGCATCAGTTCAAATGGCTGGAGAATGAAGACCTCATCGGCGAATTACCGGTGACGTGGAATTACCTCGTCAATGAATACGACTACCGCGAAGATGCCAAGAACGTCCATTTTACCGATGGCGGGCCATATTTCGAGGAATACAAGAACGACGATTACGCCGAGGAATGGTTCGCAGCCCGTGAACGCCTGCTCTTCGCCCAACAGCCCGCCTAGAGCCTGCTGCTTTCATACGGAAGCATATCCTGAATTTGTGAGGTAGTTTGCGCATTCTGCTGGCGAGAAGCAGTCGAGCATTTCACCAGCCTTGCGCCATGTCGCTTCGACTGTGCGAGGCTGTTCTCTCCTAAT
>NZ_JACHYV010000023.1:0-116312 GCF_014193135.1 Rhizobium sp. BK049
ATACAATTGTAGGAGACGTTCGTCTGGCCGTCTTCGAACCATTTGATCGAGACCTTGCCGGTGAAGGAGGTGTTCTTGACCTTGGTATAAGGTTTGAACCAGTCGATCCGCTTGCCGTGCTTGCCCCAGAACTTATCTGGATTTTCGATGCTTTCCTCGTACCATTTCAGGTACTTATCCCGGTCTATGAATGCTTGTTCGCGGATGAGACGCGGCACGGTGTAGCGCTCGAGGACCACTGATTAGCTCCCTGTGATTGGCTCTTGAAAATTGATCCCGCTCGATGAGAATTATGAAGCCAGTTCTGTCTGATTGATGTCTCGACCCATTTGTCTGTTTGAGGCCGGTTTATAGGCACACTGACAGCAGCATCGTGGACTGCAATCAAACGTCGACCGTTACATCATTTCCGGTCGTCTGATCGCCGAACCGTCGAGGAACCGGCTTAGCCTGTAGGGTGAGATGTCCGTGAGCGGGGTCTCGTTCATGACGATCTCGCTGACCAACCGACCGGCACCCGGTCCGATGGCAAAGCCGTGTCCGCTGAACCCCGCGGCAATCACATAACCAGGCAGTTGTTCCACTCTTGAAATAACGGGGACAAGATCTGGCGAAGTATCGATGAGCCCTCCCCATGCACGCTCGACCCCGATTCCCTTGAGCGCTGGGTATTCGCGTTCAAGGTTCTTCAATGCCAGCTTCACAAGATCCGCATCCGGCGCAGGATCGAGAATGCGGTTTTTTTCGAACGGCGAGACTTCATCGTTCTCCCAGTTGCTGATAGCATCGGGCCCATTCCAGAAGCTGCTGTTCAGACGGTACTTCAACTTCTTGCCGATCTTGCTGCGATACATCTGGTAGAATTTGAGCGCATATCGCATCCCCCGCGGCGTGATGTCGAGCGTGCCACGTCCCGGTACGGCGATCGTGTAGGCGCCGTCTGTCCGGCGCCGCAACACGAAGTTTGAAGCCGAGAGGCATCCTGCTTGAATGATCTCGGGGGCGGGAGTCGTCTTAATTGCGGTCCCGGAGATGTTTGCGACTGGAAGCTCGATGCCATATCGATGAGAAAACCGGGAAGCCCATGCCCCGCCGGCGCAAACAACAGTGCCGGCCTTCACAAGTCCCCGCTCTGTCCACACGCCTGTTACCCGGCCATTGCTAATGTCGAGGCCCCGAACGGCGCATTTTTGATGGAGCGATACGCCATTTTCCTTCGCGGCCTCCGCGATGGCAGGCACAGCAAGACTAGGCTCAGCTCTCCCGTCGGTCGGAGACCAAACTCCGCCGATCCACGAGGATGTGCCACCAGACGCGCGCTCATTGGCCTCGGACGCGCTAAGAATCTGGCTATGAAATCCTTGAAGACGTGCAGCGTGGCCCCACTTTTCCCATCGGGCGACATCAGCCTCGTTTTTCGTGCAGTAAAGGATCCCGGTTCGGCGGAAGCCGAGGTCGCGACCAGTCTCGGTGCTCAGTTCCTCCCAGCGCCGCAGACTGTACATGGCCAGTGCAAGTTCATAGAGGTCGCGGTTTTGCTGGCGAACCCATCCCCAGTTGCGGCTCGACTGCTCGCCACCGACAATGCCTTTTTCGAGCAGGGCTACGGATACCCCTTTGCGCGCAAGCTCATAGGCCGTGCAGGTACCCACGATCCCCGCCCCGATGACGACGACGTCAACCTGGCTTGGAAAAGAGGCGCTATCACTTACTTTCTGAACCTGCACCGGCATAATCACTATTCCTCTGGGCACCGCGTTCCAGTCATCTCCGACAGGAGCGATAAAAGTTTGAAAGTTAGTCTTTGTGAGCACGGGCTACTCCCGATGCTCGGGCGTCGAGGACGCGTCCAGCGCGGATGTTTCGTCTGCTCTCGCGTGAAAATGTTTCTCAGCTGTGATCGCCGCGGACATCGAGCGCGTCGCGCAGCCCGTCGCCGATGAAGTTGAAGCTTGTGACAGCGATCGTTATGGCCGCGCCGGGAATGATCGCCAGCCAAGGCGCCGTCCCCAGATATTGCTGTGCGCCGTTCAGCATATTACCCCAGCTGGGCAGCGGCGGCTGAATTCCGTAGCCAAGGAAGCTGATATAGGCCTCCATCAGGATCGCGCGCGCGACGGTCAGGGTCGCGGCAACGATGATCGGACCCATGGCATTAGGAAGGATTTCGCGGAACATGATGTGCGTTGCGCTCAGTCCCAACATGCGGCTGGCCAGCACGAATTCGCGCTCGCGCAAAGAGCGAACCTCCGCCTCGACGATACGGGCAACTTCCATCCAGCTTGTAGCAGCGATGACGACGGTAATCATAATCGGGCTTGGCTTCAATGCCGCGGCAAGAGCAAGCACGAGGAAGATGGATGGGAAGGAAAGGAAGCCATCCACGGCACGCATCAGCACCGTGCCGACCAGGCCGCCTCTATATCCGGCCACCACGCCGACAAGGGTTCCGATCAGCGTCGACAACAGCATCGCCGAGAAACCGACCAGGAGCGAAATCCGCCCCGCCATGAACAAGCGGGCGGCCAGGTCTCGTCCCAGCGGGTCCGTGCCGAGATAATGTTGCCCGGTCAGGGGCGGAGCGAAGCGGGCGCGCAGATCGATATAAAGTGAATCGTACGGCAACAGGTGGGGCCCCAGGACGCAGGCCAGCGTCAGCAGAACGATCATCACCATTCCAATGAGGGCCAGATGGTGCTTGATGAAGCGGTGCGCAGTTCGGCTGTTCCACCAGCGCTCCCGGGGTGAATTTGCGGCAATGGCGGTCATGATGGCTGACTCCTGATGAGCGTTCATGGCGCTTAACTCAGACGGATACGGGGATCGATAATGGCAACAACGATATCGGCGGCGAGGTTGCTCACCACGACAAGGATCGCCGAGAACATGAGCAATCCCATCACCACGGGGTAGTCGCTGTAGCCGAGACTGTCGAGGAACAGGCGTCCCATGCCCGGCCAGGTAAACACCGTCTCGGTGACCAGAGCACCCGTCAGGACGCTGGGAAGCTGCATCCCAAGGAGCGTGATCATCGGCAGGAGGGCATTGCCGATGACATGTTTCATCAGGATACGACGCTCGCTTAGTCCTTTGGCGCGGGCGGTCTTGATGAACTCCTGATTGATCACGTCGAGAGTAGCCGTTCGCATGTAGCGGCTCCAGATGGCTACATGCACTAGCGCAAGCACGACACTGGGCAGAATGAGATGGTGGAGATAGTTCAGAACGGATTCGTCACCGATCGTGTACATGTTGCCGGCTGGCAGCCAGCCAAGTCTGAGCGAGAAGACGTAGATCCCGATCAGTCCGAACCAGAAAGTCGGGATCGAAAGGGCCACCATGGCACCGACTGTCGCCATATAATCGAAAACCGAATAACGCTTTACAGCGCCGCGAACACCAATCCACGTACCGATAGCGATCGCGATCACCGTGGACGAGCCCATCAGCAGCAGCGTTGCCATGAGGTGCCGTCCAATCACCTCGAGAACTGGTGCCCCGTCGCGGAAGGAGTGTCCCCAGTCTCCTGTCAACAGGCGCCAGGCCCAATCCAGATACTGCACCCACAGAGGACGGTTCAGGCCCAACTGCTCCGCCAGTCGGTTCAAGTCGTCCTGAGTCATGCTCGCATCGAGCCCGAATTGTGCCAGGGGGCCGCCCGGAATCAGGTTGAGGACCACGAAGCCGATGACGGAAACGATCAGGAGCAGTACGAGGCTCTGAGCGAACCGGTTAATTAGGAAGCTGCGCATTCAGGCTCTCCCTGTGATAGCGTCAACAGAAGTCGCCGCCGCGAGGCGCGGCGGCGACGGCGGGAGGTGAACTCAGCTCTTCCAGCGCCAGCCGGCAGCATGCCAGGATGCCGTGCGCGTGTTCGTGTTCGGCTCCCAGCCTTCAAGGCCTTCCTTCTTGCCAACCACATAGGTGGCGGCAAACAGAGGAAGGAAGGGAAGGTCCTGACGCACGATTTCCTGGATACGGTAGTAGATTTCACGACGCGCTTCCGGATCGAAGGTCTGGGCGCCCTTCTTCAGCAGCGCATCCACTTCCGGATTGGAATACTGGCCGACGTTCGATCCCTTTCCACCCTTCGCGGCAATCGCGCTGCTCGCAAGACGATTGGTTGCATCGGGGTCGGCGGCGATCAGATGCGTAACGCCCGAGATCGCCGTGTCGAATTGTGACTTCAGCCAGAATTCGCCAAACATGACGGCCGCCGGCAGATTCGAGATCGTCATCTGGACGCCAATTTCTGCGAACGTTTGCTGCAGGAACTGCTGCACCTGCTCACGGAGATTGTTGCCCGATGTCGTCGAATTGTTGAATGCGAGTTTCACGCCGTTCTTTTCACGGATCCCATCCGACCCCGGTACCCAACCGGCGTCGTCGAGGAGCTTGCGTGCGGCGTCGAGATTGAATTCCTGTGCCGGAAGCTTCGGATTGAAGTAGAACGACTCCTTCGGCATGAAGGTTTCGGTCGTTGTCACCACGCCGAAATAGAGGGCGTCGATGATCGCGGCTCTGTCCATTGCAGCATAGAGTGCCTGACGCACCGCCAGTTCCTTGAACTGCGGCCGCTCGAGATTGAGATAGAACGATTCGACAGAGGCACCGGGGACCAGGCTCACCACGCGGCCCGGCAATTTGCTGGCTTCGTCGTAGTGGTCGGGCGTGATGTACGCCTGGTCTGTGAGGTCGATGTCGCCGCTCTTGAATTGGGTGTAGAGCACCGTCTGGTCGGGGATGTATTTGAATACAACCTGTTCGACATAGGGGCCGTCCCCAAAGTAATCCGTGTTCGCTGCCAGCTCGAGATGGTCGCCGGCCACGCGCTGGCTCCACTTGAAGGCGCCCGTGCCGACGGGTGCCTGGTTGAAGGCTGCTGCGTTCGGATCGGCCTCATTCTCGAGAAGGTGCTTTGGCACGATGAAGGTCTCGGTGAGAAATGACAGGTAAGGAGCGAAGACCTGCTCCATCCGCCAGGTGATTTCAGTTGGCGAAACCACCGTTAGGTCGCGCACCAAGGAATGACCGCCTGTGCGCCACGCTCGGAATTTCGGATTGGTGATCAGTTCGAGGGTGAACTTCACGTCCTCAGCCGTAAACGGCTTGCCGTCATGCCAGCGAACATCATCACGCAGGCGAACGCGCCAGTTCAGGCCATCCGCCGAGATGCCGCCGTTCTTCTGCGTGGGCACTTCTAGCGCAAGATTGGGCTGAAGCACGCCTTGCGGATCCATGCGAAAGAGGGCGTCGAAGAGCGAGAAATGGACCGCATCGTCCGTTTCGATATGTGCCATGAGCGGATTGAACACGGTCGGTTCCTGCGAAAGCCCGACCACGACGCGACCGGCAGGTTTCTTGTCCTGTGCCCAGGCAATGTCAGGCTTGCCAATCAGGTTGGGGGCAGCAAAGCATGCAATGCCGCCGGCTGCCATGAGGCGCAGTGCGTCGCGCCGAGAAATATTCGTTTTGGTCGTAGACTCTTTTGTCATTTCATTCCCTCTCTTTTTGCTCATTAGGAACCTACTGCCGTGAGCCGATTACGCTTTCGCAATTGTCTCTGCTTCGTTCTCCTGGGATTGCTGCCACAAGCTCACGCGTGTAATCGGATTGCGGTTTCAGGAAAATCTGAGACGGCGGGCCGCGCTCGACGACCCGGCCCTTCTGCATCACAGCAATTTCGTCGCAGATCTGGCTGGCGACACGAAGATCATGCGTGATGAAGACCATTGATACGCCGGTCTCGCGCTGGATTTGGTCAAGCAGCTTGAGGATCTGGGCCTGGATGGACACGTCGAGCGCGGAGACTGCTTCGTCGGCAATCAGCAGCTTGGGCTTGAACATCAAGGCCCGCGCGATGCCGATGCGCTGGCGCTGACCACCCGAAAATTCGTGCGGGTAGCGGCCGAAGGCGCCAGCATCGAGACCGACATGAGATAGCAACGCCCGCGCTTCGTCGCGCGCCTGCGCGTAGGGCATCCCATGTGCGACGGGCCCGACGGTCAAAATCTGACCGATAGTTGAGCGCGGATTGAGCGACGCAAAGGGATCCTGAAAAATCATCTGAATCCGAGGACGCAGCGGCCGGAACTCGGATTCAGAGAGCTTGACGATGTCCTTGCCCTCAAACAGGATCTGACCGCTGTCGCTGTCCTGAAGCTTGATCAGGAGTCTCCCCAACGACGACTTTCCGGAGCCGCTTTCGCCGACAATGCCAAGGGTGCGGCCAGCAACCAAGGTGAATGAGGCGTCCTGCACTGCAGGCACGACACGCTGACTTCCGAACAGCGCACTGCCGCTGCGATAAGTCTTGCACAAGCCTTTGACGGTCAGAATTGCCTCGTCGCTCGTTTGCACCTTGAGTTTTCTGTCCTCGCCCGTGAGGCGCGGAACGGCTGCGATCAAGCGCTGGGTGTAGGGGTGGCTGGGTGACTTGAGAATCTGATCGGCGGTGCCCTGCTCGACAATCCGCCCTTTCTCCATAACCACGACGCTGTCGGCGATTTCTGCCACGACCCCGAAGTCGTGGGTGATGAACATGACGCTCATTCCCTTGCGGCGTTGGATGTCTCGGATGAGCTTCAGGATCTGCGCCTGCGTGGTTACGTCAAGGGCTGTCGTGGGTTCGTCTGCTATCAGCACGGTCGGCTCAAGGGCCAGCGCCATCGCGATCATGACCCGCTGGCGTTGACCACCGGAAAGCCGGAAGGGATACTGGTGGTACATCAATTCCGGATCCGGCAGGCCCACTTCAGTCAACAATTGGAGGGCGCGGTCACGGCGCGAGGCCTTGTTGCCCAGACCATGGGCCGCCATCACTTCAGTAACCTGCTCGCCCACCGTCATCAGCGGGTTGAGCGCCGAAAGCGGATCCTGAAAGATCATGGACACGACGCGGCCGCGTAGCTGGCGCAGCTTCTTTGTCGGCGCGCCGACTATGGTCGTTCCATCGAGATTGATGGCACCCGATGAGACCGGAATAATCTTGGGCAAGAGACCCATGATGGTGTTTGCGGTTACAGACTTGCCCGATCCAGACTCGCCGATGATGCAAAGGATCTGGCCACGCTTCAGGTCGAAGGATACATTTTCGACGGCATGAGCCCGTTCCATGCCTTTTGGCAGGTCGACTGTCAGGGCACGCACCGAAAGCGCTGCGTCGCCTGCTGTAACAGCTTCAGTTGCCATCGATATATCTCCTTTTCTACGCAGCTTCTTGATTGAGTTTTCGTCGCTGCCTAACGCGTGCCGCTCATTGCCTCTCGAGCGGTGCACAGCTTATTCTAGGATCTCATTTGCAACCAATCGGCTTTGGTTCTGTGACTAATATAAGATTGGTCTTGCCATTGGTGTCAATATAGATCAAATTGGTTTCGCAAAATATTTGTTGGAGGTCATATGAGCGTGGTGTTGAAAGACTTCATTGAAGCGGAAGGTCTGGAACCAGGTGATCGACTCCCCCCGGAGCGCGACCTGGCGCTGAAACTCGGGCTGCCGCGTACCGCCCTTAGGAGGATGCTCAGTTCGCTGGAGAAGGAAGGCCGCCTTATCAGGCACGTCGGCAGAGGCACCTTTATCGCTGGCAGCGGTGTGAGCTCGAGCGCCCTTCGCCCGCCGGCTACCTATGAAGGAGACACATTCCGCACCTATCCGGCGGAAGTCTTTGAGGCTCGGCTGATCATAGAACCCAAGATCGCGGCATTGGCAGCATTACGCGCGACCAGGCAGGAAGTCGAAGAAATGCAGAAATCAATCGCCCGGGGCAATGCGTCGGAATCTATGGGCGAGTTCGAGAAGTGGGACGCCGTTTTTCATCGCATCATCGTCCAATCCGCGCGTAACGGTCTTCTAGCCTCCCTCTATGAAGGCATACACGCAGTACGGGCGGGAAACCTCTGGGGGAAGATGAAAGAACAATCGCTGACCTCAGAGCGCATGACGGCCTATATCGTCAGCCATCAGGCTATCCTGGACGCAATCAAGGATCGTGACAGCAGAGAGGCCGAGCGAACGATGTACGACCACATCATTGAAGCCAGAACCAACATACTCGGACCTAGCATTTGAGAGATTGGTCTGAGCAATTGGTCTCCAGGCGTGTTCTCACGTGTCCCGCCGTGACCGTCTCGGATGCGTTCTCGCCATTTGACGCAGAGGTCGGCGCCGAAGTGTTGCCAAATTGCGCGCTTCAGGGAGCAACCTGTCGCCGAAGCCAGGAGAGGAAGGTTCGTTTTCTGGCATCGTCTTCGAAAGGAAGTCGGCTCAACAGGATGTAGCTGTAGCCGTTGCCGGAAAACCCGTGGGGAGCCACCAGTTGCCCGCTTTCCACAGCGTCGGCGACGAGCGGCTCTGGGCCGATCGCAGCACCCAGCCCAGCGATTGCCGCCTCGATACTCAGATAGAAATGCTCGAAGACCTGGCTGCCGGGTGGGTTTGGATCTGCGAGTTGGTTGTCGGAGATGTACCGCGTCCACGCATCTCGACGGGTGGCCGAATGAATGCGAGGCAAGCAGAGGATTTCATCTCTGCCGGAAGCTAACAGCCTTGGCGCGCACACGGGGCCGACGCGTTCTTCGACTACCGTTTCCACAAACAGTTCCGGCGGCCAGCCGAAATCGCTTCTCCGTAGCGCCAGATCTATATGACTTCTGTCGAAGTTCACAGGGCCACCGGCGGCAAAGACGTGAACCTCAATCTCAGGATGAAGTGCGTTAAACAACGGAAGGCGCGGAATCAGCCAGCGCTGCGTGAATGTCGGTTCACATGAAAGTACAAGGGGTGCCGAGCCGCCACCCTTGATTTCGTCGCAACACTTGCTGATCTGGCGAAACACTTCGCTCATCGTCATTAGCAGACGCCGCCCTGGATCGGTCAGAAAAACGGCCCTGTTTCTTCGTTCAAAAAGGGCCACTCCCAAGTCGTCCTCAAGCAAGCGGATTTGTTTGCTGACGGCGCTGTGTGTAACGAACAATTCATCGCCGGCACGCCCGAAATTCAAATTCCGTGCAGCTGCTTCAAACACTCTGAGCGCGGATAAAGATGGGAATCGTGCGGCCATATCTGTGAGTTAAAGTGACGGATTTCAGTCAGAATTGATCGTTTTTCCGGCAAAAGCAATAGCGCTAGTATCTCCTCGTCACACGAAAACCGATAGGACGGCGACTTTGAAGGTAGGAATTCTGGCCGATGATCTGACAAGTGCAACGGATGGCGCCGCACCATTCGTGAGTATGGGGCACAGATGCCTTGTCTTCACCGATTACCGACGATCATCGCCGGAAGATGTGGCGATCATCTCTATTAACAAGGCAAGCCGGGCCGCATCCGTGAAGGACGCTGTCGATCGGGCGACACAGGCGGCAAAAAGCGTGGCATCCGCAGAAATTCTTTACAATACTGTTGATTCCACCATTCGCGGCCACGTTGGAGCTGAGATAGAAGCCGCGCTCGCGGCGTCTGGCCGGACCATCGCAGTTGTCGCTCCAGCTTTCCCTGCAGGCGGACGCACTACTAAAGGAGGGCGTCAGCTTCTTCATGGCGTGCCGTTGGAGGAAACCGAGTTTGCAAAGGACCCGCTCCACCCCATAGCGGACTCGCACCTTCGGTATCTGTTTCGAGATATCCCGCAGGCTGAGATCCGTCACCTTGGGCTTGCGGAACTCCGTGTATTGAAGGCCGGCGAACTGACCGCGGATCACCGGAAGTTGTTGATCGCCGATGCAACAACGCAGGAAGATCTGGCTCGGCTGGTGAAATCGGCGGCGGATCCGAAGTCCATCCTTTGGTGCGGTTCTCCAGGACTGGCAATCGCATTGGCAGACTATGTGGGTCGCGCCGATGACCCCACACTGTTGCCCCTCGCGGCGGCGATCAATCTCTTCGTCGTTGGCAGCGTCAATCCCCTGAGCCGCGAGCAATGCTCACGGCTGATGAGCACTGGCACCGTCCGGCAGATCATCATCGACGCAGAGGTGGCGTCTCGCTCGGCCGACCTCGCAGCCGAAAACGCCGCTGCCCAATACAGACAATCCGGAACCAGCGGTGACGTTATTCTAACCACGTCGGACCGTGCTACCTCCGCCGCTCCTCGGTCCATCGCGATCGCTCTTGGCAAGGCTGTCCGCGCGATTATGGAGCATTATCCGGTGACCGGACTCTTCCTGACTGGCGGTGACACCGCCGAATCCGTTCTGAAGGAACTCGAGATCGGCTCTCTCAATCTCCTCGGCGAGGTCGATCCGGGCATCCCGGTGGGCCGCACGAACGGCCCCCATCCTGTTCACATCATCACAAAGGCGGGCGGCTTCGGCTCGTCCAATATCCTGCTGAATTCAGCCGAGTTGCTTCGGGGCCTCTGGCTTGGAGATAAGAAATGAAAAAACCTGCTGGCATAACGATGGGCGATCCCTGTGGAATCGGCCCGGAAATCATCGCGCGCGTTTTCGCGGACGGACTGCCGGAGCAGGCGGTGGTGATCGGCGACGCAAAGGTGATGGAACGCGCGGTTCGGGCCTTGGCTCTTCCTCTCCAAGTGCAGCCCATCGCGTCGGTCGATGAGGCGGTCCCCGACGCGACGCTCATGCCCGTACTCAATATCTCGGATCTGCCGGACGATATGCCGATCGGTCAGGTGGACGCTCGCGCCGGGCGCGCAAGCTACGACTATGTCGTGCGAGCGATCGACGAAGCGCTGGCAGGGAACATCGGAGCAATCGTGACCGCTCCGATCAACAAGGAAGCAATGAAGAAGGCCGGGCTCAATTATCCCGGCCACACCGAAATCCTCGCCGAACGGTCGGGGACCGACAAGTTTGCGATGATGCTGGCCAACGACGAGTTGCGTGTCATTCTTGTGACGATCCACGTGTCGTTGCGCGACGCAATCGACTTGGTGACGCAGGATTCGGTGTTCAGAACGATCGAATTGGCGCACAAGGCAGGCAAGGCTTATGGCATCGCCTCGCCCCGCGTTGCGGTCGCCGGCCTCAATCCCCATGCCGGTGAAAACGGCATGTTCGGGCGTGAAGATCTCGACATCATCGCGCCAGCGATCAGGCGCGCTCAGGAATGTGGAATAAACGCTTCCGGCCCGTGGCCCGGAGACACGATTTTCATGCGGGCCCGCAAGGGCGAGTTCGACATCGTCGTTGCACAATACCACGATCAGGGGCTCATTCCGGTCAAGTATTTCGGCCTCGACAAAGGCGTCAACGTCACCATCGGCTTGCCCTTCATCCGTACCAGCGTCGATCACGGCACCGCATTCGATATCGCGGGCCGGGGCACGGCCGACCATTCCTCTCTTCGCTATGCCTTCGATCAGGCCCTGCTTCTCAACGCAATCTAGGAGCGCTTTCGATGCCCCAGACTCCCGACTTCATTTTCATGCTGACCAATCAGGATCGGACCGTTGCCGACGCGGCCGAGCGCCTCAAGGATGTGCTTGCCGCAGGCATCAGACATGTGGGGTTCAAGGATATCGGCCTCCCGTTCGATGAACTTTTGGGCCTTGCTTCTGCGATCAAGAAGGCGGGCGCGACGCTCTATTTGGAAGTTGTCAGCCTCGACAAGGAGAGTGAGCGCCGGTCCGCGCAGGCCGCCGTTGACCTTGGCGTCGACATTCTGATGGGTGGAACCCGACCGAATGTCGTTTTGCCAATTATCGCTGGGAGGAACATCCAGTACTATCCCTTCCCCGGCAAGATCGTGGGACATCCGAGCAGGCTCGAAGGGACGATCGAAACAATTGTGGAAAGTGCCCGGCAATTGACGGCGATCCAGGGTGTAAGCGGTCTCGATCTGCTCGCCTATCGCTTCAACGGCGATGTCGAAGCGTTGATGACGTGCGTGTGCGAAGCGGTCGAAAAGCCTGTCGTCGTTGCCGGATCGATCGACAGTCCTGAAAGGATGGCGGCCGTCGTACGATCCGGAGCCGCAGGTTTTACCATCGGCACGGCGGCTTTCAATGGGGCGTTCTCAGGCAGTTCCAATCTGCGGTTGGAGGTCGAGAAGGAGATCGACGTGCTCACGCGGATTCAGGCTGACGCGGGTGATATCACGCTGTCACCATTAATAACCTGCTGAATCGAACCTTCACCGACCATTAATTGCAATCTTTACGGTTTAGCGCCAAGGTGAATTTCGAATTTGGAGATTAGATAGATGGATCTAACGACGTTCGACCCCTCCACTCGCTTAGCGGCCACGACCACCCTCGAGACGCTGGAAACGCCCTGTCTGGTTCTCGACGCGGAGCGGATGGACCGGAATATCACCCGTCTCCGAAACCGGCTCGATGGCATGGGCGTGTCGCTTCGACCGCATCTGAAAACCGCGAAGTCTATCGACGTGGCCCGGCGGGTCATGAGTGCGCCCGAGGGACCGGCGACGGTTTCCACGCTAAAGGAAGCCGAGAACTTCGCGGCCGATGGGGTTCGCGACATGATCTATGCGGTCGGCATCGCGCCGGCAAAGCTTGCACGTGTCGTTGAGCTGCGCTCCAAGGGCGTCGATCTCGTGGTCGTACTGGATACCCTCGAGCAGGCGCAGGCGGTTGCCGCGGCGTCCCGAGACGCCGGAATGCGGATCCCAGCCATGATCGAGATCGACTGCGATGGCCATCGCTCGGGTGTGGTGTCCGCCAATCATGCTCAGTTGCTGGAGATCGGAAAGATCCTGGCGGCAGGGGCTGAGCTGCGTGGCGTTCTGACCCATGCTGGGGATAGCTATAAGGGTGGGGGCGTCGCGGAGCAGAAGCGTTATGCGGAAGCGGAGCGCTTGGCCGTTGTTGATGCCGGGCGTCTTCTGCGCGATGCGGGTCTGCCGTGCCCGGTCGTCAGTGTCGGTTCGACGCCAACGGCCCACCACGCGAAGGACCTTACTGGAGTGACCGAAGTCCGCGCCGGCGTGTTCGTGTTCTTCGATCTGGTAATGGCAGGCATCGGCATTTGCCAAGTCGACGACATCGCGCTCAGCGTTCTGGCGACGGTAATCGGCCATCAGCGCGAAAAGGGTTGGATCATCACCGATGGCGGATGGATGTCGCTGTCGCGTGACCGTGGCACCGGCAAGCAGGCCGTCGATCAGGGATACGGCCTCGTCTGCGACCTCGAGGGCAACGCCTATCTCGACATCATTGTTGCCGATGCAAATCAGGAGCATGGAATTATAGCCGTGCGACCCGGGTCGGACGCTCGCCTGCCTGACCTGGCGGTCGGAGACAGGGTGCGGATCCTGCCGAACCATGCTTGCGCAACCGCAGCACAGCACTCAGTCTATCATGTTGTCCGCGGTGGCTCGCATGCAGTTGAGACCTGCTGGCCGCGCTTCGGAGGCTGGTGATGTCGGACGTCGTGACCATCTATACCGACCTCGCGCCCCGCCCTGCGGGTCATTATGTCCAGGCCAAACTGGCGGGCGAGCATCTATATATATCAGGGCAGCTCCCGATTCGGCCGGATGGGGCGCCGCTTCCCGACAATGAGTTCGAGACGCAGGCGGGGCAGGCTATCGAGAATATGCTGGCGGTTCTCGAAGCCGCAGGCGGCAGCCCGGACAATCTCGTCAGGGTGACGGCCTACATCGTTGGCGTCAGCAACTGGCCGCGCTTCAACCAGGTTTATGCAGCGCGGCTGGGCGAGGCGCGCCCGGCGCGCACTGTGGTTCCGGTGCCCGAACTGCACTACGGCTATCTCGTCGAGATCGACGCGGTCGCCGTTCTCGCGCGAGACGCTCCGGCGCGGCAGACAGAAAACAGCTCCGACTAATCAATTCAGGTCAGCCACGATGTCACCATTCCTCAAACGCATACAGAGCGATCAAGAGCTTCCAGCGAAGGCCGACGTCGTCGTCATCGGCGGCGGCATTATCGGCGCATCGGCGGCATTTTTTCTCGCAGAGCGGGGGCTCTCCGTTGCCTTGATTGAAAAGGGATATGTCGGGGGTGAGCAGTCAAGCCGAAACTGGGGCTGGTGCCGGCGGCAGAACCGCGATGAGCGCGAACTGCCGCTCTCGGGGGTTTCCATGCAGGCGTGGGACCAATTTGCTGCGAAAATCGACGAAGACGTCGGCTTCCGCCAATGCGGCCTGTTCTATGCGACAGACAACCCGCAGCAGCTGGCGGAATGGGAACAATGGCTTGATCTTGCCCGGCAATTCAACGTCAATACGAAGATGCTGACTGCCCAGGAGGCGCATGACAGAATTCCCGCGCAAGGCCGCCGGTGGCTTGGCGGCGTCCATTCCGTCGATGATGGGAAGGGCGAGCCGGCCATTGCGGCGCCGACGATCGCGAATGGTGCCCGGAAGTTCGGAGCGACGATCCACCAGGAATGCGCTGCGAGAGGCCTCGATATTGTCAATGGTGCAGTTGCGGGCGTCATCACGGAAAAAGGTATCATCAGATCGCAGGCCGTTCTGAACGCCGGCGGTGCGTGGGCCTCCCTGTTCTGTCGCCAGTACGGCGTACAGTTCCCGCAGGCAAGCGTGCGCCAAACCGCAATTCGTACACGCCCTACAACGAGTCTCGGCGAGGCGATTTATACACCGGAGTGCTCGCTGACCCGCAGGCTGGATGGCAGTTACACGCTTGCGATCAGCGGCAGGGCGACCTTGGATATCACGCCGCAAGGCCTCCGCTATGCGCGCTGGTTCATGCCGATGTTTCTGAAGCGACTGAAAGCGGTCCAGATCGGCATTGGGAGATCGATGTTTCACGGACCGGAAGCCTTCGCCCGCTGGAACGAGAATGGGGTTTCGCCGTTCGAGCGAATCCGCGTTCTCGATCCAAGACCGAGCCGCAGGACGATCGCGGCTATTCTGAAAGGCGTCACCGAACAGTTCCCGGCGCTAAGGGGCATTGAGATCGCCGACAGCTGGGGCGCCTATGTGGATTGCACACCGGACGCGGTGCCCGTCATCTCGGCGTCCGATCATGTGAAAGGGCTTTATTTGGCCGCGGGCGGTTCCGGCCATGGCTTCGGCATTGGCCCGGGCATCGGCCGCCTGGCAGCCGACCTGGTTGCGAACGATAGGCCTTGCGTCGATCCCGCGCCCTTTCGGCTGTCGCGCTTCTTTGACGGTTCCACAGTGAAGGTAGGCGGTCTCTGACCGTGCGGGAAGGCCAGTGCAGGACAGATTTTCCTAGCCGACGCTGTCCAGCGTCTTGCAATATATGCCGACCAGCAGCAGGAACCAGGGGGTTCCGAAGTGCCCCGGGACAGCTGGCCACGCCTGAGGGAGGAGTTTGCGAAAGGCCGTGCTTGTTTCCTTCGAACGATAAGAAGGAGGCGAACGGAGCGCCCCCTCTCATCATAGCAACAGCGCCTGAGCCCTGTTTTCAAGCACGCTTGAGGGCTGGCTCCAGGCCAACGGCGGCGGCTAGCCCACCGATGTCCTTGATCTCGATGTATTCGTAAAAAGGATTGGCCGGCTCATGGCCGCGGTTGACCCAGACCTTGCTCTTGATGCCCAGGTCATAGGCAGTCATCAGGTCGTAGCGGAAGGATGAGGACACATGAGTGATGTCTTCCGGTCCGCAGCCGAGCTTGTCGAGCATGTATTCGAAGCCCTTCATCAGAGGTTTGTATGCCCCGACTTCTTCTGCCGTGATTACCATATGGACGGGTGCGCCCAGTTTTTCCACGTTCGACATGATCAGGCTTTTCATGGAGTTCGACAAGATGACCAGCGGAATTTCCTTGGCCACTTTGGACAGGCCAGCCGGAACGTCCGGGTGCGGACCCCAGGTTGGCACCTCATCATAGATCCGTTGCGCGTCTTCGGGTTTGAACGGGATACCGATACGTTTGCAACTGCGTTCGATTGAATTGTGAACCACTTCGACGAACGGTTTCCATGGGCCCAGCACCTCGTCAAGGCGATAGCCCCTGAAAGCCTCGATGAAGGCTGACATCGCTTCAGGGGAGAGGCGCTCGCCGTAGACGCGTCGCGCTGCGCCGGCCATGTCGAAATTGGTGAGCGTGCCGTAGCAGTCGAAGGTCACGTACTTCGGTCGAAATTCAGTCATCGCATGTATTCCTTCCAATTTTCATGGCACGGTGTGCCTATCCAAGGTCATGTGGCGGGCATGCCGCCTGTCTAAGAGGTCGCGGTCCCGACGGACCCCCAATGCGGACGCGGCAGGTACCTTTGCGAATCTGGTCAATTTCCTCTGCCTTTTCAGATACCTGGCCAATCCACTAAAGCGGATCAATCCGACGTGTTCACTGCATTCCGACCAGTGGGAGCACACTGGCATAACTTTCGGACAATGGCAACAGATTGTCCAACAATTTTTGGGCCTTCGGCTCTGAAATTTCCCGGCGACGTGTGCGCCTCGCCACTAAAACAGCCATCAGCAGCCATCTATTGCGTTGAATAAACGACGCTTTTCTTCTTGGCCAAGCTTGAAGTCATCAAAAAAGCTGAAATTGATCCCATTCGCCATCGAAATAAATTGTTGTACAAAAATTGAAGTATGACATACTGAGGTCATCGAAACTGCCCTTCCGAGGCAGGACGGGAATGAGTTTGAAGATGGGTTACAAGCATCAATGCGGGCCAGCCCGCGTCCCTGAGCTTTCCGAGGCGTGCCATACCGTGGGCACTGCAGAAGCCGAACGAATTGCCGAGCGACTATATGGCACGCGCGGCTCGGCAACGCGCTTTGAAACAGAAAAGGACGACACGTTCCTCCTCGACTGCGCCGCCCAGGGGAAGTTTGTATTGAAGATCGCTCATCCTTCGGAGCGGATCGAGGAACTCGATTTCCAGGTGTCGCTGATGCGTCATCTGGAGCAGCGAGCCCCTGATCTACCAATCCCCCGCACATTTCGCGATGTCGACGGGGCGGAGTTGCCGATTGTCACTACGAGTGGCGGCGAGCGGCGAGTCGTGCGTCTTATTACCTTCCTTGCCGGCACCCCGCTCGACCGGACATCTTGCACAGCTCCACAGCGTGAACGGATCGGCGAAATCCTGGCAAAACTGCGTCATTCAATGGCCGATTTCTCGCACCCCGCGGACGGCCGGACGGTGGCATGGGACGTCACCCATCTGCTCGACCTGACCGATCTGCTGAGTTTCATCCCTGAGGGCGGCAAGCGGGCCTGGACCGTCCGTGCACTCGAGCGGTTTGCCGAAATCAAGCCGAAGCTCGATCTGTGCCGGCAGCAAGTGCTCCACAACGACTTCAATACGTCGAACCTGGTCGTCGATCACACCAATCCACAGTTCCTGACCGGCGTCATCGACTTCGGCGATGCGGTTCGTACCGCCATCGCCGTCGATGTCTCTACGGCGTTGATGAACCAGATGCCAAAAACGTTCGACCATGGGAACCGGCGAGACCTGTTCGACGAAGCGCGCGACGTTCTGCGCGGTTATCTCCGCCATGCCGAACTGACGGATGAGGAGCTCCGGCTCATTCCCTTCCTGTCGATGGGACGTCTTGCGGTTCGTGCGCTGCTGACATGCTGGCGCGCAGAGATCTTCCCCGAGAATGGCCGCTATATCCTGCGCAATACAGAAGCCGGCTGGGCCCACCTCGAGTGGTTTCACTCAATTTCGACCGCACAGATTTGCGATCTTCTGGCACGATAGGAACAACAATGTCCAAACAAGCGACTACCCTGCCCAAGGGCTTCCGTGGCGACATGCCAAATGGCTTCAACCCTCAGGACACGTCTCATCTCACAAGTGAAGATCTGGCGCATGTCGCCAGGCGGCAAAGGCTGCTCGGGCCTGCTTATCGGCTCTTCTACAAGTCGCCAGTTGAGATCTGCCGTGCGAAGGGCGTCTTCCTCTATGACAAGCACGGTAACGAATATCTTGATGCCTACAACAACGTGGTTTCGCTGGGTCACTCTCATCCGCGTGTCGTCGAGGCGATCCAGAAGCAGCTCGAGGTACTCTGTACCCACACGCGCTACATGCAGGAGCCGCTGCTGGACTATGCCGAAGCCCTGATCAATACGTTCGGTGGCGAACTCGGCCGGATCGGATGCGCGATGTTCACATGCACGGGCTCGGAAGCCAACGATCTCGCCTTGCGGATCGCACGCTACCACACACGCAAAACCGGCGTCATCGTCACGGCGGAAGCCTATCACGGCAACAGCGGCGCGGTGGCGGCAATCTCGCCGTCGCTCGGCAGGAAGTCGGCTTTGGATCCCTATCTTCGCACGGTTGCCGCGCCGGATTCCTATCGCCTGCCCGTCGAGGAAATCGGCCGGCGGATGGCGGAGGATGTCGCACGACAGATCGCCGACATGGAGCGGCATGGCGGCGGACTAGCGGCCTTCATCGCAGATTCCGTCTTCTCTTCCGATGGTCTCTACGTCGATCCGACGGACGTATTGGCGCCGGTGGCGGAAGTTGTGCGCAAGGCTGGTGGCCTGTTCATTGCCGACGAGGTGCAATCCGGATTCGGGCGGACCGGCACCCATCTTTGGGGCCACAACCGTCACAAAGTCGATCCGGATATCGTCACAATGGGCAAACCCATGGGCAACGGCTATCCCGTTGCCGGCGTGGTGCTGCGGCCCGAACTCGTTGCCGAATTCGGATCCAGCATGCGCTACTTCAATACGTTTGGCGGCAACTCCGTCGCTATCGCCGCAGCAAGAGCCGTGCTCGACACGATTCTCGAGGAAGGCCTGTTGGACAATGCCGTCAAGGTCGGCGGCGAAATTCTCGACGGCCTCCGGAGTCTGCAGAAAAAATACGAATTTGTCGGCGATGTTCGTGGGGCCGGCCTCTATTTCGCCGTTGAACTCATTACGGACAGAGACCGGAAAACACCCGACATGGACCGAGCGCTTGCGGCGGTCAATGCCCTGCGCGACAGGCGCATCCTTATATCCGCGACGGGAGCGGACGCACATATCCTGAAGATCAGGCCCCCGCTCATCTTCACATCGGCCAACGCGGCGCGTTTGCTCGAAGGCGTCGACGAGGCGCTTCGGTCCGTGCAGATCTAGGAGCCGCCAGCATGCAGCGCAGAGGCACGATGTCATCTCCCTTGCCCTGCGCCGCCCCATGTGGCGTAGGTATACGACATAAACAACGAGCAAAGCCAAAGCCATGCCGTCGCTGCCCGCCAAGAACCGAGCCGAAGATCCAGAGATGAACGTCGAGCCGCCCAGCAGCGCAGTGGAGGTCCTGACTCACGCCTTGCGACGGCGAATCTTGTCAGGGGACTTCCAACCGGGCGAATTCCTACGCGACGTGAAGATGTGCGAAGAGCATTCGACCTCGCGGCACACATTCCGTACAGCAGCCCAGGTGCTCGTCACGCAAGGTCTGTTGCGTCAGATACCGAACC
Organism: Rhizobium sp. BK049; assembly: GCF_014193135.1. Classification (NCBI taxonomy): domain Bacteria; kingdom Pseudomonadati; phylum Pseudomonadota; class Alphaproteobacteria; order Hyphomicrobiales; family Rhizobiaceae; genus Rhizobium; species Rhizobium sp. BK049. Next base: position 19,328 of record NZ_JACHYV010000023.1, read on the forward strand.
GGGGCTTTGTGGTGCCCGAATTCGGGCCAGACGATATTGTCGATATCACGCGGGTGCGCGGCGCCATTGAGGGCGAGGCCATACGTCTGATCGTGCTGACCGGCATTATCCCCTCTCAGGCGCTGGAGGCGGTCGATGTCATGCACAGGTCGACGCTGTCCTCCGACAGATCCTTGCTGGTTGCTGCGGACCGCGACTTCCACCGGGCGATCATCGCCTCCAGCGGTAGCCCTCGGCTCAAGCGGACCTACTCGGACCTTGAGGGCGAGATCGAGCTTCTTCTCGCACAGCGGCAGGATTTCTACTCCACCGCTGAAGAAATGGCGGAAGAACACGAGCGGCTCATCAACAGCTTGAGGAGCCGTCACTACGATACGGCGCGGGATGCATTCCAGGAGCATTGGGAAGATCTCCAGATCAAATTGCTCGATCAACGCTGACCAGCGCTCCCTGGGAATGTGACGTTTCGGAAAAGACCGCCTCTCGGGCGGCGCTGAGGATGCCGGCGACGCGGGTTCGACGCCAATCGCATGCCCGGTAACGGTCGCCGGCAGTCAACTTGAGCCACGGAATCCTTACTCCCGACGTGGGCGGCTCAGCCACTACCCGGGAGGTTACCGAGGCCGTCTGCGACGCGATCCACTCTTCGATTTTCTAGAGACACGTGGCCGACGATGACTTGGAACGATCACAAAGCAAGGAAGCCATTTCGCCGGCGCCATCCTCATCAGTGGGAATTAGCCAATGAAACTTGATCGGATTGACGTCAAGATACTGAACGCACTGCAGACGAATGGCCGGATGACGAATGTCGAGCTTTCGGAAATGGTCAACCTCTCGCCAAGTCCCTGTTTGTTGCGGGTAAGAAAGCTGGAGGCGATGGGCTATATTCAGGGCTACTCTGCGCAGATCAATATCGCAAAACTGGGTCAGACGCTGACGGTGTTCACCGAAATCACGCTGAAAAACCACGGTCAACGGGACTTCGCGAGATTTATCAGCGCTATCGAGAAGGTCGATCAGGTTATCGAGTGCCATTTGGTTTCGGGCGGCTACGACTATCTCGTAAAATTTGTCACCACCGGAATCGACGAGTACCAGACGATCATGGAACAGCTCCGCGATTTGGAGATCGGCATTGACAAGTACTTCACCTTCGTCGTCCTGAAATCGCCCCTGATCAAAATGCATTTGCCGCTTGAAAGCATGCTCCAGTGTACCAGACCTCGACAGCCGGCATCTCGTGCCGCTGGAATGATGAGAGACCACGACTGAAGAACAGGCTATGGGTGCCCATCATTTCAAAGCGGCGGAGCCGTGGATGTTGCGAGAGCGGGAGCGCCATGCTCAAGGCTAGAAAGGGAAAACGCCAATGCAGACTCAGATCCGGCCAGCCCTCCGAGCGCTGCGGCAATGCTGTGGAGGACAGCCAGCATTGCATCTAAGGAGCCGCCCGTCAGAATGGTCGTACCTGTTGACACGCAGCATAAACGTAAAGGGACGATGAAAAAGCGTTTGCGGCTCTTGTTTCGCGGGAATTCGGATAATCGACCTTGCCGGAATATTCAGTGCATCTTCGTGATCGCCACGCGCGCGGACGCCTTTGCGGCGAGACGCTTTTTGCCTGTGGCAGTCACATCTGTCCAATGTCGCCGCATCGCACTTCGGATTTTCTGTCAGCCAATAGCTTGGCTCGCAAGGCAGAAAATTTGGACGGCCGGTGTTTCTGATCGACCCGCCGCACCGCGAACCATCGCAACGACGCTACCCTCCTTAGGCAGCCCCCAATCCGCAAGCGATGACGAAAGGCCGGTCTGTTCAGGGATATCGACTCTTACAATGCGACCTTCCTTGCCCGAGAGGATGAAGGCAAGCAAGTCCCTCGCCTGTTCCGGGCTTTCCGCAACGACGGGCCCGACGACTTCACCCTTTCCGAACAACCGGGTTGCCGCAAATGCGACGATACGATCACCTTTCCGGATGGCGGCGAAACTCCCCTCATTCGCTAGGACGTTGTATATCGCGTCACGGTCGGCCCCGAATGCCATACGATCGAGCGCTTTGATTGCCGGCAGCGCGCCAGGCCCGATCCACTCAACATTATGAGGAGCACCGACCTGACCGGCAATGCCTTGATGACGGAGGATTTGGTGGGTCGCGATGAATCCGAGTTTTTCATATAGAGGGAAGCCGTCAATCGTCGCCGTCAATCGGCATTCACGCTCACCAGCGAGTTCCAACACGGCGGTGGTCAATTTTCTTCCCACCCCCAGGCCTCGCTGGCTTTCATCGACAATAATCATGTTAATGGCAGAGCAGGTGTCGCCGAAGGGAGTCATGAGGGCGGTACCCACAACCCGGTCGCCGGCGAGCGCAACGCGTCCTTCGCTCAGAGACCGTATCATTTCCCAGTCTTCCCTCCTGTGCGCCCAACCCACTGCACGCGACAGCGCGAGGGCTCCGCCCACATGATGAGCCTCGAAGGGGGCAAGAATGATCGATTCCGTTTGCATGAGTTCATCCATTCGTAGGTCTCCTGCTCACCATTGATAAGAGCGAAGGATCTATGAAGCCGCGGCGGAGAAGCGAGACTCCTGGCCGTGCCGGACGACACGGATATACAAGCCGAGTAAAGAGCGACGGACAAACCGCCCATCAGGTTCAAATCTCGGCGACCGAAACGGCTTGCCTGCCGCCTCGCCCCGTCCCGCCTGCAGATGCGAAGATGAACGTTATGACGGCATCGTTTGCTCGAATGATCAGGTGACGGTGACGAAAATCTTCCGCACCGTCTCGATCGTCTTCCAGACCCCGACGTAGCCCGGCTTCATCACGAAGCTGTCGCCGGCTCGATAAATGACCGGGTCCTTGTCCTTCTCCGTCAGTTCGATCACACCGTGTATAAGATGGCAAAATTCGAAGGTTTCGCCTTTGATGGAGTGCGTTTCACCGGGCGTCGCCTCGAAAACACCGGTATTGACCTTGCCGTCCTTGGCGGTGTCCTGCAGCCACGTCTTGAAAGCGGGGCTGCCCGAAATGAGGCGATCCGGCTCGGCAGTTCTATGCTTCGGCTCGAAGGATGGATCCGGGTCGATGGTTTTCAGTAGGGACATTCATCTCTCCTATTCTTGCTACATATACCTGCGTCATTGTTCCGTCTTCGGAGCCTCCCTGACCTCGGCACCTGATCGTCAACCAGTAACCGGCGGTGCTCGCAACGACCTACCAGGTGACGGCGATGTACTTCGTTTCCAGGTATTCGAGCATGCCGTGATGGCTGCCTTCGCGGCCGAGGCCACTCTGCTTCATGCCGCCGAACGGCGCCGCAGCGTCGGAAACGACACCGCGGTTAATCCCGACCATGCCGCTTTCCAGCCTGCCGGCGACCGCAAGCACACGCTTGAGGTCTCGGCTGAAGATATAGGATACAAGCCCGTATTCGGTGTCGTTGGCCAGATCGACGACCTCGTCCTCGGTATCAAACACAATCACCGGCGCAACCGGACCGAAGATTTCTTCGCGAAGAATCTCGGCGTCCGGAGAGACATTGGCGAGAACGGTTGGCAAATAATAGAAACCCTCGCCGCTCAACCTGCTACCGCCTGTCACCAGCTGGGCTCCCTTGGCTATCGCATCGTCTACCAGGCGCTCCACCTTGACGACCGCGGCATCGGTGATCAGTGGTCCAAGCTGCGTATCCGGTGCCAGCCCCGGCCCGACGTTGAGCGCTGCCATCTCCTCCGCGAAGCGGCGTATGAAGTCAGCAGAAATTCCTTTTTGGACGTAGAAGCGGTTTGCGGCCGTGCAAGCCTCACCGCCGTTGCGCATCTTTGCAACCATTGCGCCGGCGACCGCCGTTTCCAGGTCGGCATCGTCGAATACGATGAAAGGCGCGTTGCCGCCCAATTCCATTGAGCAACTGACGACCTGGTCCGCGGCCTCGCGCAACAGTATCCTGCCAACGCCGGTCGAGCCGGTGAACGACAGCTTCCGGACCCTCTTGTCGTGCAGCATTGCACTAACCACAGGTCCAGCCTTTTTCGTCGGAACTATATTGACCACTCCGGCGGGAACACCTGCCTGCCGCATCAGTTCTCCAATGGCGAGCGCGGTCAGAGGCGTCTCGGCTGCCGGCTTCAGGATGCAAGTGCAGCCTGCAGCCAATGCCGGCGCAATTTTTCGGGTCGCCATCGCTGCCGGGAAATTCCAAGGCGTTACCAATACGGCGATACCAATCGGCTCATGGCTGACGATGATCTGGTTTGCGCCCGAAGGTGCTGATCCAAATTCTCCGGGAGCCCTCACAGCCTCCTCGGCATACCAGCGGAAAAACTCGGCCGCATAGGCGACCTCCGATCTCGCGTCGGGAAGCGCCTTGCCGTTTTCCACCGTGATCAGTTGCGCCAACCACTCTGCTTGTTCGAGAAGGAGGTGAAAACACTTCATCAGGACATCTGCGCGCCGCCGCGGCGACGTTGCCTTCCAGACCGCAGCCGCCTTCTCTGCCGCGTCGACGGCCGCCATTGCATCCGGGATGTCGCCATCACAAACTGTGGCGATGGCTTCCGCAGTCGAAGGATCAATAACATCGAAGGTCCGGCCACCTTTTGCCGAAACCCATTCGCCGCCGATAAACAGTTGCGTGGGAGCTTCGCATGCTACAGCCGCCTGCGAAGGCGCACGGCTTGCTTCAAGTGTCGGAGTTGCTTTCACGTTCACCACCATTCGCTACCAATCAGGATCGTTGTGCGATCAATATAGAATTGGTTTAGCGATTGGTGTCAATATAGATCAAATTGGTCTCGCGGATTATTTTCAATCTTCCGAAATCCCGGGGCCCTGCAATCCGCGACTGCGCCATTTGCACGCGCTTGCGCTGACCGCCGGAAAGCTGATGCGGATTGCGGTGCTCGAAACCTTTTAGCCCAACTTGCGCGAGCCATCTCATCGACCGCTTGCGAGGTTCGGCAGCGCCGACACCCTTGAACATGGGACCGAGCTCCACGAGCTGATCGCGGTCTTCCACGGAAGCAATGCATCCTGCTGGAACAAGTAACCGATGTCGTTCTGGATCCCGCGCACCGGCTGACCATCGATGGAAACGATGCCACTAGCCGATTTCAGGAGGCCGGCGATCGCATTGAGTATGGTGCTCTTGCCGCATACGGTGCGTCCGACGATAGCAACTCGCCATCGGGGACACTGAGATTGACATCCTGGACAGCCACATACGCGCCGAAGGACATGGTGAGTGAGTCGATGGGAATCATCGGCTTTGCCTGGCTGGGATTGTACGCCGGGGGTGCGGTTTTCTCCGGCCGCCGAAAGGTTACCCGAAAATTGATGAGCGTATGGGCAGTAATCGCTGCCTTAAGCTCTCGTGCCGCCTACTGTCACTTGCTTACCGTCGCCACCGGTGGTGTCTCCCTGCCACCTACGGCATCTCCACCAGACCCCGCCTACAATATCGGCGCTTCTCCAGGTAAATATGGGAAGCGCCCCTGCCTTGGCAGTCTTTCCGCCAGTTCCGACCGCCCATCCGGTCTGCACGCAATCCTGCTCCACGTCAGAGCGGCGCAGTCATTGGGCTATGACGGCGAAAGGGCTGTTTGGTGCGGCAGTGACGCTTGTTATTCTGACGATCAATTGTGGATCGATGACGTCTCTCATGTCCGGCCCTCAGTGATCTCGCGCACCGCTGCGATTGCCTCGTCAACGGCGACACGATTGACGTCGAGATGGGTGACCCAGCGCATTCGCCCACCGGGCCAGAAACTCGCCGCGATGCCGAGTTCACGTAGCGCCTCGGACAGCCGGGCCGCCAGATCGGGCGAGAGCTCGACAAAGACCACGTTTGATTGCGGGGGAGTCACCTTCAGCCCCTCAATCTCCGCAAATGCTTGCGCGAGCACCCGAGCATTGGCGTGGTCCTCGACCAGCCGGTCGACGTGATGGTCGAGCGCGTACAGCCCAGCCGCTGCAATTATCCCTGCCTGCCGCATCCCGCCGCCGAGCATCTTGCGCCACCGGCGCGCACGGGCGATCAATGGGGCATCGCCGACTAGCACTGATCCGAGCGGCGCCCCCAGCCCCTTTGAAAGGCACAGCGACACGCTATCGAAGCCCTCTGCCAGGTACCCGACATCAACGCCGAGCGCCGCAGCCGCGTTGAACAGCCGCGCACCATCGAGATGGGTGGCGAGCTTCCGCTCCCGCGCAAATTCGACGACCTCGGCCAGATGATCGCGCGGCAGGACCCGCCCGGCGAACGTGTTCTCGATGCTGACCAGTCGCGTGATCGCAAAATGCGGATCATCGTCCTTCACCGCGGCGTGAAGCTCCTCGATGGGGATCGTGCCGTCGGCGCGCACCGGCAATGGCTGCGGCTGGACCGAGCCCAGCACCGCAGCGCCTCCGGCTTCCCACAGATAGGTGTGAGCTCCGGTTGCGCAGAGAAATTCCTCGCCGCGCTGGCAATGGCTCATGATCGCAGCGAGATTGGACATGGTGCCGGTTGGCACGAACAGTCCCGCTTCCTTGCCGAACAGTGCGGCAAGTCGGGCCTCGAGCGCCTTGACCGTCGGGTCGTCGCCAAGGACATCGTCGCCCACCACGGCGGCAGCCATCGCCGCACGCATGCCACGGGTGGGACGAGTGACCGTATCAGAGCGGAAGTCCAGGCGGATAGCATTGGCTTGCATGATCGAGACCTTATCGGTTTGGCTGTATCGGCAATACTAGCGAAAGGATAGGCTCGGACTATCAATATAAACTGACGAATTTTGGTGATACAGGATCACCAATAATGCGATCTTTCGCGTTGAGTCATGGCGCCATATCAATGTGGTGTTGCAACTGCCTTTGGCCACCACCTCCGACATCGAACTTTGGCTCGATCTTTCGCGGCCTGTCTCAAGCGGCTGCCGCGCCGTGACGTCACATATGATGCATCGAATTCAAAACATGCGGCAGCCCTCTTCGATGGAGACAGCGTGCGAACCGTTGCCGTCTGTCCTACTCTTCACATTCGAGGAGCCGCGCTTTCAGGAGAGCGCCCGCCTCGACTGTTCCTCCTTAGTTCGAGACGGAAATTGATATGATTTCAAACATACCGGTGATAGTCTGTCACCAATGAAGCGTTCGGACATTCCATCCCTCGATGACCTGCGTGCCTTTGAGGTCGTTGCGCGCCTTGGTTCCGTGCGTGCGGCTGCGGCTGAGTTGAATTTGACGCACGGTGCTGTCAGCCGGCGCGTTTCGAAACTTTCCGAACACCTAAACATTCGTTTGCTGGAAGTTGATGGGCGTGGCCTAAGGCTGACGGGAGAGGGTTCACGGCTCGCGCAGGCGACGACAGACGCTTTGTCCCTCGTTTCGGCGGCGCTGGAGGATATCCGCAAGGTCGATCTGTCACCGCCGATCGTCGTTTCATGCGAACGATCCGTCGCCATGCGATGGCTGATCCCGCGCCTCTCGGAATTTCAGGATCGCCATCCCGAAATCGACTTTCATCTTTCTGTCGGTGGTGGAGGTTTCGATTTCGCGCGCGACCGTATTACCCTTGCGATCCGCAGGCTTGATTTCGCGATCGATGCGAATTGGCAGGTCGAACGGTTGATCGAGGAGGAAGTCGGTCCCGTCATGCATCCCGCCATGACGGATCGGTTTGCTGCCGGCGGTTATGTCGCGCTTGCTGCAAAGACCCGACCGGATGGATGGCAGAAGTGGTCCACCGCTCATCCGGACGCGCCGAAGCCGCGCTCGACTCGCGTTCTTGACCATCATTTCCTGATGGTGGAGGCCGCAGCCAGCGGTCTTGGTGTGGCCATGTGCCCAAAGATCATTGCCATTGACGATATCCGCAAAGGCCGCCTGACCGCACCATTCGGCTTTCAGCCTGATGGTTCACATTACGGCGTTATTCGTTCGGCACTGGCGAGGAGGACAGCTGGAATCGATCAATTCGTGTCTTGGCTTCTCGCCACCATCCAAGAAGATTTTCATGCTGCGTCATGAGGTCGGCGGCAAAGAGCCAACGACTGTCAACTTTCAAAGAACGTGCCGGCACTTCGTTCTTCTGCGCGCGCAAACGCCAGCGTGGCAATAATGGTATCCTGAACACCGGTGCCCGTAAGATCGGCTATGGTGATGTCTGAGGCACTTCTGCGGCCCGGTCTGGCGCCTGCAACGATCTGACCTAGTTCCGGAAAATCAGCATCGCTTGCGACGAGACCTGCGTGAATGGCATGGCGCAATTCACCCAGTCTTCGCGTTTGTTTGATGCTGTCAGCCACGTAAACATCTGCCGCTTTGATAGCAATGGGGTCAATCTCGTTCTTATGTTCTGCGTCCGAACCCATGGCGGTCAGGTGCTGTCCGGGTTCGAGCCACGTGGCGTCGACAATCGGTCGGTCGGCAGGTGTCGTCGTGACGACGATCTGTGACCCGGCGATCGCGCTTCGCGGATCCTCAAATGCGGAAATGGAAACATTTTGTCTTGCTCCGAGCTGCTCAACAAGCGCTTGCGCCCGTCGATAATCACGCGCCCAAACGCGGATCTCTCGAATAGGTCTCACCAGCATGAGGGCCTCGAGTTGCAGCCTGGCCTGAACGCCCGCCCCGAAGACCGTTGCAATCGACGCGTCCTTCCGTGCCAGATGGTTTGCCGCGACAGCGCCGGCGGCCGCTGTGCGAACGTCGGTGAGATAGCCATTGTCCAGCAAGAGCGCCTGCACCAAGCCCGTTTTGCTCGACAGCAAGACCATCAGACCGTTAGTGCTCGGAAGTCCGATCTTCGGATTATCGAAGAAACCAGGGCTGACCTTAATGGCAAAGCTGCTCAAACCATGAATATAAGCCGTCTTCACATCGACTTCGCCTCTGCTGTCGGGCACGTCGAGGCGCAAAATCGGCGGCATCTGAACCGCGTTTTCCACGGCCAGTGCGCGGAAGGCGTTTTCAACGCAAGTCACCGCATCCATGTCGAGCGGAACGATGGTTCGAAGCTCTGACTCGGTCAATATTCTTATTTTCGGCATCAGCTTCCCTCACCAATTGTGTCGAGGCCGTTGGCCACCTTCATGTGCAATGCCATGTCGATGTTCCCACCTGAAAGAATGGCAACGATCGGGCCTTCAACCTGCGCCAGTTTACCTGAGAGCAGCGCAGCAATGCCGACTGCGCCCGCCCCCTCGATTATCTCATGCTCATACGCATGGGCGTGACGTATGCCGGCGGCTATCTCGCGCTCGCTGACGAGCACCACGTCGTCGAGAAGGGTTTTGCACATCGGGTACGTCCAGGCATTGGCCAATCCGATGCCGCCTCCGAGCGAGTCGGCGAAACTTCGATGCTCTTCGACCTGGATCGGGTGCCCCGCATCGATGCTAGCCTTCATCGCCGCTCCCCTTTCCATAGTTATACCGACTACCTTGGCATCCGGGCGCACCGCCTTGACCGCCGACGCGACACCTGCTGCCAAACCGCCGCCGGACAGGGGAACGAGAACCGCGGCGACGTCAGGCATCGCCTCGACGATTTCAAGTCCGACGGTGCCTTGGCCGGCGATGATCCAGGGGTGATCAAAGGGCGGGATCATGCTGAGGCCCTCCTCCGCGACGAGACGATCAACCTCGACCTGCGCTTCATCTTGGGATGACCCGACGATCCGTACGCGAGCGCCGAGCCGGCGGATTTCGGACACCTTGTTTTCCGGCACGAGATGCGACATGCAAATGGTCGCTCGGGAGCCAATCGCGCCGGCGGCATATGAGAGCGCGCGTCCGTGATTGCCAGTGGAAGCCGCAACAACGCCTCTATCCCGCTCGGATTGGGTGAGCTGCAACACGGCATTGGTGGCTCCACGAAGCTTGAAGCTTCCGGTCAACTGGCGATGCTCCAGCTTCAGGCTGACCTGCGTCCCGGCCAGCTCGGACAGTGTCGCCGACATGACGACAGGCGTGATGCGGATGTGCTTGCTGATGCGCTCGCGCGCCTGCTCAATCGTTTTCAGACTAATCATGTCTGTTCACCTTAGCTCCGGCCTTTGCCAGTTGTTGCCTGCTGAGCGTAGCGCCAACGCCAGGGACTTGATTGCAAGCGGACGGCAAGAACTTTTTTCGGCGCCGTGGCGGACTTGCACAAACAAGTATGACATCTGAACCTCAGCCCTTAAGGCGTCTGAGGAGCATCTTCCTGTCGTGCCGCGCATACATCGAGTAAACGATAGGAATGAACCAGGGTTTGCCGTTGAAGAATGGGACGGCCCTCGGAGCGGCATCGAAGTCGAACGCAGAGCGCGATTGTTCCCCGTCACCGAGGATCTTGAACGCCGCCTTCTTGCCCAGCCATCTGGCCCATACGACACCGGAGCCGCAATAGCCGGTCGCATAAACTGTATTTCCGCGGGTGAACATGCGCGGGATCATGTCGCGGTTCATGGCGACATAGCCGAACCAGCTGTGTGTAAGACCTATTCCTGCAAGTTCGGGAAAGAGCCGAGCAAGTTCGCTTTGCAGATGTGCAATCGGAGCAGCGGAGTCCCCTTCAGTCGTCCCGTCGCGTCCGCCGAACAAGATCCGAGATCCATCGTGCGAGGGCCGATAATAGTAGCTGAGCTTACGCAGGTCGCCATACATCATGCGTGGCGGCATCAGCCGATCCATCACCTCCCTGTCGAGCGGCTCGGTTGCAATTATCCTGCTACGGACAGGAACAAGCCGGCGACGCAGCCACGGGTCGAAACCGTCGGTGTAGCCATCAGTGCAGACAAGAAGTTTTCTGGCGAAAACCTCTCCGCGCCGCGTTTGAATTCGCACGCCTCCGGCCTCGCTAGTCGATCCAATGACTGCGGTATTTTCATGTATGACCGCTCTCGACGAACTTACCAGATGGACCATGGCCGCAAGAAGCTTGGCCGGCTGCAGCCCACCGATATCTTTGCGCACAAGGCCGCCGACATAAAGGTCAGTTCCGATGAACTTCGGAACATCGGCCCTTTCCACCGGATATGCCTCGATGCCGAGATTCTGATGGAGAAAGTCTGCCTGACGACGGAGTTCGTCGGCTTGATCAGCCGTCATGGCCCCGTTGAAGGCGCCAGACAGTGAGAAATCACATTCGATATTCTCGTCTCTGAGGAAGCGCCAGAGATCCTCTCGCGCCGCCTTACCTTCCAGGAGAATGGCTTGCGCCCTCTCCTGCCCGAACCGCCTGACCAAATCCTTCCGCCCCGGGCGGATGCTTCCGCTGGCCATGCCCCCATTGCGGCCCGATGCCGCAACGCCAAGAGCCTGACGGTCGAACAGCTGGACATGCTTGCCGGCACGGGCAAGTTCGAGCGCTGCCGACAAACCCGTGTACCCTCCCCCAACGACCGCCACGTCGCATGTCTTCTCGACGTTCCGCGCTGGCAGGGAAGGAAATGTGCTGTCCTCCCACCAGTAGGGCGTGGATTTAATGGGATGCGCTTGAGCCTGGGCCATGAGAGCTTACGTTCCGGAAAGATGATTTGAAGTGATGATGGCTTAGTCTCGGCAGACCCAAAGCTTGCGCGTCGTTTCGATCACCCTCCAGGTTCCGACGAAACCCGGATGCATGGCGAAAGCGTCGCCGGCAACGATGCGTCGCGGCTCACAGCCATCCTCAATCAGTTCGGACACACCCGACAGAATGACACAGAATTCGAAAGTTTCGCCCTTGATCGAGCGGTAGGCGCCGGGCGTCGCTTCCCAGACGCCGGAGCGAACGACGCCGTCGGCAGTCTGCGCGATGTCCCAGGAGAGAAACTGTGGATTTCCCTCGACCAGCCTTTCAGGCGCGGGCTGGCCTTTACGCGGTTCAGGCAGATTGCTGTAGTCGACGAAAGTGAGTTTGGACATTGGAAGACCTTTCTTGGATCTGTTTATCGGACAAACGACAGGCGCCGTTCGAGGAGTTTCAAACCCGTCAGAACGACGACGTTGATGGTGAGATAGAACGCTGCGGTGACGATGAAGATGTCCATGATCGCGAAAGTCTCGCTCATGAGCCGCTTCGCATATCCGGTGATTTCCAGAACGGTGATCGTGGATGCGAGGCTGGATTCCTTCACGATGATCGCCGCCTCGCTGCTATAAGCGGGAAGTGCCTGGCGTACGGCAAGCGGGAACTTCACCCTCTTGAAGACGTGCCACGGGTGCATGCCACAGGCTTCTGCCGCTTCAATAAGTCCTTTCGGCAGGGAGAGGAAAGCCGTGCGGAAAATCTCCGCCGTGTAGGCACCGGTGTTGAGCACCACGGCAAGGATTGCAGCGTTCAGCCCATCTCCGATCATCCACCACAGAATGGGGTTCTGACGAATAAAGCTCACCTGGGCCAAGCCGTAATAGATGACGAAGACCTGCACCAGCATTGGCGTGCCGCGGAAGATCGCGCAGTAGGCGTCGCATACGCGGCGCAATGCCCGGCTCCTGGAGCAGCGCGCGAGCCCGACGGCGACACCAAAGGGAAGCCCGATACCGACGCCGAATACGGCGATCAGCAACGTCGTCTTGGCACCTATGACAAGGAACGGAATGGCATATGCAATTATTCCGAGATCCATATCAGCGTCCTCGGAAGCCGCGGTCGAGCGCACGTTCTGCGCTCGAAAACGCGGTTTGGCTGACTGCGGTCATGCAGAAGAAGAGTGCTGCAGCGATGCAGTAGAAAAGCAACGGGGATCGCGTGATTCCTGCACCGATGGCAGCCGTCCTCATCAATTCCTGTAAGCCGACGACCGAGACGAGCGAAGTATCCTTGATCGTCATCTGCCAGACGTTGTTGATCCCACCAAGCGCCAGCCGCAGTGCCAGTGGGAACGTGATGCGCATAAAGGTTACCCCTCTTGGCAAGGCGAGCGACTGAGCGGCTTCCAGCAGACCGTGCGGCACCGCCTGAAGCGCACCCCGGATGACTTCGATCGAATAGGCGCACGAGATGACGGCAATCGCGATCACCCCGACGATGTAGGGGTATGCGTCATCAGCCGAGTCCTGGTAGCCGAACGCAGCCGTAATCTCATTCACCCACTCGATCGACCCGAAAAACAGGAGATAGATGACCAGCAAGCCCGGGACGCCACGAACAAGAACGCTGTACCCGTCGACAAGTTGCGAGACAAACACGACCTTCCGCCAGCGCATGATGGCCAAGGGGGTCGCAACCAGAAAACCGAGTGCCATTCCGGTCAAACCGATGACGATCGTGACGACACTTCCTTTCAGCAGAGCCAGCGCCCAACTTTGCTCCACCATCAACACCCAGAGGTCACCCAACATGGAAACAATCCCCGTGACCTGCCTTGGTATGTGCCAAGGCAGGCTTCATGTTCGAAACAATCACTTCTTGCAGGGAATCGTGTAGTCGTCCTGGAACCAATGCATCGAGGCTTCCTTGACCTTGCCATCGTTGATCATCTTGCAGAGGGCGGCATCGACCTTGGTCTTGAGTTCGGTATTGCCCTTGCGCATGCCGACTCCCATGCCATGGCCAAGAACGTCTGGGTCATCCATGGCCATGATCTTCAGGTCGATCCTGGTGAAGTTGGCGCCGTCAGGCGTTGCGAAAAAATCCATCCATGTCGGCGAATCCGCGAAGGCGGCGTCGATACGGCCGCTCGCGAGATCGGCGGTCAGCTGCGTGACGGCGTCGTATGTCTTAAGATCGGCGCCGTGCATCCGCTTCTCCATGAACCTGGCGTAGGTCGTCCCGGTGACGACGCCGACACTCTTGCCCTGGAGGGCCTTTTCGATTTCGGCGAGGCTCTTGAGGCCTGCAAGCGGGGAGTCCTTGGCGACAGCGAAATAGAGCGGTGTTGTCGCATAGGGGATGGAGTAGTCGATCTTCTTCTGACGTTCGGCGGTGATACCAAGGCCGGAAATAATGACGTCAAAGCGATCTTTATCCATGGAAGGCACCAGCGAGCTGAATGTCTGTACGACGAATTCGCACTTCAGTTTCAGCTCGGCGCAGATGCCGTTGGCGATATCGGCGTCGAACCCGGTTACCTTGCCGCTCGGATCGGCCATGCTGAACTTCGGCGCATCACCCTCCGTCCCGATGCGCAGGACGCCGTCCTTTGCCGACGCGCCCGTCGCCAGTGCGCAGACGAGAAGGCCGGTTGCGAATGCTGACTTGATGAGATTGCTGTTGATCATGATTTGTTACCCCTTTTGGTTTTCGTTGTAGCGCGCTTTCAGGCGTTGGCCGCCATCACTGTCGATAGAAACCGCTTCACCCCTTCCGTTGCGGGATTTCGAAACAGTTCCTTCGGCTCGTCATCCTGCTCAAGGCGGCCGTTTTGCAGGAATATCATCCGGTTCGACACATCGCGTGCGAACCGCATTTCATGCGTGACGAGAAGGATCGTAGCCCCCGCTTCCGCCAGCGCCCTTATGACTTTCAGCACTTCAGCCACGAGCTCGGGGTCCAGTGCGGATGTCGGCTCATCGCAGAGCATCAGTTTCGGTCTCATTGCCAGAACACGTGCGATCGCGACGCGTTGTTGCTGCCCGCCGGAAAGCTGTTGCGGGTAGCGGTCGCGGAAACTCGCCATGCCGACTTTCGACAAGGCCGACAGCGCAACCTCTTCGGCGTCTTTCTTCCCGAGTTTCAGCACCCAAACGAGTGCCTCGGTCACGTTGGACAGGACGCTCAGGTGCGGCCAGAGATTGAAATTCTGGAACACCATGCCGATCTGTCTGCGAAGGTTCCTGATATCGCGAGCGTTGACAATCTGGCTTCCGCCGCGCTCCTCATTGACGACGGAGACGGACTGGCCCATGAACTCGATTCGACCCGATGTCGGCATCTCCAAAAAATTGATGCAGCGCAGTGCGGTGCTCTTTCCACACCCGGAGGACCCGATCAGAGAAATGACCTCACCTTCTCTCATATCGAAGCTGATACCATCCAGCACCTTCGTCGATCCAAACGTCTTGGTGAGTTCGTGAACCTTTAGAAGTGCGTTCATGCGCAAAGCCTCAGACGATCGTCCATTCGTTATCCCGCCACCAATCCTTGAGCGTCCAGCTCCCGCAGCACCTCGTCGACGGCAGCCCTTGCGATCGCAACCATTTCGTCGATTTCCGCTTCCGTCATCACAAGTGGCGGTGCAAAGCCCAGAATGTCTCCATGCGGCATTGCGCGCGCGATGAGGTTGCGACTTCGAGCGGCTTGGGAGATGCGGGCGCCGACCTTCAGGCCCGGATCGAACGAAGCCCGGCTACCACGATCGGAAACGAACTCGATGGCTGCCAGCATGCCGACGCCACGAACTTCCCCGACGATCGGGTTCTGCTCGAACTCTGCCTTCAACCGTTGCAAAAGATAAGCGCCTTTCGTCGCGGACTGTCGGGCCAGATTTTCGCGCTCGACGATATCAAGCACTGCGTTCGCCGCCGCGGCGCCGATCGGATGACCGGAATAGGTGTAGCCGTGTGAGAAGGAGCCCACGCGCGGCGTCGCCTCCTCCATGACCTCGTAGACTTTCTGCGAAACGATGGCCGCCGACAACGGCACATAGGCTGACGTCAAGCCCTTGGCGACGGTGACCAGATCGGGATCCATACCGTAGAGATCCGAGCCGAACATGGCACCGGTGCGGCCAAACCCGCAGACCACCTCGTCGGCAATCAGCAGCACGTCGTACTTCTTCAGCACGGCCTGGATTTTCGGCCAGTATCCTGCCGGTGGCGGTATAATGCCTCCCGTTCCAAGGACCGGCTCCGCTATGAAGGCGCCGACAGTCTCCGGCCCTTCTGCGAGAATAAGCGCTTCCAATTCATCAGCGCGGCGCTGTGAGAAGGCTTCTTCGGTCTCGCCAGGCATCGCACCGCGATAGAAATGCGGCACGCCGGTACGCAGAATCCCCGAAACCGGGAGATCCATATGATCGTGGTAAAAGCTCAAGCCTGTCATGGAACCGGCAACCACAGAACATCCATGATAGCCACGCTCACGCGAGATGATCTTCTTCTTTTGCGCTTTCCCGCGAAGATTGTTGTAATACCAGACGATCTTCGCCTGCGTCTCGTTCGCGTCCGAACCGGACAGTCCGTAGAAGACCTTGGACATGTTGCCTGGCGCCATTCGCACCAGCCGATCCGAAAGTCGCGCGAGTTCCTCGGTCGTGTGTGCGGCGTAGGAATGGTAATAGGCGAGTTTGTAGGCCTGCCGGGCGATCGCTTCGGCGACTTCGGTGCGGCCGTAGCCGACATTCACGCAATAGAGGCCCGCAAACCCGTCCATATATTCCCGGCCGGATGCGTCGCGGATACGAACGCCTTTTCCAGTCTCGACGATGGTAGGATCGGTCTCCCCGGCGGCGTAATTTTTAAGGTAGGTGAATGGATGCAGAACGGTCCTGCGGTCCATCTCAGCTAGTTCAACAATGTTGGTCATTTCTCAATTCCTCATGCAGCGAGGTCATCGTCGGGCCGAACGTGTCTGCCGCCTCTGTCTTGTCCGTGAAGCGTAGAAGTATTGAGACGATGAATTCCGGCGCAGTTGTTGCTTTAACGAGGAATTCCTGCTTTCAATGGCCACCGAACGATGAAATCCTGCGGAGATTTCCAAATGCAGCTCGACCGCCTAGATGCTCGTCTTCTCAGCATTGTGCAGAATCATAACAGGCATAGCAGCGAGGAACTCGGTGCGATGGTCGGTCTTTCGGCCACCGCGGTGCAGCGCCGTCTCAAGCGGCTGCGTGAGGCCGGAGTGATTGAGGCGGAGATTGCGGTTGTGAAACCCAGATCTGTCGGCCGCCCAATCGCAATGCTTGTACTGGTCACGCTCGAGCGAGAAAGAGCCGACATCGTCGACCGGTTCAAGCAATCGATCCGGCAGACGCCGGAAGTGATGAACGGCTACTATGTAACGGGAGATGCGGATTTCGTCCTGATTGTCACTGCCGAGAGCATGGAGGACTACGAGGTCTTCACCCGCAAGTTCTTCTATGAAAATCCCGACATCAAGGGGTTCAAGACAATGGTGGTCATGGACCGCGTCAAGACAGGCTTTTCAGTTCCGATCGACTTTGATCACTTCTCCTGAGATTGCCGCCGACGGCCGCTCAAACGCGTCGACTTTGCGCAAAAATTGAGACATCGAGGGATCGCATGGGCGAGTGAGCTTCTCGCCCGACCGCTTGTCCGTCCGAGTGCGGGACCCGGACGGCAGGAAAAGCGGCAAGCGATCAGCATCATGAGCAAAATGCACGGCAGATTGGTCTGTTTGTGCCGTTCCGACTGAGCGATTTGCATCGCATGGTATGCGCACAAATCGCTCCATCGGAGGAAACCACATGAAGATCTACAATATTGCCCTAATCGGATTTGGCGGCGTCAACCGTGCCTTGACCGAGCTCATCGCAACAAAGAGCCCGCTTTGGGAACGGGATCTTGGTTTCCGCCTGAACATCGTTGCGGTCAGCGATCTCCATCTGGGCTCCGTCATTTCGCCCAACGGTCTGGATGCCAAAACCCTCGTGGAGGCGAATTTCGCGAAGGGCGGTTTCGGTCGGCTCTCCGGCGGCAGCGGCGAGGCTGACAACGAAGCCATTATCAAGACGGCGCCTGCAGACATCATTGTGGAGGCGACATATACGAACCCGGCGGACGGCGAGCCGGCGGTTTCACACTGCCGCTGGGCTATCAACTCGGGCAAGCACGTCGTCACCACCAACAAGGGGCCCGTTGCGATCGCTGCTCGGGAACTGAAGGCCCTTGCCAAGGCGAACAGCGTTCACTTCGAATATGAGGGCTCTGTCATGAGCGGCACGCCCGTCATAAGAATGGCTAAGAAGACCCTTGCCGGCGCAGAGGTGAAAGGGTTCGAAGGGATCCTCAACGGCACGTCGAACTTCGTCCTCTGCCGCATGGAGGAGGGTCTGGACTTCGCCAGTGCTGTCGCGGAAGCGCAGGCGCTGGGCTATGCCGAGGCCGATCCGACTGCCGATGTCGAGGGTTTCGACGTTCGCCTGAAAGTCGTGATCTTGGCGAATGAGCTGCTGGGCGCAAATCTCAAGTCGGAGGATGTCTCCTGCAACGGCATCTCCAAGCTTTCTCCCTCCGATATTCAAGCAGCTGCGAAGGCCGGGAGTCGTTGGAAACTGGTCGGGTCAGCAGTTCGCAATGCCGACGGCACGATAACCGGCAGTGTCGCGCCCAAACAGCTTGCCCTCGAACATCCGCTCGCCGGCGTCAACGGCGCTACCAACGCAGTATCGTTGAACACAGAGCTTCTCGGTCCCGTCACCGTGAGCGGCCCGGGCGCCGGTCGAGTCGAAACCGCCTACGCACTGCTGTCCGACATCGTGGCTATACATAATGCGCAGTCGGCAAATTTCGCCAAGGAGGCAGCGTGATGCCCGGTCTCGCCTTGAAACCCGCCTCTTCCAACGAGATCATCGTCACTAATCCGTTCGACGGCAGTTTTGTCGGCGCCATCCGAGAGACCAGTGCCGAGGCTGTGGACCTGTTGCTCGAACGCGCCAGGCGCGGCGCGCAGATGGCCCGGTCGCTCCCCCGCCACCAGCGCTCTGCTATTCTCGAAAGGGCCGCAGCCACCGTCGAAGAACGCAAGGAGGAGTTTGCGCTCCTGATCGTTCGGGAGGCGGGGAAGACGATTGCCCAGGCCCGCAAGGAGGCGACACGTTGTGTCAACACACTGAAACTCTCCGCCGAAGAAGCCAAGCGCAATGCTGGCGAAGTCATTCCGTTTGATGCCTATGCGGGCTCTGAATCGCGTCAGGGCTGGTACACCCGGGAGCCGCTAGGAATCATCGCGGCAATCACGCCCTACAACGACCCGCTCAATCTCGTGGCGCACAAGCTTGGCCCTGCCATCGCCGGCGCAAACGCGGTACTGCTGAAGCCATCGGAGCTTACGCCTCTATCGGCGATCAAGCTGGTGGAGGTCTTGATCGAAAGCGGCTTGCCGGAGGAGATCATCACGGTCGCTGTCGGCGGCGCCGACCTGGGCAAGGCACTTGTTTCGGCCAAAGACGTTCGCATGATCTCCTTTACAGGGGGATTCGTCACGGGCGAGGCCATTGCAAGATCTGCGGGCATCAAGAAGCTCGCAATGGATCTCGGTGGCAATGCGCCGGTTATCGTGATGGAAGATAGCGATGTCGACGCCGCCGTGGAAGATTGCGTGTCAGGTTCCTTCTGGGCGGCGGGCCAGAACTGCATCGGAACGCAGCGAATTCTGGTGCAGCGCACGATCTATGAACGCTTCAAGACCAAGTTCGTGGCCCGGACTACCCAGATGAAGACCGGCGATCCGATGAAACCCGAGACTGACATGGGCCCGATGATCTCCGAAAGTGCGGTGAACCGAGCCGCCGCTATGGTGGAACGGGCAATCGCTGCCGGCGCGATGCTGCTTTGCGGTCACAAGCCGGCCGGCACCCTCTATCCCCCGACCGTCCTGGAAAACGTGCCGGCCGCGTGCGACGTACTTAATGAGGAAGTCTTCGCCCCGGTCGTCATACTGCAGCCGTTCGATGAACTTGAAGAGGCAATAGAGATGGCTAACAAGCCGGAATACAGTCTCCATGCCGGCATATTTACCAACGATCTTGCCAGCGCCCTGGAGGCAGCAAAGCGGATCGACGCCGGCGGCGTCATGATCAACCAGTCGTCCGACTATCGGTTCGACGCAATGCCGTTTGGCGGATTCAAATACGGCAGCATGGGACGCGAAGGCGTTCGCTTTGCTTATGAGGACATGACCCAGCCAAAGGTCGTTTGCATCACGTCGCTGCAGCACTGATCGCCGGCGCCAGTTTGAACCCATCGTCGTTTTTGGAAGTCAAGATGTTCAAAGGATCCATCACTGCCCTTGTCACCCCATTTGCCGATGGGAAAGTCGATGAGGTTGCGCTTCGCAGCCTCATCGAATGGCAGATCGCCGAGGGCACGTCAGGGCTTGTCCCCTGCGGAACAACGGGGGAAAGCCCGACTCTCAGCCATGCCGAACACAAGCGAGTCGTGGAAATCGCGATCAAGGCAGCGGATGGTCGCGTTCCGGTCATAGCCGGCGCCGGCTCCAACAGCACGGAGGAAGCAATCAGCTTCGTGCGGCATGCACAGGAGGCCGGCGCGGACGGTTTGCTGATCGTCGCGCCCTACTACAATAAACCCACCCAAGAGGGGATCTATCAGCACCTCAAGGCCATCGATGCTGAAGCTACGGTTCCGATCATTGTCTACAACATCCCGGGTCGGAGTGTAATCGATATTGAAGTCGCAACGCTTGCCCGAATTTTTAAGGATTGTCCGAACGTCAAGGGTGTCAAAGATGCGACGGGCAATCTCCTGCGACCCTCGCTGGAGCGTATGGCCTGCGGCAATGAGTTCAATCTTCTGACCGGCGAAGACGGCACCGCGCTGGGTTATATGGCCCATGGCGGCCACGGTTGCATTTCCGTGACCGCGAACGTTGCTCCCCGGCTGTGTGCAGACTTCCAGCGGGCATGCCTGAAAGGCGACTTCGCGGCGGCACTGGCTCTTCAGGATCGACTGATGCCCCTGCATCGCGCGCTATTCCTCGAGACCAGCCCGGCTGGCGTGAAATTCGCGCTGGCGCAACTCTCAAAGATTCGAGGGGACCTGCGCCTTCCTCTCGTGGAGGTGAGTGATCCTGTCAAAGAGGTAATCCTTCATGCCATGCACCACGCCGGAATTCTGGACTAGGGGGAACGGCAAATGGGAACCGAACGCATAGAGACCGATTTGATCGGCCCCCTGCCTATCCCCGGTGACGTTCTCTACGGTGTCCATACGCGTCGAGCCGAACTTAACTTCACCGTCTCAGGCCTTCGCCTAAAAGACTTCCCCGAACTCATTCAATCTATGGCTATGGTCAAGAAAGCGGCCGCGCGTGCGAACGCTGAGCTCGGCTTGCTGTCAGCGGAAAAGGCGTCGGCAATCTCAGAGGCTTGCGATGAGCTCATCGAGTTGAAATGCGTTGATGAGAACTTCCCGGTCGATATGATGCAGGGTGGCGCCGGAACGTCCACCAACATGAACGTCAATGAAGTTGTTGCGAACCTGTCGCTCTTGAAGCTCGGCGCGAATGTGGGCGACTATGACAAGCTTCATCCAAATGATGACGTGAACCTGTCTCAATCGACAAACGATGTCTATCCGACCGCACTGCGTCTGACCATTCTTCGTGCTTGCGAAGGGCTAATCGAGTCCCAGGTCGGGCTACGCGATGCATTTCGCGCCAAGGCGCATGAATATGCGACTGTGCTGAAGGTCGGCCGCACTCAGTTGCAGGACGCGGTCCCAATGACAGTCGGGCAGGAATTTGGTGCGTTCGCCGAGCTGATCGACGAAGATATCGACCAACTGCAGGCCGCTTCGAGGCTGATGAAAGAGGTTAATCTCGGCGGATCTGCGATCGGAACGTCGATCAACGTACCCCGCGGCTTTGCAGCCGCGGCTTGCGCCCACCTGACACAGATTTCCGGTATCCAGCTCATCCGAGCTCGAAATCTGATCGAGGCCACCTCCGACACCGGTGGCTTCGTTTCCATCTCCAGTGTCCTCAAGCGAATTGCTGTGAAACTGACAAAGGTCTGCAATGATCTGCGGCTCTTGAGCAGTGGCCCGAGGGGCGGCCTGGGAGAAATCCGACTTCCGCCCGTCCAGGCCGGTTCCTCGATCATGCCCGGCAAAGTCAACGCCGTCATTCCGGAAATGATGAACCAAATCGCATTTCAGGTTATCGGAAATGATCTCACTGTCACCCTGTCGGCAAGTGCGGGGCAGTTGCAACTCAATGCGATGGAGCCGGTGATCATCCTCAACATCCTTCAATCCATGCGGATGTTGACGCGGGGTATAGAAATTTTTAAGCAGCGGTGCGTCGTCGGCATTGAAGTTGATGTCGACCGTTGCAAGGACCTCCTCGATCAGTCTCTCGTCCTTGCGACACCGTTGGCGATGCTAATCGGCTACAGTAAGGCAGCGCAGCTTTCCAAAAAAGCGCTGGTCGAAAAGCGGGGGCTGCGGCAGGTCGTGGAAGAGGAAGGAATCTTAACTTCCAATCAAGTTGAAGAGCTCTTTGAAGGTAGCGCCACCTTCGCAAATTTCTGATGGGTTCATCGTCGGCATAAGGGTAGGAAATGGCTGTTTTTACCGAGCTTTCTGACGAAGATCGCCAACTCATTACTGCAGCTTATGGTTTTACGTCGCTTCTGTCTGTGATTGGCATTGCGGACGGCGACTCCGAGACGACCTATCTGTTTCGGACGAGGGAAGGCGAATTCATCGTTACCCTTTTCGAGAGCGGAGCCCAACCTTCAGATCTGGAAAGGGCCTTCGAAACCATGGAGGCGCTTTATCGACATGGCGTCCCCTGCCCTAAGCCGCTGCGCACTGTCGATGGCCACGCCACGTCTCGGGCCGCAGGTCGATTGGTCGCCATCGTCAGCTTCGTACCCGGCGCCTCACCCACATTTGCAAACCCGGCAAAATGCCTCAGCCTGGGCCGTGTGATGGCTGAAATGCACACCGTCTTAGAACTAAAAGCGAAGTGCAACCCGACGGATCTTCGCATTGGCGCAATTCATGGCGCATTGGTCCAGGAGAACGTCTTTTTCCTCGGAGAGGAAGTCAGCGGAGTGATCAATTTCAGGCTTCGGCACGACGACGCGCTCGTGTCGGAGCTTGCTGATGCGCTTGTCGGTTGGGCGGGTGAAATCAACGGAGAGCTGAATAAAAACCGGGCCCGAGCGCTGCTGCAGGGTTATCAGGACGTCCGTTGCCTGACTGATGGGGAAAAGGAGGCGCTGCCAGGATTCGTAATGGCTTCGACATCAAAGCGATTTGCGAGCAAGAGGGAAAGAATATTACTACCGGAAATCGCCATGTTAGCTTATCGGTCCGTAACTTCCGACATTCTACGTTAAGCGACCCGGCTCAATATCCATGAAATATCTTCTCGATCGAACTGACGAACAGATACTTATCGAATTGAAGGCTAATGCCCGAATTTCGCATGCGGATTTGTCGGCCAAGGTGAACCTTTCTCGCAACGCCGTGCGGGTGCGAATCGAACGTCTCGAACGAGAAGGCTTCATCAAGGGATATACAATCCTCACCGGGGATGGTGGGAATAGCCAAAACGTCACAACCGCATTGATTTTCGTCTATCGTCACGATCGCATGAGGGGCGGAGAAGTCATTCAGGCGCTACGCAAGATCCCAGAAGTCGTTGCTTGCGACGTTATGACCGGTGATTTCGATCTCCTCGTGCGGGTCGAGTCCCCTGAGGCCGACCGCATCCGGCAGATTTGGCAATTGATTGCCGAGATGCCCGGCGTGCGCGATACACTGACCGCGTTCGCCCTCTCCTCCGTAATCCGAAGATAAATCTGATCGGTTAGATGCGGGCAGTGTTCGCCCCGAACCTAATCGGCGGACTATCCGCTCTATGCGAACGGATTATGGATCTTATCAGCGAGCAGGCCCATCAGAACTGTTGGTTCTCATATGAAGCTTCGAATGAAGACGCTCCCATACTGCCACATGGTTTGACATCGTCGATGTGCTTGCGGGATCATATGTTCCACGGCGGAAAGTAACCCCTCTCCGCCGTCTTACGGCCGGTTGTTCTCCAGGCCCATGGGTCGATACACTCGCGTAACCAGATGGCGGAGCTGGTTAGTTGACGGCGACGTAGATCTTCCGAAGCGTTTCCACAGTGCGCCATGTGCCGATGAATCCCGGTTTCATCACGAAACTGTCGCCTGCTTTGTAGGTAACGGGTTCACCACAGTTCGGGGTGATTTCCACGACGCCTTCGAGGATGTGGCAGAATTCGAATGTCTCTCCCTTGACGGAGCGCGTCAGGGTCGCTTCTCAGACGCCGGTGTGAATTCATGTCGCCTCGCGCAACGTCCTGGGCCCAGGTCTTGAACGAAGGATCGCCGGGGAGATCAGGCGTTCCGGCCCAGGCTTTGACTGACATGTCTAAGGCAAAACGCGGTACTGGCGACCATTGCCCGCATAGCAGCTCCGTCCGGAGCAGCGGTCGCGCGTTATCTTTCAGGGGATCCCTTCCGGTTCAAGTGCGGCCAAATCGGCCCGCGCATTCCCTCATTCAGTTTCCACCCCGCACCCGCTGAATACTGCCGAGGCCAGCTCATCGGGCTGATAAGCCAACGTCGCCAGCTCCATGAACCCGATAACCAACCTGATCTCACCTTGTCGCGAAACCCTAAAGATGGCAATTAATCCTCTATGAACGATCACTTCAGGAGCAGATTAATGCTCACATCCGACGATCTTGCCTTTTTTTCGGTCCTCACAGCCTCCAAATCCCTCGCTGAAAGCGCGAGAAAGCTGAACGTCACCCCTCCGGCGGTGACCCAGCGCCTGCGCGCTCTTGAAGAGAAAGTCGGGGTACGACTGATCGACCGCTCCGGACGCCACCTGCGTCTTACCGAAGAGGGCTCATTGGTCGCTTCCCACAGCGTTATCGTCAGCGATGCTTTAGACTCGCTTACCGAAGCCCTTGCTGATCGCAGGGGTACGGTCCGCGGGCACCTCAGGGTCGCAGCACCTCACGGTTTTGGTAGGATCTACGTCGCCCCGGTCGTGGAGGCTTTCGCTCGAGAGCATCGTGGTGCCACCGCTACCCTGCAACTGTCCGACCATCCCACGGCATTGATCGTTGACAGCTATGAGGTGGTTGTTCACATCGGGGCGTCCGCGCATCTGGATCAAGTCGTGACGACGCTGGCGCCGAACAACCGGATTCTCTGCGCAAGTCCCGAATACCTAACTTCGGCTGCGCCCATTACTACGCCCGCCGATCTGGCGCGACATCGCTGCCTTGTCGTTCGCGAGAACGAGGAGGACGTAACGCTCTGGCGGTTTAAGGGCTTACGGCAGGAAAGTGCGACAGTGCGCGTCAACCCCGTCATGTCGAGTAATGATGGCGCCGTTATTCGGGATTGGGCGCTGGCGGGTCAGGGCATCATGATGCGCTCCGAATGGGCCGTTGCAGAAGACCTGGCGATGGGACGGCTGAGGCAGGTACTTCCCAACTGGAAGCTGCCGTCGGCCGATATCGTCGCCATCCTCGGATCGCGGCACGGACGAAGTGCGCGCACTGCCGCTTTCCTGACAATGCTTCGTCAGTCGCTGAAACCACTGCCATGGAGAGCCGATCCTGCGGAGAAGCCTGGTCAATAACCGAGGATCGACTTCGTCTCGAGATACTCTTCAAGCCCGTATACGCCGTACTCGCGCCCGTTGCCCGACCGCTTGTAGCCACCGAAGGCGGCCGCTCCATCCCAAGCCGGATAGTTGATATGGACCTGGCCGGCGCGGATGCGAGTGGCGACCCGGCGCGCACGCTCCGGGTCTGAAGACTGAACATGAGCGCCCAATCCATAGACGGTGTCGTTAGCAATCGCGATTGCCTCTTCCTCGTCCTTGTAGGGCATGATCGAAAGTACGGGTCCGAAGATTTCTTCACGAGCAATCCGCATGTGGGGCGTCACCTCGGAAAAGATTGTCGGTTGCGTGAAAAAGCCGCCACTAAGGCCAGCCGGGCGGCCCAAACCGCCGCACAGCAGCTTAGCGCCGTCATCGATACCGGCCTGGATCATGACCTGCACCCGCTCGAACTGGGCACGATTGGCTATGGGCCCCATGTCCGTCGCAGGATCAAGCGGCGCGCCGACACGGATGGCACGCACAGCCGCGCTTGCCAGTTCCTCCACGTCGCCGAGCCGATGTGCAGGTACCAGCATGCGCGTCGGCGCACTGCACGACTGGCCGACGTTGCGCATTCCGGCGAGCACGCCCTTCGCTACCGCCTCGCTGAAATCGGCATCGGTGAGCAAGATGTTCGGTGACTTGCCGCCGAGTTCCTGAACCACCCGCTTCACAGTCGGGGCGGCCGCCTGCGCGACGAGTACCCCTGCGCGGGTGGAACCGGTGATCGAGATCATGTCGACGTCGGGGTGGCTGGCGAGCGCTGCGCCTACGCTCTCGCCAGTGCCGTTGACCAGGTTGAATACCCCCGGCGGAGTGCCGGCATCATGCATCAGTTGGGCAAAGAGCAGAGCGCTGTAAGGGGACAACTCACTTGGCTTCAAGACGATGGTGCAGCCTGCTGCGATCGCGGGAGCGACCTTAGCCGTGATCTGGTAAAGTGGCCAGTTCCAGGGTGTGATTAGCGCGCAAACCCCGATCGCTTCCTTGACGGTTGCGGTGCGCCCATCAACCATGGTGAATTGGTATTTCTCGAGAATCTCCATCTGAACACGGATGTGCTCGGCAGCGAAAGGAACCTGGGATGCGCGCGCGAAGCTGATCGCCGCCCCCATTTCCATAACGAGGGCTTCCGCGAACGTATCCGCTCTTTCTTTCAGGAGAGAATGCATCCTGCCGAGCAGACCAAGCCTCTCGGAAACAGATGCTTGAGAAAAAAGCGGGAATGCGTTGCGCGCAGCTGCAACCGCGAGATCGACGTGATTAGCACCGCCCGCAGCGATTTGCCCAACAACCTGCTCGGAGGCGGGATTGACGACAGGCAAACGGGTTACATCCACCGCTTCCTGCCACTTCCCACCAATGTAGAACTGGCTCTCGCGTCCCGTCAGCATCATTTCACCTCGCTTCACGACATTGGGACCATTGGACCTGCCCTGCATAAGATGCCCGGAAAGACCGGAAGATGACATTTAGGAGGGCTGAATGTTTGCTTAAGAGAGGTGTTAACCACAGAGTCACTCGAGCCGCCTGAACACCTGAACAGCGTGGCCTCCAGGATCGAACTTGTCGTTGCCGTTGCTGGCATTTCGCCGTCACCCCCTGCCTGGAATGCCGCGACCCCGTACCTTCGTGGGTTCTCCGTGCGAGGCGCTTGAGCGATTCCGGCGCTCCAAAAGAGAAGTAAAACGTTGAAGCCGCGTTGCGTGCCGAGGCACCCAAAGATGGAACGAAGCTGTATTACGTTTCTGGTTCTCCAGTCCGTCGCCATCTGCCGATGCCTGTCTCGAAGGCAAAAATAGCGCCGCCGGCTTTATTGCCGACGTCCTCAGCGGGGCAAACGCCATAACCACGAAAGCTGAATCGCCAGCCCTCGACCGGGAACGCATCATCGCTACCGATCCAGACGTCAACGTCGTCGCGCAAGTCGATCGGAACCGCTGGGAACTCGATAAGGCGAAGCGAGGATTAAGTTCCTTATGACTGATCCGACCAGTCGGGTGCCGACGGTCAGGAACAAGACGCTTGTGATCATGGACGGCCAAGCTATTAATCCCTCCGTCCGCGCGATTTACGGGGCAGAACAGGTAGCTGAACAACTGAAAGCACTACAGATCCAGGCAATGGCCGACCGGGCTGCGACACAGGTCAAGATCCAGCGCGCGGTTGAAGGCTTTTCGATAATGGCGATCAGCTACTATCTCCTGGGCCTGCTGAAGTTCCTATATGAGACAGCTGACCATGCAGGTTTCCACATCGATCCGGTGATCATGCTTGGCGCTGTTCCAGTGGTTGTGGGAGCTGTTGCGACCACCATCCTCTGCGTCAAGCATGCTTTAAAGGAAGGGTCCTAAAGCTGGAGATCGCGCGTTAAGAACTCCTTGCACTCCTCTAAAAATTGGCCGCGGAGAGAGCAAGGCTGTTGGTTCTCCTATCCGGTTGCGTGAGGACAAGTCCCTGATCGCCATCACGCCGCCATGGTGCGGAGGTTACGTCTAGGCTGAGCCGCCTGAGCGGGTTCACGGTCGAGAGTGAACTGATTGACGAGTTCGCGCAGCCTGGTTGCCTCAGCTGACAATGACGCGGCCGCCGCCGTGGACTGCTCGACCATCGCAGCATTCTGTTGAGTGGACTGGTCCATCTGATTGACGGCCGTATTGATTTCCGCCAGCCCAGTGGACTGTTCACGCGCGGACGTAGCAATTGCGTCCATCAACTGGTTGATCTGAGACACTTGCTCGCCGATCTTGTTTAGCGACTGGCCGGTCTCAAGAACCAGCTTCACGCCGGTGCCGACTTCGGTTGAGGACTTTTCGATAAGTCCCTTGATTTCCTTCGCCGCCGTCGCCGCGCGCTGTGCAAGCTCGCGAACTTCCTGAGCGACGACCGCAAAACCTTTGCCGGCTTCTCCGGCTCGCGCGGCCTCGACGCCAGCATTCAGCGCCAGAAGGTTGGTTTGAAAAGCAATGTCGTCGATGACGCTGATGATGCTAGATATTTTTTCCGAGCTTTCCTCTATCCGCCTCATTGCCTGTTCGGCGTGGGACACAACGGAAGCAGAACGTTCTGCGCTGACATTGGCTTCGTGGGCGACATTGCGAGCCTCGTCGGTTCTCTTCGACGCGGTTGCCACATTGGCAGTAATCTCATCAAGGGCTGCTGCGGTCTCTTCCAGGGAGGCGGCCTGCTGTTCGGTCCGCTTGGAGAGATCTTGCGCGCCGGATGCGATCTCGCGTGTTCCGTTGTCGATGCTGTGCACCGTCTGCAGTACAGCGCCGATGGTTGTGCCGAGTTGACTAAGCGAAGCATTGAAATCCGCACGCAACCTCTCGTATTCCGGAGCGAAAGGCTCCGCGAGCTGGAAAGAAACGTCACCACCCGCAAGGCGTCTCAATCCATCGCCAAGGGTCGTTGTTGCAAAGCGCAACTGCTGTGCCTCCCGTTCGGCGCGCTCCTGAGCGGCGGCGCGCGCCGCCTCCGACTCGCTTCGCGATACCGCTGCTTCCTGTTCCAGTCGAAGAACATTGATGGCGTTCTGTCGAAACACTTCCACCGCTCCTGCCATAGCCCCAATCTCGTCGCCACGCCCAGCGTACGGGATTTCGCTCTGCAGATCTCCGTCGGAGAGGATCTTCATTGAAGAGGCAATTCGGCGGATCGGATTGGCGATGCCGAAAACGGCAAAGAGCGCTCCAGCCGAGGTGACCAGAATCGAAAGGGTGGCAATCAATGCCGTGGTCCTGAACGCGTAGCTCGCGGTTGCGTCGCTTGTGGTCACATAGGTTTCGGTCTGTCCCAGGATGAAGCCCACGAGGTCTGCAATCTCCTGTGTCACCAAATTAGATTGCGCCTCCATACTCTCCCGAAAGAGAGTGGCCGCCTCGGCGGTCTTGCCGTTGTCCTGCAGTTGGACCATTTGCCCGGCGAGCTCGCTATATTTCTTGAGCCCTGACTTGACGTCATTGATCAGCTCGCGACCTTTGTCCGTCCGGACGCCCGCCACATACTCTTGGATTGCCCGCTCGACTGCGGCGTTCGTCTCGTCGATCAGTTTCACCTCGGCGGCCCGCTTCTCCGGCGACGCCTCCAGCAAGTACTGCGCATAGGCCAGCTTCAGATCAGAGAAGTTTCCCTTGATATCCCTGGCGGTGATCATCCGCTTCATCCAGAAGCCGCCAATCTGCTGAGCACTGTCATTCAGTGTCGAAATTGAACTGAGAGAATTGTACGACAATGCAATCAGGAAGGCACAGATGACAGACAAAACGGCAATGAGGGTCTGCTTGACGGTCGGGCGTTTCATAGAATTCTCCAGTCCTCTAGGGCGGGCTGTGCAGCGCAGATAACCGCAAGAATTCGGCTGATGTGCTAATTTAGGATTAACTTTAACTGTCCAGCCGTCGCTCCTGGAATTATATGTGTCGTTTACAAACCAGCCCTAGAAAGTTCTCTCCTTTGATGCCAGTAAGGGTATACATTGGGGCGGTGATCTAAATGCCGCGACATTCTCGCACGCGGAATCGAACAGCTAATCGTCGTTGCGCTCGGCCGGCCTGCCCACAAAGACCCGCGACGTTGAGCTAATCGTCGGCGGACGCAATACGGCGCTTCTTGATTAATGGCCCACTACCGAGGGGCAAAATAAGACGGTCTCGAAACTGCGCATCCGCTCCATTGGTGTGTGTTCATCAAGCTGCTAGCGCCGAAGCTTCACGGCCGGAGCGCCAATCCTCAGCCCCCTTGGCGCCGGCTTGGCCAACGACGGCAAACATCGGCACGAAATAGCGAGCGAACCGGAACTGCTGTGCCGTAACGTCGACCTGACACGGCCGCTGATCGCCTTAAACGCCATCGGCATGCCGTTCTCTGGAAACTCCGTCGTATGGAGCGCACTCGGCAGGCCGTCGACACTAGGTTCGAAGGACGGAATTGAAGCTGGCACCAAGGCCTGAGGAAAGCGCTCGTCCGAGTAGTCGCAGAAGGATGAGGATCACGCGCTGCCGGTAAGCACAGCGATCATCGTCCGGATTGAGCCCTTTTGGCTGACAAGGGGGTGAGCCGCCCGCCAGCACCACAGTGCCGGCGACGTCCTGCCAGCGTGCCCAGCCTCCAACGTCCGCTCCCTGGAGAGATAACGACGGCCGCAGCCTCTTTCCCTTTTGGGCCGGCAAACGCCAGCAATATTCGAGCTGCGCCTCCTCGTAAGCGAGAGCTGTGAGCTGAGATCGAGCAAATGCACTCCGTGTCATGGCATGAGAGCCCTGACGTCCCTGTCGTTCAGCGTCTGATCTAGCGTCGTTCTCGTGCGGGCAATGATCGCGTCAATATCACCATCAGTGCAGCAAAGCGGGGGCGCATAGCCTAACACACCATTGCCGAAAGCACGAATGATCAGCCCGTTTTCCCAAGCCCGGTCGAAAATCCGGCGGGAAGGATCCGCCGCTGCCGGAAGCGGCGTCTTCTTTGCCTTGTCGATGACAAGCTCGACGGCGGCCAGCATGCCGCGGCCCCTGATGTCGCCGACGAGCGGGTGATCGGCAAGGCCTTGCAGCCCTTCGACAAGGCGAGCGCCTGCCCGCCGGCCGTTTTCCAGAAGACCGCTCTCATAGAGGCGCAGGACCTCGAGCGCCACCGCGGCGCTGACCGGATGGGCGGAATAGGTATAGCCATGGCCCACGGCGGAACCGCCGGCGCCGTCGGCGATCGTGCTATAGACGTGGTCCGTCATGAAGACCGCGCCCATCGGCGCATAGCCGGAGGTCAGGCCCTTGGCGACGGTGAGGAAATCGGGAACCACATCGTCTTCGCTACAGGCGAAAAGCGGGCCGGTGCGGCCAAAGCCTGTGATCACCTCGTCGGCGATGAACAGGATGTCGAGTTCGCGGCAGAGATCGCGCATCGCCTTCATCCAGCCCCTCGGCGGCACCAGCACGCCGCCAGAACCCTGGATCGGTTCGGCATAGAAAGCGGCCACCCGTTCGGCGCCGATTTCCTCCACCTTCCGCCGCAGGGCGTGCCGTGAGGCATTGATGATCGTTTGTGCATCGGTACCCACGGGATTGCGATAGACATAATGCGAGGGGATCTTGTGCTGCCACTCGAACGGTATGCCGAAGCCGGCATGGAAGGCGGGAAGAGCTGTGAGCCCGGCGCCCACGGTCGAGGAGCCGTGATAGCCCTGTTCGAGGGAGACAAACTGGTCTTTCTGCGGGGTTCCCCTGGCGTGATAATAATAACGGATAAAGCGAACCGTGCTATCGATCGCATCCGATCCGCCCAGGGTGAAATAAACATGGTTGAGATTGCCCGGCGCCCGCTCAGCAAGCGCCGCGGCGAGGCGGATCGCCGGCTCCGAACCGAGACCGAAATAGGCAGTGGCGTAGGGCAGTTCTCGCATCTGCCGTGCAGCAGCCTCAACGATGCTTTCGTGTCCGTAGCCCGCGTTCACGCACCAGAGGCCGGCAAAGCCGTCGATGAGCTGGCGGCCGGTCATGTCGGTTACGCTCGCGCCGGACGCAGAGGACAGGACGCGCACACCGAGCGTTTCGTGGGTGCGATAGGAGGCGACCGGATGAACGAGATGGGCGCGGTCGAGTTCGATAAGGGAGTTGCTGTGCATCGTTATCTCCGTTCAGCCGAAAGCCTGATTGGCCAGGGCGAAGGTTGTGACATGGGGAGATGGATTGGTCTCGCCGCCGCGCTGCATCGCTGTCGCTCCACCGACATGGACGAGTCCACACTCGGCCAACCACTGCGACAAGCCGAGGTCCTTGGGTGTGTCGATGCGAAGAAATTTGTCGTTTCGAGCCGCTATTTGGAACAGGATGAGCTTGCGGGCATCCTCCGCATTCTTTGCTACCACGGGACCGATGACCTCACCGCGGCCAAAGGAACGCGTTGCTGAGAAACCTACGACATGTCCATCGCGCCGGATCACCGCAAACCGCCCGATATCCTTGATATAGGAAATCAGCTTGCTGCGATCAGCACCGAAGGCGACGTTGTCCAAGGCGGCTATTTCCGGGAGATCGCCGGATTGCATCCACTCGACATCCATCGGCGCCTCCACGGCCGCGCAGATGCCCTGACATTGCAAGATGTCGCCAACTTGGCGAAAGCCCACCTTTTCATAGAGCGGCAGGCCCTCCTGGGTCGCGACCAGTCTGCACGGCACACCGCGAGCACCATCAAGACCCGCTTCCATCAAGCGGCGGCCGAGGCCACGTCCGCGCATGGCTTCGGCGACGATGACCATATTTATTGTGGCGCAGCCTCCAAAGCGCGTCGTGAGCGTAGTGCCGACGACCTGTTCGTTATCCAGCACGACGACGCCTGTGCTCATTGCAAGTGCCGTTTCCCAATCCGCCAGCCTGTGTGGCCATCCGGCCTGTCGCGAAAGCGCCAGCGCGCCTGCAAGATGTTCGGCGCCAAACGGAACCATGTGGAGTTGGGTCATATGCATTGTCTGGATCCCTGCTTTTCTAAAAGGGAAGAATAACGTCGGCCGAAAAGAAGATCGTCCCGACAAATGGAGACTGGCGACATCTTTGACCGTGTTGGCGTGCGGTCACCGCATCTTATGCTGACAGCAAATCTGCGAATGGCTCGGTGCCTCAGCGGCTCGCGGTCGGAACTCTCTGCCAAATACCGACGAAATACGAAAGAATCTGCTTCGTAGAGTGGCAACTGCGGCCACTTACTCTGCATAACCCTCGTAGAATTGCTCATACGAACGCGCCTCGGGCATAACCAAGGACCAACTCGATGATTCGACCCCGATCGAAATCCACTAGCTTAGATTACGGGCGTGCAGTCCCAATGTTCGTGTCGGCAATCAATATCGACATCCAGAACAAAGTTGATCGTACACGCAAGCCGATCAACGGCTACGTGGAGATCAAGAGCATTTCAGCCGGCATTGGCCTCTAGCGGAGCAAGGCGATGAAGTTTGAATCCTACTGGCACGACACCGCAGTGAAATTCGCGGGCGCCTGCATCGGCCCCGTCGATGGCCACTATGATGTTGCCGTTATCGGCGGGGGCTTCACGGGGCTGGCCGCGGCGCGGCAGCTCGCAAAGTCGGGTGCGCGCGTTGCCGTGCTGGAGGCGAACCATATTGGCTGGGGTGCATCCGGTCGCAATGGTGGACATCTCAACAATGGGCTGGCCCACAGCTTCATCGCTGCCAAGAGTGAACTCGGCGTCGAACGCGCGGTGGCGCTCTACCGTGCCCTCGACGACTCGATAGACACGATCGAAAGGATCGTCGCCGAAGAAAAGATCGACTGCAATTTCCGGCGCGCGGGCAAGCTCAAACTCGCGTCAAAGCCGCAGCATTTCGACACGATCGCCCGGAATTTCGAAGCGGTGCATCGGGAGGTCGATCCGGATACCGCGCTGCTGACGGCGCGTGATCTTAAGACGGAAATTGGCTCTCCCTTCCATGGCGCGATGCTGTCGAAAAAGAGCGCCATGATGCATATGGGCAGGTATGTCGTTGGATTGGCCGATTCTGCGGTCAGACATGGCGCCACGATATTCGAAAGGGCTTCGGTAACACGGCACACAGTGACAGGGTCCAAGCACCGTCTGGAGACCTCCCGGGGGGAGGTAACAGCAGATCATGTCCTGGTCGCGACCGGCGCTTATGGGTCAGGACCTTCCTTCAACTATTTCCAGCGCCGCATCATTGCGATCGGCAGTTTCCTGATCGCGACCCGGCCTTTGAGCGAGGCGGAGGTGGCCGCCACCATGCCGGGCAACCGGACCTGCGCCACCTCCATGAACATTGGTAACTACTTCCGTCTGTCGCCTGACAACCGGCTGATCTTCGGCGGCCGCGCCCGCTTTTCCGCGACATCGGATCAACGTTCGGACGAAAAGAGCGGCGCCATTTTGCGGGCGAGCCTTGCCCAGATATTCCCGCAGCTCGCCAATGTCGAGATCGATTATTGCTGGGGCGGGCTGGTCGATATGACCAAGGACCGTTTTCCTCGGGCGGGCTATGTAGATGGTGTCTGGTATGCAATGGGCTATTCGGGCCATGGCGCGCAGCTCTCCACCCACCTGGGAATGATTATGGCAGACGCCATACTCGGCAAGGCGGATCGCAATCCGCTCAAAGGTCTGGAATGGCCCGCCGTTCCCGGCCATTTCGGCAAGCCCTGGTTCCTGCCACTCGTCGGGCTCTACTACAAGACCCTCGACAGATTTCAATAAGCGGCCCCTCCTCCCCTGCCGCCAACTAGGGCGCGGATCTCACGATCCGCGCCTTCTTTTTCGCCGATAGAATAGATGAAAGATCAAGGCCGAGTTTGCCGCGCTTGCTGACGTAGTCGGAACCAGGAGAATAGCTCCGCGGATGCCGGCGAAAGAACTCAAGCGGCCCCTCAGAGAAGACGTTCGAGCACTGCCCTCGCGATCGTCTCGGTCTTGTCTTTTCCGGGAATGACGCCGATCCCGGCCTTCGTCGTAGCTTCGATGGCGGACACTATGCGAGCGGCAGCGGCCGTCTCTCCGAGGTGCTCCAGCATCATGGCGCTCGACCAGATCGTGGCGATTGGATTGGCGATTCCGAGATGAGCGATGTCGGGCGCCGATCCATGGACCGGTTCGAACATGGACGGCGCTGAGCGATCCGGATTGATGTTGGCGGACGCCGCAAAGCCGAGCCCACCCTGGATTGCGGCACCGAGATCGGTGAGGATATCGCCGAACAGGTTGGAAGCGACAATGACGTCGAGCGATTCCGGCGCCATGACCATGCGCGCCGCCATCGCGTCGATATGATAGCTCGTCACCTCGACATCGGGATATTCGGCCGCCAGTCTTCGGGTGATTTCGTCCCAGAAAACCATGGAATATCGCTGGGCATTGGATTTGGTGACCGAGGCCAATTTGCCGCGCCGCATGCGAGCCTGCTCGAAACCGAAGCGCAGGATGCGTTCGACGCCTTTTCGGGTGAAAATGGAGGTCTCCACCGCCACCTCGTCATCTGTCCCCTGATGGATGCGGCCGCCAGCGCCGGAATATTCGCCCTCGGTGTTTTCGCGGATGCAGAGGATATTGAACGCACCGCTTTTCAGCGGACCCGAGACGCCCGGCAGCAGCCGGTGCGGGCGAATATTAGCATATTGTGTGAAAGCCTTGCGAATCGGCAGCAGCAGGCCATGCAACGAAACCGAGTCGGGCACTTCGGCCGGCCAACCCACGGCGCCGAGCAGGATCGCATCGAAGCGACTGAGTGTTTCGATCCCATCCCTCGGCATCATGGCGCCAGTTTGTTTGTAGAAGTCGCAGGACCAAGGAAAGGCCGTCCCTTCAAGCGAAAAGCCTGAAGTCTTCGCCGTGGCCTGCAGCACGTCCCAGGCGGCCTCGGTGACCGGCTTGCCGATGCCGTCCCCGGGCAGTAGCGCGATGGAATAGGTCTTCATGTCTGATCCTGGAGGTTGATGAGCACACTCTTGCTCTTGCGGTTGGCATGATAGGCTTCGCGTCCGAGATCCTTGCCGATGCCCGAACGCTTGTAGCCGCCCGTCGGCAGGATATGGTCGCGGGAGCGGCTGTAGCGATTGACCCAGATGGTGCCGGCCTGCAGCCGGCGCGTGGTTCGGATGGCGCGGTTGAGATCGCGGGTGAAGAGCCCCGCCGCCAGCCCGTAGGAGGGATGATCGGCCAGTGCGAGCGCCTCTTCCTCATCGGTGAAGCTCTGCACCGTCAGCACCGGCCCAAAGATTTCCTCCGTGATCGCAGGGGAGACCTGGTCGACATTCGACAGTAGCGTCGGAGCATAAAAATAGCCTTCCCGCTCGAGGCGGTTGCCGCCGGCAGGGCATTCGGCGCCTGCGTCGCGCGCCGCGCGCACAATTGCGTCGATCCGATCGATCTGACGCTCGGAGATGATTGGCGAGTAGTTAGAGCGCTCGTCCCAGGTCGGGCCGGGCTCGATCGTTGCCATTCGGGCGCGCAGGGCGGCGACCAGCGGCTCCATCGCAGCTTCCTCAACGATAACCCGTGAGCCCGCGACGCAGGCCTGTCCGGCGTTGGAGAGGATGCTGTTTGCGATCGCATTCGCAGCGAGCGTCAGATCGCTGTCGGAAAAGACGATTTGCGGACTCTTGCCGCCGAGTTCCAGCGTCATCGGCTTGACGCCTGTCCTGGCAATATTCGCCATGATCGCGGACCCGGCCCCCGTCGAGCCGGTGAAGCTGATCTTTCCGATATCGGGATGGCCGGTCATCGCCTGGCCCGTGGTCTGCCCGTCGCCAAGAACGATATTGATGAGGCCTTCCGGAATGCCGGCGCGGACGGCAAGTTGAGCAAGATAGAGCGTCGAAAAGGGCGTCATCTCCGAGGGCTTCAAGACAATGGCATTGCCCGCAGCAAGTGCCGGACCCAGTTTCCAGCCCGCCATGGAGAGTGGAAAATTCCACGGCGTGATCGCGCCGACGACGCCATAGGGCTCGGTCATGATCATGCCGAGGCTTAAGTCGTCCGTCGGCACGAGGTCGCTGCCTTCCTTGTCGGCGAATTCGGCGAAGAAGCGTATCTGCTCGGCAGTGACCGCGACATCGCCCTGAATGAGTTGACCGATCGGGCGCGTGGAGGAAACGGCTTCCAGCCGGGCAAGGGTTTCTCCTTCAGCCTCGATCAGGTCCGCCCAACGATGCATCGCATTGGTCCGCTCGCGCGGGCGACGGGTGGCCCAGCCGCTCTCGCGGAGCGCTCTCTTTGCAACGGATACCGCCTGATCGACGAGGGCAGCGTCGGCCACGGGGCAGTCGGCATAGGCGATGGCATCGGACGGCCGTTGCATCGGTAGCTCGCCCTTGGCGTCGATGTAGCGCCCGCCGATGAAATGACCTCTCGGCAACTCGATTGTGTCGGGATTGAAACTCAGAGCCATGGCCGTGTCCTTGCGGATATATGGGCGAGACCGCACGAGGCCTTTGTGACGACTATGTCTGTCGATAGGCTCGTGCGTTACTCGTGGGGATGTGGTCGGTGGTGCGGTTACATCACCGTCACGTAGATCTTCCTGACGGTTTCGATGGTGCGCCATGTGCCGGTAAAGCCCGGCTTCATGACAAAACTGTCGCCTGCCTTGTAGGTAACCGGTTCGCCATCATCCGGTGTGAGCTCAACGACCCCTTGGAGGATGTGGCAGAACTCGAAGGTCTCGCCTTTGATCGAGCGGGTGAGGCCTGGCGTTGCTTCCCAGACACCGGTATGGACGAGCCCATCGCGTGCCACATCCTGAGCCCAGGTCTTGAATGAGGGGTCACCGGAGATTAGCCGCTCCGGAACCGGTTTGGATTCGCGCGGGGCCTCTGTGCTGTTCGGGTCGATGGTCTTGAGTAGTGACATGGTTTCTCCTTTGTGTCCTGCTGTGGATCAGTAACCGCGGGTGCGGTCGACCAGTCCGATCGGGTCGAGGCCGGCGCGATGGCGCTTGATGTTCTCGATGACCGAGCGGGCGGCGGTTCCGGGCTGCGTCACGCTGGCGATGTGCGGCGTGAGCATGATCCTTGGGTGGCGCCAAAACGGATGTTCAGGCGGAAGCGGCTCCGGTTCGGTGACGTCGATCACCGCACCGGACAGTTGATGCATATCGAGTGCGTCGATCAGCGCATCATGATCGAGTTGAGCGCCGCGGCCGACGTGAATAAGCGATGCGCCGGGCGGAAGGGCCGCGAAGAGGCGTGCATCGAGTATGCCACGCGTCTCTTCCGTGAGCGGCAGCAGACAGACCAGAATGTCGGTCTCGCCGAGAAAGGACGCCAGCGACTCGGCGCCGTGATGACAGCGCACCCCATCGATCTGGCGCGGAGCACGGCTCCAGCCGGACAGTGGAAAGCCGAATGGCTTCAGCCGCGCGATCACCGCCTGCCCGAGCATCCCGAGACCAAGCACACCGATCCGGCGGTCTGCCGCCTGCCGGGCGGGCAGCGCCTGCCATTTCCCTTCAGTTTGCTGCATGAGATAGGCCTTGAGATTGCGGTGGAGCGCCAGCACCGCAAGCGTCACATATTCCTGCATCATGCGCACGATGCCATCCTCGATCATTCGGACGAGCTTCACCCCCGAAGGGAGGTTTTCAACCCGGAACTGATCGACGCCGGCGCCGATCGAAAAGACGATTTCCAGGTTTTTGAAGCGGTCGAGATCCGGCGGAGCGGTCCACGTCAGGACGTAACTGATATCATCGGGATCGACCTGCGTTGCATCCATGATGAAAGGGAGATCGGGCAGGTCGCGGGCGAATGCTTCGGCGAAGATGCGCCCTCGCTCTCGATCAGAATTGAACCAGAACGTCATTGGAATGCCTCAGTTTCGGAGTGTTTCAGCGAGCCGCTCGATCATCGTCTGACATGCACTGAGTTCGTCGCCACGGATGAACTCATCGGCCCGATGGGCTCTCGCGATATCGCCAGGGCCGCAAATGATCGCATCGATGCCGGCCGCTTGAAAAAGCCCGGCTTCGGTGCCGTAGCTCACGGCGGCGAGCGTTTCGACCCCTGTCAGGCCCTCCATTAGCGTAGCAAGTGGTGCATCGGCTGCGAGCGATAGCGCCGGATAGCTGCTCAGAAGCTCCCACTTTGTCTGAAATCCTCGCTGCTCAAGCCCGAGTGCGGCAAGCCTCACAGGCTCGAGGAGATCGGAGGGTGTCACTCCGGTGATCCCCCGGGCCTCGATTTCCGCCGTGAGGCAATCCGGAATGATGTTCACGGCTTGTCCGCCGGACACGGTTCCGACCTGGAGCGACGAATAGGGTGGCTCAAAGCACGGGTCCAATCGGCTGCTCTGTAGCGCGTCTCCGGCACGAACGGCGGCAAGCAGGACGCAGGCGAAGCCATGGATTGCATTCAGACCCTGATCAGGTCGCGACGAATGGCCGGATCGCCCGCGGATCTCGACTCTTGCTGCGGCCTTTCCCTTATGGGCGCGGATCGGACGCAGACCGCTGGGCTCGCCGATGATCGCGCCGATCGGCTTGGCGCAAAGCTCGGGCAACTGGCGGATGAGATGAGGCACACCTCGGCAGCCGGCTTCCTCGTCATAGGAAAATGCAAAATGCAGGGGGCGCGCGAGCGGAATTTCGGCAATTGCCGGCAGAGCAGCCAATAGTGCGGCGAGAAAGCCCTTCATGTCACTCGTCCCCCGGCCAAAGAGCCGATCACCGTCCGCCCGCAGGCGGAAAGGATCGGATGTCCAGGCCGTCTCAAGCGCGGGAACGACATCCATATGTCCGGAGAGAACATAGCCGGGCACATGATTGGGGCCGATCGTTGCAAACAGATTGGCGCGGTCACCTTCCGGCCCCGGCAACACCGTCACCTTGGCACCGCAGCGCTCTGCGTAGTCGGTGATCCATGCAACAATGCCATCGTTCGGCGTTCCGACGACGGAGGGAAAACCGACCAGGCGGTCGAGGATTTCCTTGGCGTTCATCGCAGGTCTCCTTGACGTAGCCGCCCAAGCGGCGCTCTGATCTCCACATTACGGCTTGGTGGGGACCATTTCCTGCCGAACGCTCCATGTTGAGCAGCAGGATCTATTGAATCCAGCTACGTCAAAGCAGAAAGTTTGGCGCACATCTCCGAAGTGAGAGACGTATTATGTTGCGGGAGCGTGCTATCTGCATCATGGTCGGTACGGCCACCTCGTCCAGGCGCCTTGCGCATCCAGCAAGTATCACAAAAGGTCATTCCGAGCCGTCCTTGTATATCTCGGCAAGGTCCGGCAAGTTCCAATTGCCACCGCTCAGCACTGCGCAGACCTTTTCATCCGACCTGACCTTTATGGAGCCCGCGAGCAGAGCCCCGATGCCGATCGAAGCTGCCGGCTCCGCAATCAGCTTGGCATCTTTTGCAAGTGCGCGCATGCCCGCGATGATGTCGTCGTCTTCGACGAGAATGATTTCATCGACGTATTTTTCAATTATTGGATACGGGTTCTGGCCCGGAACACTAATTCTCAGGCCGTCCGCGATCGTGTTTTTCAGGGGCAACGAGGTGCGCTGGCCGTTGATCCGACTCTGATAGTATTTCGGTGTCAGAGCAGGCTCAGCACCGATGACTCGAACCGACGGTTTGGTTTCTTTGATGGCGGTCGCAATTCCCGAGATCAGGCCTCCACCGCCCAAGGGAACTATGACCGTCTCCACGTCCTTCAAATCTTCCAGAATTTCACAGCCGATTGTGCCCTGACCGGCCATGACCAGCGGGTCTTCAAAGCCGTGGACGGTCGCGTAGTTGTTCTCTTCGGCGATTTCATAGGCCCGCTTCCATCTCGCGGCGGTGTCGCCATCAAAGACAATGACCTCGGCGCCCAATGCTTCGGTATTGGCAATCTTGATCTTAGGCGTGGTGGCCGGGACAATTATGACAACCTTCACACCGAGCATTCGAGCCGCGTATGAGAGTCCTTGGGCATGGTTGCCCGAGGAACTGGCGATGACGCCATTTGCGATGACTTCTCGCGGGAGCGAAAGCATCTTGTTGAGAGCGCCGCGAAGTTTGAATGCGCCGGTAATCTGCAGCGTTTCGGGTTTGAGATAGAGCTGACAACCTGCAGCCTTTTCGATCTTGTCCGCACGCAGCAACGGAGTGTGTCTGATATGGGGCGCCAATCGTTCCCGGGCTTCCCAAATGTCCTGAATAGTTGGATAGTCTAGCATGATGCTGCTCGCCTTAGTATATTGGAGTTCGCGTTTCCTTGATGGAAAGGATCGGCCTGAAGACTGCTTGTTTTTCGGCGCCGGATCGCGAGCGAACGATGTGCCCGCACGTGCTGGAACCTTCCAGCCGCTTTGCCAAGATCGTACCGGAGGTCAGGACTCGAAAAATTCGAAGAAGGTTCCAACTCTTCTCTCTATCGCATTGCTATAGATCTTCGATGCGGTTGTGTTGTCTTGGATTGCCATTCCAGTAGAGTCGAAAATGGTCACCTCATCGTCGTGTTCTCTTCCTGGTTTCCTTCCCAGCAATATCTCTCCGATTTCACCATGGATCCTGTCGTTGGTGATGACATGCCTATCGAGCGGATGCCATGTTTCGCCTTTCTCGCTGCACTGCGCGATCGAGTCGACGACGATTTTGGCATTTCTGAATACTTCTGGATCCAGTTCCTGTTTGCCTCGTTGGTCAGTGCCGACCGCGACGATATGCGTGCCCGGCTTTACCCAATCGGCTTCCACGAGTGAGCCTTTACCGCGTGTCGTCGTAACGAGGATATCCGCCTGCTCGACCGCGTCCTTCTTGGAACGCGCAATGACGACGGGAATGCCGAACTCGCTTTCAATATCTGCTTTGTAACGGGAAAGCGTATCCGCGCTATTGTCCCAGGCATGGATCTCCTCGATATTGATGACCTCCCGGATCGCTCGGATCTGCATTCTTGCCTGATTTCCAGTCCCGATGGATGTGATCCTGCGAGCATCTTTCCTCGCCAACACTTTTACGGAAACAGCTCCCGCGGCGCCGGTTCTCAAGCCCGTGATCAGGCTGCCGTCCATGACGCAGATCAGCGCCCCGTTTCTGGCGTCAAACAGCAGAATGGTTCCCATCCCGCTCGGCACCCCAAATGCAGTCGGATTGTTGACAAACCCTCCCGAGGACGTCTTCATCGAAATAAGTTCATTGGTTTTGTAGTGGCTGAGCTTGAAGTCGATTTCGCTACCCGGTGACGGGAGATGCATTCCTATATAATCGGGTTGCTCCACCTGATCGCTGTTGAAAGCTTTGTACGCCTCCTCGACGGCGCCAATCACGTCCCTCATAGTGATCAATCTGCCGACCTCTTCTTTCTTGAGAAGCAGAGTTTTCACGAACTTTCTCCCATCATTGGTACGAAGGCAAAAACGTCACGCTGGGCCTGCAAACTTAAGCCCGGCTATTGGAGGCCTGCCTGGCCGCCTTCGCGCCCAAACCAGATTGCTTGTGGTCACTTCGGTGGTGATCGCATCAGTTGTTGAAGCCGATCTTGCTGAATTTCGACGCCTCGGCCGAACGACGAGGCCGTTTCACACTCCCGGTGTCGCGAAATGCTACAAGGCCCAACAGGGTTGCGTTGACAATCGAATCGCCCCCAAGCCACTGACACAAACTGCCGAGCTCCTACCGAAACATGCGGACATGCCACGACGGAATGAGGTTAGTATGGTCTTCTCCTGCCGAAGGAGTCACCGAATTATGCTGCCGCAACAGCACGAAATTCCAAAATACTTGGCTCGTTTGGCATTTCTTGACGCCTCGCAGAGCTGATTTATGCTGCGGTTTCTGTGCGGCCCCCTGCAGTCTGTCGAACTTTGCTTTATCTAAGTTTAGCAAAGTTGCGTTGTCATCCCGACGCCGCAAATTTCGGGAGAAGATTTCGACACCCGAGGGCAAATTAGTGAAAGATGCCGAGTCTGACGTGCAATCATGAGGTCATTGGCGCTTGGTAGTAGCGTCGCCAAGGCCGTTCCACTGGTGACGGGCGAAGGAGCTCAAAGTCAATGCCGAAGTCTGTTCGACTTAAATCATTCGAGTTGGTGGCTCGGGATATCAACGAGATTGATGTCGGCTCGCTCCATGCCTTATCCGTGGCTGTCGGATGGCCACACCGTACCAAGGACTGGGATTGGCTTCGCCAGTTCGGTCGGGGTATAGCGGTAGTAGATAGCATCGGGCGGGTTTTCGGGAGCGCCATGTGGTTCCCCTACGGCCAAGAAGTTGCGATGATTGGCCTAGTGATCACCACCCCGCGCTCGCAAGCCCAGGGTAATGCCCGTTGGCTCATGGAGCAGGTATTCGAAGAATGTCGCGGCAGAAATCTGTATCTCAATTCAACTCGTGCGGCCCACAATCTGTATGTCTCGTTGGGTTTTGCAAACGAGGCGACGGTATGGATGCACCAGGGGACAGTTGCTTCCTCCCTGCCCAACTTGCCCGCTCCGAACGGTGATTTGACTGAAGCGGGGATCGATGCACTAGGGCAGATCATCGAACTTGATACCCAGGCGTTCGGTTGGAAGCGCGAGGAACTGATCTCGGCACTGGTTCCGATTTCCACTATCCAAACCCTCCGCCGCGATGGGAGGATCGTCGGCTATTCCATATGCAGGGAGTTCGGCCGCGGCCATGTGATCGGCCCTGTTGTAGCTAGCAACGACGATGACGCGCTTCAGCTCATTGCGGTCCATCTACGGAATCTGAAGGGCCAGTTTGCGCGCGTCGACACGCGCGAAACAGGACCATTGGTGAACTTTCTACGCGCGTGCGACCTTCAAGTGGCCGAACGAGTGACAACTATGTCGCGGGGCCAACTCCTTTTGAACCGTAAGGCCGGCGAACCTTGGATTTATGGCCTGGCTGGTCACGCACTCGGGTGAACCATAGCCCGTCCCGATGACGGCATTGCTAGCTTTAATCGGCTCATACACGCAGGAAGCCTGTGCAAAGGAGCCTCGGAATGCCAGCTCTTGGATCGCTCTCGCTTCGACTGCCGACGCTCGAAATGGCGCCTTTTCAGTATTCCAGCTAGTTCCGTCTCGTCAGTTGCCGTTAAAGGCAGACGCAATTGTTCCAACACAACGCGGCCTCGCGAACCGCTGCATTCGCTGGAGCAACTCAACTCAGGACACAACCAAATGCGAGACCCGCCGCCAGCGGAAGGTTGTGCGGGATTTGCTGCGACCGAAGAGACTTCTGCTGAAAGATGAAACATTCCGGCACATTCTGCCAAACGACTGCAACTATGCTTCGTCCATGCCGTACAGTTCACAGGAGCCAAGGACATGGATCGCTTCAGGCCTAAATA
Source organism: Rhizobium sp. BK049 (assembly GCF_014193135.1). Taxonomy (NCBI): domain Bacteria; kingdom Pseudomonadati; phylum Pseudomonadota; class Alphaproteobacteria; order Hyphomicrobiales; family Rhizobiaceae; genus Rhizobium; species Rhizobium sp. BK049. The sequence continues at coordinate 63,391 of NZ_JACHYV010000023.1, forward strand.
CGTAACATTCGACTGCCATGGTACGTTGATCAACTTTCAGATGGCGGAAGCCGCTCGGGATCTGTTCGGTCATCTCCTGGACGGGCCGCGCATGAACGAATTCATCAAGAACTTCCAGGCGTACCGCATTGATGAGGTAATGCAGGATTGGAAACCTTACGCCGACGTTGTCCACAACGCCTTGGAGCGCACGTGCCGCCGTAATAAGGTTCACTTCCGGCCCGAAGACGCCGAAACCATCTACAACCGCGTACCGACATGGGGACCGCATCCGGATGTGCCCGAAGGACTAGCTAAGCTCGCCAAGGAAATCCCCCTTGTCATTCTGACAAATTCCATGGTGGCTCAGATCCCGTCGAACGTGGCAAAGCTCGGCGCGCCGTTTCATGCTGTCTACACTGCCGAGGAGGCAGGAGCCTACAAGCCGCACCTCAAGGCGTTTGAATATATGTTTGACATGCTCGGATGCGGACCGGAGGACATAACGCACGTCTCGTCGTCTTTCCGTCACGACCTCATGTCCGCCTATGATCTGGGTATCAAGAGCAAGGTGTGGGTCAATCGTGGCCATGAGCCAGCCAACCCCTATTATGAATACACCGAGATTCGCGATATTTCGCAGCTGCCCGGCGTTTTCGGACTCTAACTTGAATAAGGCGACCGCGGCTCACGAATCGAAAGACCCGCGAGCCAGTTGGCGGTGCTAGAGTGCCTGCTCTGATCTAGTCACACTAGGTCAGAGCTTCTAGCTCGGCCGCACGAAAAGCACCATAAACGGCGAGGATCTTCGAATTGGGTGATCGTGGTTTTGATGCCGATCGGGACTTCGGCCGGCTCAGCAGCCCCGCGGCTGCGGCCTTCCGTCAACCACCGCATGCTGCAGCATCGACAGAGGCTTTTTTTCGCGCCGCAGCCGCGATTCTCTCCACGCCGCCAGACCTGTCGGAACCCGACATTTCGGCAACACTGCTAAAGCGGCACTACGGGTTGGAAGGATCGATCGCGGTCTTGTCGTCTGAGGTCGAACGCACTGCTGAGGTCTCTCTGCTTGACGGTCGCCGATTGATCCTGAAGACGTCGGCACGACGTGAGGCGATCGACAGCTTCCGTTTCCAAAGCGCTGCCTTGGCGGCATTACAGAATAGCGCGGGATTTGTCGCACCCACACTTATTCGCACGAGTGGCGGCGCATTGATGTTTGAGGAAGAGGGTATTAGCGGTTACCTGCAGACCCGTATCGAGGGCATTTCTTTGCACAAAGAGACGCCAACACCTGGTCTCCTCTTTCGTACCGGAAGCGCTCTTGGCCGGCTGGACATGGCGCTTGGGCAAGTCAACCTACCCTCGGCCAAACGCCCCATTCTCTGGCATATCGGGTGCTGGTCGCGATTGATGGAACTAGAGGGATACCTACCGGCTGGAAGCGTAGCTGAAAGCGTTGGGGCAGCGATGGCGGAATACATGCGGATCATCGAGCCGCAGATCCAGAATTTGGATTGGCAAGTTACTCATAACGATCCCAGCCCGTTCAACACAATCGTTACCAGCGATGGCTTGGGTTTCATCGATTTTGGCGATGGCAGCTGGAGCCCAAGGATCCAAGATCTGGCGATCGCGGCAAGTCACGTCGTGACGGATCCAACTCTTCCTTTAGGCGGAGCCGAGCACCTCATTGCAGGCTATGCGGCGGTCGTTCCACTTTCTGCTCTCGAAGCAAAGCTGCTGGTCGGACTGATGCGGGCACGACAAAGCGCACTGATATTAGTCAATTACTGGCGCTCCTATCTCTTTCCGGCCGACGCGGAGTACATCAAAAAGAACGTCGCTCGTGCCGAGCGCGGCCTGTCTATCCTGGCGCCTCTTTCCACTGCATCAGGCGAGGCCGCAGTCCTCTCGGCAGCGTCAAAGCCTTCACCGAAACCTTAGACAGGCGGAGAACATGTCCACAGACCTTATGCCCAATCGCTTCAGACCAGGTGAGTCCGACCTCCCAGCGCGCGAAGCCGAACTCATTGCCCGCCGTGACGCAGTTCTCGGAGCATCTTATCGACTGCAATATAGACGGCCCGTGCATTTCGTTCGCGGTGAAGGCATGTGGCTTTATGATCCGGACGGCGAGGCTTATCTCGACTTCTACAACAATGTTCCCTCCCTCGGTCATTGCCACCCGGAGGTGAATGCGGCAATGGCAGAACAGGCGGCGCGTATCAGCGCCAACACGCGCTATCTCGAGCCAAGACTTGTCGACTATGCCGAGCGGCTGGTTGATACGTTCCCAGACGAGCTCGACCGCGTGGTCTTCACATGCACGGGCAGTGAATCCAACGATCTTGCCCTACGGATCGCGCGTCTCGTAAGTGGCGGCGAGGGGGTGATCGTCTCCTCGCATGCGTATCACGGCACGAGCGCGGCTGTGGCTGCGGTTTCGCCGAACTTGGGAGACGCCGTCAGGCTCAGCCCATTCGTGCGGATGGTTTCTCTCCCCGGCCCGGCAGGTATACCAGAAACGCAAGCCGCCGACTTTTTCGAGGCTCAGGTGCGTTCAGCAATAGCGGATCTGACCCGTCGCGGCATAGGCGTTGCCGCCCTGCTCATCGACAGCATCTTTTCAAGTGACGGGGTGTGGGTAGATCCGCCCGGTTTCATTGCGGGCGGAGTTGCGGCGGTGTGGGACGCGGGCGGCCTCGTCATCGCCGACGAAGTTCAGCCGGGTTTCGGACGAACTGGTGCTCATATGTGGGGCTTTGAACGGCACGGAATCGTACCCGACCTTGTAACTCTCGGCAAACCAATGGGTAACGGCTTTCCGATTGGGGCGGTCGTTGGTCGCAAAGCGCCCATGGAGCGGTTTGGCGCCACCGCTCGCTACTCGAACACCTTTGCCGGTAATACGGTTGGGATTGCGACTGCAGACGCCGTGCTAACGATCTTGCAGCGTGACCAAATTCCTCAAAACGCTCTTGCCATGAGCGAGCAGCTCAGAGTCGGGCTGGAGGAGTTAGCAAGGAAGCACGATGGCATTCGCGCCATCCGCAACGCAGGTCTATTCTTCGGCATCGACATCGGACCCGCGGAGATGCCGACGCTGGATAGGCGCGCAATGGCTCTGGATCTGGTCAATGCAATGCGGGATGATGGCGTGCTCATCAGCACGACAGGAGCCAATGAAGATACACTCAAAGTGCGCCCGCCGCTCATCTGCCAATCCGGAGACGTCGACCTGTTCCTTGTTGCCATCAGGCGTGCTCTGAACAGGGCCGGAGGTTAATGCCCTCGACAGGGGTTAGTTGCCACCCGCGGACACCAACCAACCCTAACCTGAAGGTCGTGGATGTCGTCAAGCTCGGGCGCTTCCCAGATCGATCCATGTTCTCCGGGTGGACGAACGAAGCCGCCGAGCATGCGGGGATTAGGTCACACCCAGCAGCGGTGGCCGACGACGAAATGGCAGCTTACTGCTTCCACTGATTCAAAGAACGTCAGCCAATGATATCGCCAATGGGATGGGACGCACTCAGGCAATGGGGTGAAGACGCGGTTCGCATCGAACGGCTGACGGGCGGCGTTGCCAACGACGTGTGGAGCGTTCGCGTCAACGGGAAGGTCGCCGTCGGTCGTCTCGGACGCAGAACCGACGCCGATCTCGCATGGGAAACCGAGCTGATCAAACACCCCGACCGTGAAGGCATGCACGTTCCAGTGCCGATCCCGACGACTGACGGCCGGCTGTTCGTGGACGGTCTGGTGGTGATGAGATACATCGAGCGCGGACCGCCCGAAACGGAATCCGACTGGCGTCGCATGGCTGATACGCTCCGCGAGCTGCATCGGTTGACGCAGGGCTGGCCGCAGCGCCCGGGCTGGCGATCATCGACCGACCTCCTTCACGCCGAAACCGGAACGAGGATCGACCTTGCCGCGATGTCGCCCGAGGGCGTTATGCGATGTCGAGCCGCGTGGGCGCGGCTCGTCGGACCTCAGACATGCGTTGTCCACGGCAACCCCAACAGTGCTGCCAACGTCCGCATGACCGCCGATCGGGTCGCGTTGATCGACTGGGACGAGTCACATGTCGACGCTCCCGACCTCGACCTGGTGCTGCCCGGCAATGCCGCCGGTCTCGACGACCGCGCCTATGACATCGCCACACAAGCGTCCGCCGCATGGGAAGCCGCCGTGTGTTGGCCGGACGAATACTCGGTCAGGCGGCTGGGCGAAGTTTGGCCGGTCTGAGGAGTTCGACGATCCGCTGACCTTGCCCCAGGTTTTATCCAGTTTTGAGTTGCTCTAGTGGATTTTGAAGTGCACCCCGAAATCGGCCGCGTGCTCAACCGGGCGAATTTCTGCAGTTCTCCATCCTTCATCCATGTTTTCCTGCCTCCGACCCTCCGGAACATCCGTGATGACAAGGGAGAAGCAATCGCCGTCCAGGTGGCAGACTATTTCGATGAGACCGAGGGCCGCGTCGAATATTGGACATTCTCTGCGATCCCGGCCGATAAGACGAATGAATTGCCTCGTCCCTAGTGAACGCCGGCAGCCTCTGCTTTATACTTGCCGCCTCCATTGGTGTTTGTCTGTTCGCGACGAACGTATGGAGGCGATTGAACTCCCGTTCCCCCTAGCAGTTGAACGTATTCGAACTATTCACCCAGCTATTTTCTCTCCCGGTGATATAAAGGACGTTCGGCAACCGGCATTCACACAGAAATTTTGGCGATCGGCTCCGTTCTGGTGAAAATCAAGGGTCTCCGAGAATACGTCTGAATGGGAGCGCAGTCGCCGGAGCCCCGACTCCCGATGGGCGCTGGGATGTTCAGCCGGTATGGATTGCCAGCAAATCAGCATAGACTGTCTGATTGCTCGCCAGCACCGGATGGCCCTGTAGCAAAGCTTCGCCTTCAGCCGGGAAGGTTAGATGAGTTCCACCTGCCTCCCTGACGAGGCAATAGCCGGCCATGCAATCCCAGGCACGCATATGAGGCTCGTAATAGCCAACAAGCCGACCAGCGGCCACATAGGCGAGCATCAGGGCACCGGAGCCATTGCGGATAAAATTCCCACCCTTGCCAAGCACGGCGGCGACAATCGCGCCTACCCGTTCCGGGGTGACATAGGTATTGCAGCCGATGCCCGTCATCGCATTCTGCAAAGTCCTCGACGGGTCGAGGCTGAGATTCTTGCCGTTCAGGCTCGCACCCATGCCCGCTGCCGCTGCGTAGAGTTCATCAGCGCATGGAACATGGATGACGCCGATCACCGGTACACCGCGGTGCAGAACCGCAATCGACACACACCACGTCGGCATGCCATTGACGAAGGGCGCCGTTCCGTCGATCGGATCGACTACCCATGTCAATCCCGACTGCCCTTCCTGATACCCGTATTCCTCGCCGAGAAATCCGTCTGCCCCAAAAGCTTCCGCCACGCGCCTGCGGATGAACGTCTCGACGTTACGGTCGGCAATGGACACGACATCCTGCAGATCCCGCTTCGTTTCGACCACGAGCGTTTCGCGCCTGTTGAAGTAGTCGAGCGCAATGGCGCCCGCCTCCTGTGCCATCGCTTTGGCGAAAGCGAAGCGTGTATCAAATTCGGTCTCTTGCAACATAATGCTGGTACCCCTTGCAATGGCTGTCGTCGGTGCGGGAATTGAGCGGCCCGCACCGACCGAATGTTCAGATATTAGAGGCTCACCCGCTGATAAGGGCGATGCCGCGGCTTCGAAATCCGAGCGTCGCGTCGGCGGCGGCCGGCAGGATGCGGTCGACGGCGTGGTCGACGATGAAGAGCGTGCCGACGTCGGTTTCGACCTCGTACTCGACATGATCTCCGAGATAGGCCGAATGCAGGATACGGCCGGCAAGCCCTTGTCCACGTCCCTCGGAAAGCGCGATGGCGCCGGGACGAACGGCAAGGCTTGCCGCACCCGGCGTCGCCCGACCGGCACGCACGCGGTGCTTGAAACCACCGATGCGGATTTCAGCATCGTCGCCATCGATGCCGACCACCTCACATGGGATGACATTCGCTTCCCCCATGAAATCGGCGATGAAGGCGGAAGCCGGCGCTTCGTAGAGATCGCGCGGGGCGCCGGACTGGGCGATTTCGCCATCCTTCATTACGATGATGCGGTCGGACACGGCAAGCGCTTCGTCCTGATCGTGGGTGACGTAGACGGCCGTGAAGCCCAGGCGCTGCTGGAGTTGGCGGATATCCGTGCGCACCTTGCGGCGCAGGCGTGCATCGAGATTTGAGAGCGGCTCATCGAGCAGCAGCACCTGCGGCTCCAGCACCAGCGCGCGGGCGACGGCCACGCGCTGCTGCTGGCCGCCGGAGAGTTCGGCGGGGAGGCGGTGGCCCATGCCGGCAAGACCGACGAGCGCCAGCCCCTCCTCCGCCTTCCCGCGTGCTTCCTTGCGGCTGAGGCCGGAGGATTCCAAGCCATAGGCGACGTTGTCGCGCGCATTCATATGCGGAAAAAGCGCATAGGACTGGAACACCATCGAGACATCGCGCTCGTTGGCCGGCAGCATGGTGACGTCCTTGCCGCCGATGAGAATTTTGCCGGCCGAAGGATGTTCGAGGCCGGCAAGCATGCGTAGCGTCGTCGTCTTGCCGCAGCCGGAGGGGCCGAGCAGGGTCACGAGCGTGCCGGGCTCGATGGTGAGCGAAAGGTCGGGAATTGCAGTGAAGGCGCCGAACGTCTTGCGCACGTTCTGGAAGACGACGGATCCGGCTTTCTGGTTGATCATGCGATTTTCTCCTGACGAGAGGAAGCGGAGGTGGCGAGGCCGGCGACGCGGTTGTCACGGCGCAGGCGCCGCTCCCCCACGATGAGCTGGAAGCCGGCGATGACGGTGATCATCACGACGATCAGCATGGAGGAATAAGCGATCGCCACGCCGTATTCGCCATTCTCGACGAGGCCGACGATGTAGGAGGTCGCCATGTTGTACTCGGCGCTGACTAGGAAGATCACGGCGCTGATGGAGGTGATGGCACGCACGAAGGAATAGACGAGCGCAGCAGTGATGGCGGGGCGCAAGAGCGGCAGGATGACCTTGCGGATAGTGCGGAAACTGTTGGCCCGGAGCGTCAGGGAGGCCTCGTCCAGGCTCTTGTCGAGCTGGCTCATCGCCGCGATGCCGCCGCGCACGCCGACCGGCATGTTGCGGAAGACGAAGCAGGCGATCAGGATCAGCGCCGAGCCGGTCATTTCGAGCGGCGGCAGGTTGAAGGCCATGATGTAGCTGACGCCGATGACCGTGCCGGGAATGGCAAAGCTCATCATCAGGGCGAATTCGAAGGCATTCTTGCCGGCGAATTTCTGACGCACGATGATGTAGGCTGTCAGCAGACCGACGGCGGCGGTCAGCGGGGCGGAGATCAGCGCGATCTCCATCGTTGTCCAAAACGAGTTCCAGGCGACACCCGTCCAGGCGATCCCGTTTTCGAAGCTGATCGAAAAGGCCTTGGCGTAGTGGTCGAGCGTCAGCGAATTGTCGAGGCCCCATGTCTTCACGAAGCCGCCGATCAGGATCATGCCGTAGATGACGAGCGTGAAGAGGATCCAGGGGATGACGACGGCGTGAACGCCGATCGACAGCCCACGCGGCAAGGCGATATGCGATCCGCTGTCGCCCTTGCCGGTGACGGTGGCAAAGTTCTTGCCCGACAGCCAGACGCGCTGGGCGAGGAAGGCGGAGAGCGTGAAGGCGAGCAGCACCATGGCGAGCACGGCAGCGCGCGAGGGGTCATTCTGCGAGCCGACGACGGCGAAGAAGATTTCCGTCGAGAGCACGCCATGGCTGCCGCCCAGCACCAGCGGATTGCCGAAGTCGGCCATGCTTTCGATGAAGCCGATGAGGAAGGCGTTGGCGAGACCGGGCTTCATCAGTGGCAGCGACACCCGCCGGAAGGTGCGCCAACGGTCGGCGCGCAGCGTCGTGGAGGCCTCCCCCATCGACGGGCTGACGCCTTCGACGACGCCGATCAGCACGAGGAAGGAGATCGGCGTGAAGGACAGCACCTGCGCGATCCAGATGCCGGTGAGGCCATACAGCCAGCGGCCGGGCTCGAGGCCGAACAGTTCCGACAGCCCCTGCGTGACGACACCGGCGCGGCCGAAGAGCAGCGTGAGTGCCAGACCGATCACGAAGGGCGGCGTGATGATCGGCAGGATCGTCAGCAGCCGCAGGCCCTTCTTGAAGGGAAAGCGCGTGCGGGTGGCGACGAGCGCGAAGGCAAGGCCGAGCAGGGTCGAGCCGAGGCCGGTCATGATGGCCAGCCACAGCGTGCGCCAGGCGACGCCGCAGCGGCCGGCCCCGATGACACAGTTCAGGCTCCAGATGCTCGGATCCTGGATGTTGCGGATGAAGTTATCCGCATTGAACGACCCGTCGAAATCCTGCACCGAACCGACGAACATGCTGCCAATCGGGTAGAAGACGAATACTGCGACGAGGAAGACCAGCAGGGCGATTGCGCTGACGACGAAGGCATCGCCCTTCATCACGCCGCGCTCGGCAAGGCCGAAGGCGAAGAGCAGCACGAAGGTGATGGAAGAGAGGACCGCGCCTGCCCCCATGGCAGGCTGGCCGGTCGAGAGCGGGCCGAAGAGCGTGTCGCTTACCGTCCAGTTCCAACCGGAAAAGCCGATGGCGAGGCCCTGGAGCGAGAGGAAGAGAACGCCGATCGCGCCGATCCAGGCGAGCACGGCGCCGCGGCGCATGGGGTCCGCCATGCCGCGAGCCGCGACCGCCAGGAGAACGAGCACGAGCGCAGCGGCAAGCCATAGCCGGCCATGGGCGAATATCTGTACGAGACCGGGGGCGGCCTCCGTGGAAAGGGGGAAACCGGCCAGCCAACCGAGCCCGAAGAAGCCGTTCTCGATCCGATACCAGGGCAACAGGGTCAATGCGACCACGCCCAGGAGCAGGACCACGTCCAGCCTGCGATTGCCATGTCTCATGGCTGACCTCGCTGTTTTTGAGTGTAGGAGGGCGGCGCCTGTGGAGGCAGGCGCCGCCTGTCAGGACATCAGTTGGCGGCGGCGCCGATTTCGCGAACCCAGCGTTCCAGCAATGCCTTGCGCTTTGCCGGGTCGCCATAAGTCTTGAAGTCGTAGTCGATCAGCTTGATGTCCTCGAAGCGCGGCGCCTCCTTCGGAATGGTCGCGCTCTTGTTGGAAGGCAGCTGGAAGGATTTGGCATCCTTCATCCGGGACTGGACTTCCGCCGTCAGCGCCCAGTCGTACCAGATCTTCGCATTGTCGAGATTGCGCGCACCCTTGATGATCGACATGGAGCCGATCTCATAGCCGGTACCTTCGCAGGGCGTGATCGACTTGACCGGGAAGCCTTCCGCCGTCTGCGCCACTGCGTCGTGCACGAAGACGATGCCGAGTGCCGTCTCGCCGCGTGCAGCCGCCTTGACGGGCGCCGATCCGGATTTAGTATATTGCGAGATGTTGCCGTTCAACTTCTTCAGGTAGTCGAAGGCCTGGTCCTCACCCATGATCTGCACGAGAGAGGCGAGCGCCGTGTAGGCGGTGCCGGAAGAATTCGGATTGGCGATCTGGATTTCGCCCTTCAATTCCGGCGCCAGAAGGTCGGCCCAGCAGACAGGCTCCTTGTAGCCCTTGGTTTTGAAGATTTCCGTGTTGTAGCCCCAGCCGAGCGCGCCGGCATAGACGCCGACCGTCTTGTAGCCGGAGCTTTCGGCCTGCTTCTTCGCCCAATCGTTGAGTTCATCGAGCTTTGGCGATTTATATTCCAGCGTCAGATTTTCCGATGCCGCCTGAAGATGCGGGTCGCCCGTGCCGGCCCACCAGATGTCGGTCTTCGGGTTGCGTGCCTCGGCGCGAACCTTGGCATAGGTCTCGCCGGACGAGAGGCGAACCATGTTCACCTTGATGTCGCTATGCGCCTTCTCGAAATCACCCTTCATCTGCTCGCAGATGACGACGTCGGCCGAGCAGATGAGGTTGAGTTCGCCAGCGGCCTGCGCCGGCAGCGCCCCGAGCGCCGTGCCGGCGAAGAGCATGAGGGAAAGGGTGTTGATTTTCATGCGGGCATCCTCCTGTTGCCTGGGTTTGATTATTCGCATGAACAAGACACAGCGGGGCCTTCGGCCTGCCCGCGGCGGCGCGTTCACGATTTTGGATTGCTGTTTGTCTAAAGGGCTCGATCAGTTCGTCACGGCGATTTCCGCATCGAATCTGCGGAGCAGTCGACTTCGTTCTTCCGGTGAGCCGAAGGTGGCGAAGTCATAGTCCACCATCTTGATCATCGAAATGTCAGGTGCTGCGAGCGGCAGACTGGATTTCGCGTTTGATGGCACCTGGTTCTGGCCGGACGCCGCTCCGGTCCCCTGCCCTTCGGGGCTCAACGCGAAATCGACGAAGCGCTTTGCTTCCTCGATGTTCTTCGCACCTTTGACGATGCTCACGGCGCCGATCTCGTAGCCGGTGCCTTCGCAGGGTGCGACGATCACGAGGGGAAAGCCCGCTTGCTTCTGCGTGACGGCGTCATGCATGAAGGAAATACCGATAAGGGTTTCTCCCCGCGCCGCCGCCTTGATAGGCGCAGCTCCGGAAGGGGTGTAGTGCTCGATATTGCGGTTGAGCGCGGCGAGATAACGGAACGCCTCATCCTCGCCGAAGAGCTGCACCAGCGTCGCAAGCGTGGTGAAGGCGGTGCCGGACGAATTCGGATTGCCGCTCTGGATGCGGCCGCGATAGGCGGTATCCGTCAGGTCCTTCCAGCAAGTCGGCGCCGGCAACTTCAGCTCGCGTAGCAGATCGGCATTGTAGGCAAAGCCGAGCGCCCCGGCATAGATGCCCGCCGAGCGGCCGCCGGACATGGCGAAAAAATTCTGCGCCCAGGGCAGCATGTCGCGCTCATGGGCCGGCTGGTAGGCTTCGAGAAGATTTTCAGAGCCAGCCTGCAGATGGGTGTCGCCCGTGCCGCCCCACCAGACATCGACGGTCGGCGCAGCTTTTTCCGCGCGGATCTGATTGAGGATATCGCCGGTGCTCTTGCGGGTTACCGAGATTTTGTGCCCGCTCTTTGCCTCATAGGCCGTCTTCATCGCGGCGCACCACATCTCGTCCACACCGCACAAAACGGTGAGCGACGGGGCAGCCGTGCCGGTGCCGGTGCTCGCTAGCCACAAAGCCGCGACCGCGCTGAAAGCGGTGATGCCTCTCACGATTTCCTCCCATTGGACCTTGCGCCCCATCTCCGCAGTCAGGATGTCACATCTGCTGCCTTGCGCAATCAAAGAATGGTTACGGTTCTTACAGCTTTGCCCGCGACGTACCCCTCAAAAATGACAAAGGTTACAAATGTGACAAAGCGCATAACACGAGCGCGCTTTGAAGATCGTGACAGCCCTGCCTATAATGGATGCGGGAGGACGTGCATGTGTTGAATGAGAGGATCAGCATTCTGATCGTCGAGGACGATCCGGACATGGCGGAGCTTATCTCCGACCTCGTGGAGGCGGAGGGGTGGACGCCGCTCACCGCGCCGTCGGCGGAGGAAGCGGCGATCGTGCTTTCGCGCGAAACAGTGCATCTCGTGCTCGTCGATCATAACCTACCCGGTACCTCCGGCCGTACCTTCGCGCAGCGCCTGCGGGCCCAGACCAATATCGGCATCGTCATGGTGACGGCTGCCGGCAGCGCCGCAGACCGGGTGCTCGGCCTCGAAACGGCGGCCGACGACTATGTCGTGAAACCCTTCGAGCCGATCGAATTGACGGCGCGTATCAAGGCCGTGCTGCGCCGGACCATCCCCTCGCTGAAGCCGGAGCGGGAAAGCGAACGGGAGCACGAGCCCGCATCCCTGAAACTCGGCGACTGGTCGGTGGATCTCCAGAGCCGCCGCGCCATCTGCCGCACAGATCCTGCTAGGTCGCTGACGAGCGCCGAATTCGCGCTGCTCGAAATCCTCGCAGAAACGCCGAACGCACCCGTCAGCCGCGCACAGATCCTCGACCGGCTGGGCGCCGAAAGCGAGCGCTACATCGACCGCAATGTCGACGTGCTCGTGCTGCGTCTGCGTCGCAAGATCGAGCGCAATCCGGACTTGCCGCGCCATATCAAGACGCGCCGCGGCAAGGGCTATGTTCTCGACACCGACGATGGCGAGATCGTATCGTGATCAGCCGTCCCTTCCTCTCCTCCATCGCCTTTCGCCTGCCCTTTGCCATCGCCTTCATCTGCGTGCTCGTCTTCAGCTTGGCGACCATCGCCGTCTATGGCTTGCAGCGGGCTCGCCAGGAGATGGCCAGACGCGCTATCTCCTCGAAATGTTCGCCATCCGCGCCGCCGTCTCGCGCCTGCATACGGTCTCGCGCGATCTGTCGCATGCAACGGAAACCCAAAGCGAGGCCATTGCCCGCAGCCTCAGCGACGACCTCGTCTCCACCTCCGATGCCTTGAGCCGCATCCTGGTCATCGTCGCCGTCGCCTCGCTGCTGGTGCTGGCAATGGCCGTGGTCTCGATCCGCTCCGTCATGCGCGTCTCACGCGGAATTGTCGCGCTTTCGAACGGCATGAACGCACTGGCAGAAGGGCGCAAAGATGTCGATGCGCCGCGCTATGACGGGACGGAAACCGAGTTGGTGCGCCTGCTCGAAGCCTTCCGTGCGTTCCGCGAGAGCGTCGAGCGCGTGACGCGGCTGCGGCGGACAGCAGAGGCCGCCGCCCGCACCATCCGCTCCACCTTCCGCAGCATGAACGAGGGCATCGCGCTGTTCGATGCGCGCGGCCGACCGATCACCATGAACCGCCGAGTCATCGAGCTTGTCGGCTGGTCTGGTTCGGCCAGGAAATTGCCGCTCCGCAGTTTCGTGACACCGCTGCCGGAGATCGATCCGGCGCTCCTGCCGGCCGAAAACGATGCCGGCCTGCTCTCCGACCGGTCGGTGCTGCGCCACCGCTCCGACGCCGGCCGGGTGACTGAGGTGTCGCTATCGCGTCAACCCGACGGCGGCATCGTGCTGCTGGCGCGCGATATCACCGACATGGACCGGCAGGAGGCGGAGGCAGCAAAGATCCAGCGGCTCGATGGCATCATGCGCATGACCCATCAGGTGAGCCACGAAGTCGGCAACATGATCGGTATCATCACCGGCAGCCTTGGGCTGCTGGAGCGCGAAACCGGCTTCAATGACCGGCAAAAGCGACACCTCGCCCGCATTCGCAAGGCTGCCGACCGGGGCAGGTCGCTGGCCGGCAGCATGCTGTCCATCGGCAGCCAGCAGCCGATCCATCCGGGTCCGGTGGAGATCGGCGTCGTGCTGCGCGGCATGGCCGACGTGCTTGAAATCGCCATCGGCGAAAAATGCCGGCTTGCCTTCGACATAGCCGATGACCTGCCCACCGTCCTCATCGATACAGCGCTCTTCGAGCAATCGGTCCTCAACCTCTGCCTTAACGCCGCCGCGGCCATGCCAGCGGGCGGAACGATCCTCATCCGTTGCGCCCGCAACGAGGCCGGGGTGACCGTCAGCGTGATCGACGACGGTATCGGCATGTCGGCCGAGGCAATCGATAAGGCGTTCGAACCCTATTTCACCACCCGCGATGCCGAAGGCGGCGCAGGTCTCGGCCTGGCCGTGGTATATGGCTTCGTCCGCCAGAGCGGCGGCGACGCGCGCATTGCCTCGGCGCCGGGTAAGGGAACGATCGTGGAACTGCTGTTTCCGGCGTGAATTGCGTTCTACGCCAGCTTGTCAGGAATCGAATTACGCCCCAACTTCTGAAAATGAAAAAGGTCAGAACTCAATTAAACCGGTTAGCTGACCATACAAAGACGATCCTCGAGGGCGGGTCCGCACAGCAGTATGGTGCTCTTTGTTTTCGCCCAATCGCGGGCGACGGCGTCGAAGTTCGCCTGATCACAACCCGCGAAACTCGGCGCTGGATTCCCAAAGGATGGCCAACTGAGGGGCTAGCCCCCCACGAAGTGGCCGAAAGAGAAGCCTGGGAAGAAGCTGGTGTGAAAGGACGGGCAAAGAATCGGATCTTTGGCCACTTTGGCTATATCAAGTCGCTCGCAGATGGACAGCAGGTTCCCGCCTTCTTGAGGTTCATCTGCTTGAAGCGCGCGACACCAAAAGCGTTTTCCAGAGTGCAAAAATCGTACATTCGCCTGGATGCGACCCGCCGAGGCTGCGTCTTTCGTCAAGGAGCCTGAATAGCAAGGCCTACTGCGTCGTATGGAAAAGCAGGCGGTTTCAGACGTCCTGCGTGTCGAATAAGGCCGGCGGTAGACAAAAGTCATCCTATGGAGAGCCCGTTGTGATCCGAACGAAGATTGACATTCTATGGCTGAGGCAGTGTTGCGCTTTTCACTTACAGTATTTTTCCTGACTCCACGCTTCTATCAAAGCTCTGCGACTGGCAGGAGCGCATCGAACGAAATAGCGATGTACCGTTTCTGCGCGTCCCCCTGACAAGCCTGCACATGACGGTCGCCACCTTGATCGACGCGGCGGCCCAATTTGCAGTTCCAAACCATGAGATCTGGAAGTCGACAGGAGACCAATGGACGGAAATCGTCGATCAGATTGCTGAGAAGACGCTGCCGATTGATCTCGAATTCACCGAGGTCGAGACTTCAGCTGCTGCTGTCTTCGTAAAGGCGCAGGAGCCGCCAGAACTGCGCAAACTGCGTTCGGCCATTTGACATGCCCTCTGCATCGAGATTGGCGTCCGAGACCGCCCCAGATCGCCCACATAACGCTGTTCAGGTTTTCTGCTGCGGAATGGATATCAAAGGTCAATGTGGGTTCCGGTTTTGCGCCGATAAAGGTCACCGTTCGATCTCTTCAATTGTTGGAGGAGCGCGTCTATCCAAGTCTCGAGATCAAAAGGCTGAGTGCGCCGCTGCTACAGGGTGTGGGCGGATGAAGCTCGCGAGCACGCGGCCATGCCCCATTGGTGGGTGGAACTTTCCATGGTCGATATAAATCTCTTTGCAGTTGAACCAACTCGAACCGTTGACCCGTCGCTTTGCGAGCATCAGACCATGATTTTTCGTTGCAACTTAGCGGCTATGGCTACCCACTCGAACCTGCCGCGATCTCGTTGGATCGCAACTGTAGTTCGGGTCAAGCGGCGCTTGTCTCAGAAGACGTAGCATCTTGCGAGCCAATCTGAGAATTTAGCAGCCGGGCAAAGTGTCGGGCCATTCCTGCGATCCATGAAGGACGCGCAGGACACGAACTGCTGTTTCCGTAGCGACATATGCAGCGATATATGGCGTTCCGTTGATCACCAGTTCGCGTGTCCCAGCAATTCTTCCAACGCGACCGCTTGCTGGAAAATCGACCAAGCGGCGCGCAGCGGCCATGATCCGCTCGTCGATCATTACAGCGGCCGAAGGATTGTCTGCCTCGATATAGGTGAATATGGCGTCTCGGTCTGACAGCGCGAACGCAGACCATGTAAGCTTCACGACTTGAGAGCACCTGCTTTGACGCGCGCTATCGCCCGGCGCTCCTCGAAGTGCGCCTCGACGTCAAAATCTGACACGTCCGGTCGAGTGTCGTTCAGTGCTTCGAGTACCTTCGTGCGAAACCAGGCATCGTGAGCCTCGCTTCCCGAAAAAAGTTCAAGTGGCAGCGCACCCTCGTTAGCTGTCCGCGTGAGCAGGATGCGGACTGCATCTGATACCGTCAGGCCCATGTTCTCAAGGACGGCGGAAGCACGATCCCGAACTTCGGCATCGATACGTGTTTGGACAAGTGCGTTTGCAGCCATGGCTATCTCCAAATTTAATAGCAAGGTAATGCATTTGAATGACGAAATCCATAGTAAGTTTCCGGCCGACAAGGCCCTATTCAGATCATCGACGACGCGATTTTCTCGTGCGGCATATCATGGAACTAGCGGGCGGACTCGCAAACGGTGCTTCTTATCTGAAAGCTGCCGTTAGATAGCTTATTAAACTGAGAACGGCGGTGCAAACATCGGCCATCGGTAGTAGCGGAATAATCCGACCGCGGCCGGAGTGCCCCTCTCCAGGCTTTGGCCGGACGAGTTCGCGACGCTGCTGTGTGCCACCGAGGGCGACGATCATGTCGGCTACCTGTTCCGGCTCTCCGAAAGGGAGATGATCGAACGGGATCGCCTAAGGTCGAACGCCGGATCAAGGCTGCTAAATGCCCTGTCGTGAAAAGCCTCGACAGCTTCGACTTCGCTGCCATCCACAAGCTCAACAAGATGCAGGCTGCGAATGGATCGAGCGTCGGGACAACGTCATCGTTCTCGGCCCCAGTGGAACCGGCATGACGCATGTGGCGCTCGGCCTCCGGCTGGCGACCTGCCAAAAAAGCCTCTCTGTCGGCTTCACCACAGCGGCCGCTCTGGTCAGTGAAATGGTGGAGGCCCGTGACGAGCGGCGTCTGCTCCGCTTCCAGAAGCAGATGGCCACCTACGAGCTGCTGATCATCAACGAACTGGGCTTCGTGCCGCTGTCCAAGACTGGCGCGGAATTGCTGTTCGAGTTAATCTCACCACGCTACGGGCGCGGTGCCACCCTGATCACCAGCAATCTTCCATTTGACAAATGGACCGAGACCTTGGGATCCGAACGTCTGACCGGCGCGCTGCTCGATCGCATCGCCCACCATGTCAACATCCTCGAAATGAACGGCGACAGCTATCGTCTCGCCCAAAGCCGAGCCCGCAAGGCAGCTAAAACTCTTCTCAAAAAATCGCCGCCCCGGCATGAGCCCCGCTCGGGCTACGGCCTCCCGGGGGCTCATGCCGGCGCTATGGTGGCCGACTTTTGCTCCGCTCCGTGGCAGGTTTTTAATCCGCCGTTGGCAAAGCGAACCCCAGCTCGCGTTTCCATTGCTCATTTTTGGTTGCGATGAGTTCGGCAACCGCCAGGTTAACCCCTCCGAAGCCGATGAGCGAAACATTGTAGATAGTCATGTAAAGCCTCCATCAGTGTTATCCACGAAGGCTCCCATTGCCAACTTACGTTGGCATTTCGACCAAACTGCTTACCGGAGTGCCCACTTCTGTGCACTCCGCACGGGGGTCGACCAACTCAACAATCCAGAACGTTCACGGCCAATACGTGCGATCTCTGACGTCTCTAATTGTTCAATGTCATGGACGCTAAGTTATATTTTTGCTGTCTTCTGAGACGCGCGGTGAGTGACTAACTTCTTGCCATGAGAACGGGAAAAAGCGAGGCAGCCGATCCATTCGGCTCGAGCGCTGGCCGGCCTCATCATCAAAGAAGGAGCCAAGTTATGAAGTCGCTTACAGGTAAACGTGCCTTTGTCACTGGCGCCAGCCGCGGCATCGGCGCCGCGATCGCACGCCGCTTCGCAGCGGAAGGCGCATTTGTCGCCATCGGCTACGAGCGGTCAGCCGAGGCCGCCAACGCCATCGCCAACGAAATTGAAGCAGGCGGCGGCCGCGCCGTCACAATCCAAATGAATGCTGCCGACCCGATCTCGATCAAGAAGGCGGTTGACCAGGCCGCCTCCGAACTTGGCGGCCTAGATGTCCTCGTGAACAATGCCGGCATTATCAGCTACGGCACGCTCGAAGAGGTCACTCTTGAGCAAATCGACGCGATGCTGCACGTGAACGTGCGGGCGGTCATCCTCGCGAGCCAGGCAGCGCTGCCCCACATGTCTGACGGCGGCCGTATCATCTCGACCGGCAGCAATCTGGCCACACGCGTGCCGGACGCCGGCAAGGCTTTGTATTCCGCTAGTAAGGCAGCGTTGCTCGCCTGGACGCAGGGCACAGCCCGCGATCTCGGCCCGCGCGGTATCACTGTCAACCTCGTGCATCCTGGCTCGACCAATACTGACATGAACCCCGCCGACGGTCCTCACGCCGAAGCCCAACGTCAGCGCATGGCCATCAAGCAATATGGTCGGGCCGAGGATGTCGCCGCAGCCTATGCTTTCCTCGCAACCGACGAAGCGCGGTCCATCAACGGGACGGGTATCGTTGTTGACGGTGGAGCAAACGCATGAACTCCGCCGGCGACCATTCCGAACATATCTTGAACAAAGCCCTGCTTTTGCTGCGCCGGCGATAACAATCGTTGTTGCCTCCGAATTCATCGTTGTCGGGCTCCTTCCCCTGGTTTCGCAGGATCTGCGCATCCCCCTTGCAAAGGAGGGAGAACTGGCGGGCTGGTGGGCATTTTCGGCGGCGGTCGCCGGCCCCTTCGTCACGTTACTTGCGAGCTGGATGGCGGCGCGGGTAGGCGCTTCGCCGAATGAAGCTTTGCTGGTCGCTTGGAACAGTAATCATGGCAAAGCTGATAGCGACGCCATACTCGCCGAAATCGGGATCGCCGGCTGAGATTGCGATTGTATCCACCGACGGACATCGGCGTCCTGCAAAAGACGCATCAAATCATCTATCTTGGCCTGCGTAACCTGGGCGGGTGCCGCGATCGACGAAGATGAATTCTTCTCAAAGAGCGCCTGGGCCGAAGACGCGGAAGCGATGAGCAGAAAGAACAATACGGTGAGCCATCTCATCGGAATTCTCCAATAGCTGTCGATCTCGGGCCTCGACCCGCACTTTGGTAAAGAGATGCCGGGGCACCCTCTCGTGACGCGCCGGCATAGATTCAGGTCACCCGATCATTCGTTTGGCTCGTTCGATCAGAGCCTTCGACTGATCATCTCGGCCATCATGATCGTGGTCACATTGGTCGGTGCTGAAACGATATCGGGCATGATGGATGCGTCGACCACATGCAGGTTTTCCGTACGCGGACTGCTCCATTCTCGTCAACGACGACGGTAGGATCTTCGGCACTTCCCATCGGAACGGAGGACGTGGGGTGAGAATAGCCGTCGACCTGCTCGATGATCGCTTTCTCTAGCGAAGCGTCGTCATCGACATCCTTTCCAGGGAACATCTCCATCTCGATCATGTCGCTGAAGGGTGCCGTTCTGCCGATCCGGCGCGACAGCTTTACGGCTTCCATCATCCGGCGCAGATCGCTTGGATCCTGGAAGAAGTTGAAGCGGATCAGCGGCATGGCGCGTGGATCGCGACTAGCAAGGCGGATCGATCCGTTGGACTTTGGCAGTGTTACCGAGCAGGCAAGCACAATCGCACCGCCCGTCGGACTTTGAGCCGGGTCGAAGATATGCGTTCCCGAGACGTGTAGATCGAGCTCATCCGGGCCAGCCTCGCTGGAATTGGTCCAGACAATGGCCCCTGCCGCTGGCGTCATCGAATTGGCATCCGGCTTCAGAGCGTAGATATTGTAGTAGAATGGGTGTTCCTTCAGCAGGTTTCCAACGGGTGCGTCAACGACAACCGGAATATCCAGCTCGCGCAGATGCGAGGACGGCCCAATACCGGAGCGCATGAGGATAGCGGGGCTGCCATAGGTCCCGGAGGACAGGATGATCTTGCCGCCGGTGATCGTCTCCCCGCCGATGAGCTTGATGCCAATGGCACGACGCCCGCTAAAGAGGATGGAATCGACCTCGGCATGCCCCATAACTGTAAGGTTCGGCCTGCAACGCACATCGTCCGTTAGGTAGGCCATGCCGGTGTTGATCCGGCGGCCATCCACAACGTTCAGCGGATAGGGCGAAACCCCGTTCTGCTCGGCACCGTTGAAATCGCTGATACGGGCGAGGCCTGCAGCTTCCGCCGCCAACACGAAGGCTTGCATCGACGGCGTATTTTCTCCCATCGTTCTCTGTCGGATCGGGAACGGGCCAGAACGACCGTGCCAGGCGTCGTCTCCGGTCGGAGTATTCTCGAGCGATTTGAAGACTGGCAGGACGTCTTCAAAGGTCCAGCCCTTGACTCCGCGAGCTGTCCAGCGTGCGAAGTCGGACCTGCGCGCACGCATTGCGACAGCCGCATTGACAGCCGAACCACCACCGAGAACCTTGCCGCGCAATGCCCTGACATCATGCCCGAGACCAAAATGATCCTGCGTGCGGTAGCCCCAGTCATGCTCCGCATCGCCACCCACGCGGTTCGCATTAGCGATGACGTCGGGAAAGTCGGCGGCCGCATAGGCCGGGCCGGCTTCGATGAGCAGGACCTTCCTGCTGGCATCTTCGCTCAATCGGTTCGCCAGAACCGCGCCGGCAGAACCTCCTCCTGCGATGATGACGTCGTATGTGGTAACGGTTGGCATATCCATCTCCTCTCGCAGTTGGCCCAATTTCGCCTCAACCACGGTTGAAAGCGGCGAGCATGAACTGTGCTGCACGGTCGAGTGCTGTTCTGGCGCTCTCGATATGCTCGACGTCGAGCTGGAAAACGTGGTGCATGCCTTCCCAGATCTCGAGCTGGACAGGGACGCCAGATTGAGCTGCGCGGTCGGCGAATTGCCGGGAGTCATCGAGCAGGCGCTCATCGGTGCCGACCTGGATCAGCAATGGCGGCAGTTTTTGAAGATCACCCAGCAGAGGCGACGCCAGCGGATCGGAGGCGCTGAACGAGCCGATATATTTTTGGGCGCAGTCCTTGAGGTAGTCATAACCGATCAGCGGATCGACAACGGATTGATCCACCATCGAAGCGCCAGAGAGGGTCAGATCGACCCAGGGAGAAAACACGACGCCGGCGACTGGCTTCACGTCCGAGTTCCCGTTGCCAAGTTGCGTCAACGTCACCAGCGAAAGTCCGCCGCCGGCAGAATCGCCGACGATAGCGATTTTTTGGAAGCCCTGAGCGATAAGCCAGTCCCAGGCAGCTAGTGCCGTGTTCGGCGCCGTCGGCAAAGACGCTTCAGGCGCAAGTGGATACTCGAGGATGAAAGCCGGAACCCCGGTGCGGGCAACGATCTGGCTTACAAAACCGCGATAGGCTTGCGACGAACCAAGAACGTAGCCGCCACCATGGATATAGAGGAATGCCTTGGAGGTGCTTGCCTGTTCCGGACGAACCCACCAGCCGCTGACGCCACCCTCATCGACAGCTTCGAAGCTTACGCCGTCCACAAGTGGGCTTGCCGAGATGAACGCTTCGTAAGTGGTGCGCAGGTCGCTCGTGGCCGATGCCCAGAAATCAGCAAACCGCTGGCGAAGGGCGTCTTCGCGGGCACGCTCTACGTCCGAAATCGTGACGACTTCGGTCTTGGCCTTGATATCAGTGGTCTTCAGAACATCCAGCATGGTCTTACTCCGTTTGTACCGCTCGTCCGGCGGCGTTCGAGGATTAGGATTTCGGGATTGCCCGATGTAAAGTCGCCGTCGAAGGCGCCTTCAGGCGCCGCCGTTGGTCTTCATCCAAGGCAGGATTCAGGGGATCGGTTTTGCCGCGAGAAGTACGAAATGAGCCTCTTCATTGGCCTCGATGTGAACTTCCGTTTCCGATCCTGCAGCCACCGTCGTTGCGGTTCCTGCAGTAAGGTCTCGGCTCTCGCTGGCCGCTTTGAGCGTGATCGTGCCCGAGACGGCATAGATCCATGCCCCCCGGCCCTCCGGCATCAGATGTGAAAACTGTCCGCCTGAATGGAGGAAGCCATCCAGCATGGTCATTTCCTCCGGCGTTCCCTGGGCACCGGCGACGTGACCGCTGCGGCCAAGAACGACGCGGATACGAAAGTCCGGCGTTTCGATGACTGGCATGCTAAGCGCTTCCACATGAAGCGCTCGGGCCGGTTCCCTCTTCAGGCGCTCCGGCAGATCGACGAAGATTTGCAGTGCGTGGGTTCTTCCACCTTCCTCGGGCTTTTCCTCATGCACTGCACCGCTCGCCGCAGCCAACCAGTAAAGATCTCCTGGCTTCAAGGCGACATTATTCCGGAGTGTATCCCGGTTCAGAAACGCCCCTTGGGAATCTTCGAAGATAGCGGTGACAGCTGATATACCTTTATGAAGATGCGGGTCGAAGGTAGGGGCCGTCATGACAAAATGATCGATCATGAGAAGCGGGTTCATCCGACCATCGAACATCTTCTCGGAGAAGTGGATTGCGACGAATCCGCTGCCGATTTCACGTGGCAAACCGGTGACGATCGCACCTATTCTCGCCGCATCATCCCGCGGGATCTCAAATGTTGCAGCCGTTTGCATCTCGTTCGCTCCGTTGACAGGTGTCTGCCAACGAATTTGCGGCCAACTGCATCGGACGAGAAGTCGCTAATGTCCCAACCTTGCGTTCAAGAAACTGGACGATCCCTATAACAAGACTGCTTTCGGAAATTCCGCAGCCAGATGATCGAGAAAAGCGCGAACCGATGGAAGCAGGCCTTGCCGGTAAGGAATAAGTGCCGTCAGTGTGGAATCGCCTGCTAGCCAATCCGGCAGGATGCGCCTGAGGGCACCGGATTGAACTGCTGCCCTGGCGATGTAACCTGGTAGAGCGACCACACCAATTCCTTTGATGGCCGCTTGCTGAAGACCAACCATGTCGTCTCCAATCAGTCGGGGTGTCAGCGGCACCACAACTTCGTCTCTCGCCTGGCGCGCATGACGTAATCGCCAGACCGGCGAAACCCCGGTCCTCATCATGAACAGCGACGGATGAGTCTGGAGATCTTGAGGGCGTTTTGGAGCACCATTTTTTTCGATATAATCAGTTCCGGCAAAGAGATACCAGGGGGCGGGCGCAAGCGTCCGCTGGACGAGGTTGGAATCGGGAAGAGGATCGGAATGCGCCCGGACCGCGAGGTCAAAATTCTCACCGACGATATCCACCGTCCGGTCGGCAGCATGGGCGAAGATATTGACCTTGGGATACTTCACCAGAAAATCGGCAATAATATCCGCCATGGCAAACTGCATCGTTGCGACACCCGCCGTGCAGCGCACAGTGCCGGTCGGCTCGGTTAGCCGGTGCCTTATTGTCGTTTCCGCCATTTCGGCTTCACGCAGCATGGCGACGGCGTGGCGATAAAAGTCGCTTCCCGCGTCCGTCATACTGAAACGACGTGACGTTCGGTTGAGCAAGCGGACCCCGAGTTCCTTCTCGAGCTCCTGCATACGGTGGCTGAGTGTCGACTTCGGCACCCGAAGTGTTCGGCCAGCTGCCGTGAAGCCTCCGCGATCGACGATTTGCACATAGTAAAAGAAATCATTTAAATCGAGCATCACACATCGTTCATTTGGTCGGACGTTGCGTTGTGGTTTTGACGGCTTTTGAGCCATTCGTCCAGACACTAGCTAATGCCGGATACTGAATTTGAGGGATTTGCTGTCTCAGGGTCGCGTTAAACGACTCTCTTGTTCACCTACCCGCTAGCGAGGAAACCGATGTCTGCAGGCCATGAGCCACTGGCTCGCATTGACACGGTCTTGAGGGTTCGTCCCGAGCTCCAGTACTTTTGTCATTTCAGGCTCGTGGAGCCTATCCCATCCCGATGCAGGCTCAGGATGGGCAGCATTTCATATCGTCATCAGGGGCGATGGAGAGCCCGGATTTAAGCTTGTCACGCTCAAGGCAGGAGATGTGATCTTGCCGCCACAGCCTGCAGACCAAGGGATGTAAGGCGCCTGCACAATCGCCATTGAGATACCGGGCGGACCGTGCCCTGTGGCGAAATCGGCGATCATTTGGTCAACGTATTCGCCGTGGCGCTGCAGATTGGTGTCACCCCGTACGATCGGCAGATGCGGAGCCGATGCGGCCTGAGAAAAAGCCGGAACGGAGAAGCTTGCTGAGGCAGCCAGAGCTGCCTGCAGGAGGTTTCTAGTGGTGGTCATGGTTTGATCCTCTGGCGCAAGGGAATGCCTTTGGCTGCATCGGGTCCGATGCCCACTTGCGTAACGTTGATTTTAAGATTGCTCGAAAGAAAAGCCGATCGGGAGCGCGGTCCCTGTTCAGGCTTTAGCGGTGACAGAGTGTGAGAACTCCGTGCATTTGGTTCATCTGCTCCTTGCGTCGCGATGAACAAAAGTTCAGGGAACCTCAGGCATTGTGGATGGCCGCGCCGCTCACTCGCTTGTACCAGAGGATCGTTTTACGATGGCCAAGTGCGGTTGAGTTCAGGCGCGTCTACGATCGCGCCGACCCGACAGATCTGCATTGAAACGACGAAACTAACATCACGCCGTCGTCCAATGGGTAGGACTTTAGGTTGCGTTTTTGCTGACTTTTGGGCTGCTCGTGGCAAGGCTAACTTATCCTGGTCACGAACGAAATGAACCGCCGCAAGTGAGCTGAGCGGTTGAGTTCAAAAGGAGAAACGCAATGACCAACCGCACCTACGAACCTCTTACCGCCGATAATGCCGCCGTCATTCTGGTCGACCATCAGGTTGGTCTCATGACAGGCGTGCGTGATTATTCGACGGGCGAACTCAAACACAATGTCGTTGCGCTCGCAAAGGCGGCAAAGGCTTTGAACCTGCCGATAATCGTCGTCACGACGGCGCGCGACAGCATGTGGGGACCGACCATTCCTGAACTTGTTGAAGCGCTGCCCGGCATCGAGATCATCGACCGCTCCTCGGTCAATGCGTATGACGATGAGCGCGTCGCCAAGGCGATCGAGGCAACCGGTCGCAAGAAGCTCATCTTCGCAGGAATATCTCTGGAAGTTTGCGCTGCGTTCCCAGCCATGACGGCAGTTGCCCGCGGCCTCGACGCTTATGTTGCGGTCGATGCGTCGGGCACCTTCAGCGAAACCAAGCGGCAGGCAGGCCTTCTTCGCATGCAGCAAGCTGGCGTCATCCTGTCCGACTACGCCACCCTGATGGTCGAGATCCTCAAGGATAATGGACGCCCGGAAGCAGCAGCGGTCTATGCCGCCCTCGACATGCCCTGGGCCACGCTTGTCGGCCAGGTCGCCAAGGCATACGGCAAGTAAATCCCAACGACTATATCCGACCATCACGCGTCGCGAGACCTGTTCGCCTGAGCGGCTTAGCTAGCCGCTTCTGTCACGAACTCGACCGGTTTCGCGCTTGCGGTCACTCTTGCCAGAACTAGGAACGTTTCAACGGAGAGCTAGATATGGGCTAAGTAACAACAAACGACGGTACGGAGATCTTTTTTAAGGACTGGGGTCCAAGGGAAGCTCAGCCGAGTCTGAAGCAAAGCGCCAGTCTTCAACGACCATCCACTCCTCTGCGGTAACAGTCGACTGATGAATCTCGTAGCGGAGGCTGCCGGGCTCATGTCGCGAAGGGCCAACCAGGGCGAGGAGTGCTGAGCCGAGATCCTCAGATCTGCCCGGCTTTGCCCTGAAGAATGCTACGTTGGTCAGTTCAGCCATATCCGTGCTCCTCGCCCACGTCTGGTTACACCGCGTCGAGGGCAATAATCCTCGACTTGGCCGCAGCCTGCCGCTGTGCGGCGAGCGGTGCATATTCCGGCGATGCGAAAAGCTGACGGATCGCATGCTTATTCGGAAACTCGATGATGAGCATGTTGGTGGCGGCCCAGCCTTCCAACTCCAAGGGGCTTTCATCAATGGCGATAAGCTTGCCGCCGGCTTTGCCGACGAGCGGCAGTGCCTTCGACCGGTAGTCTTGGATAGACGTCATGTCGTGGATGTCGAGATCGACAACTAGATAGGCAGACATAGGTTTTTACTTTTCTGTCGGGTATTTATGGTTTCCGGGACTCACGGCGCTGTCAGGGGAGATGGCGCCATTTGACCATGCGGTCCTTGAGATCGAGCGTGCCGCCGTCGACGGTGAACGTGCCGTCACCGCGGTGATGCATCATTCGCCGCTCTTTGCGGTTCTTTGATCCAGATTCTCGTCGCCTCAAGGATGAAGAGGCTGTAGCGGTCCGAGAGCCGGCTATCGACGACCCGACATTCGATGTTGGACAGGCAGTCGGAGAGGAGCGGGGCTGATACGTCCTTGGCAGGTAGGGTTTTTAGACCGAACCTCTGGAATTTATCCACCCGATCGCCCGAGCAGTTCCCGACGTCAACAACGGTTTCGGCGAGATCCAGACCGGGTACAGCTATGACACACTCTCCGGTTTCCCGCAGAGCCTGATAGCTGTGATCCCACGGCCCAATGACACAACCGATCAGCGGCGGATCATGCTGGATCATCATATGGAAACTCATCTTCATCACGTTGGGCTTGCCGTTATCACTCGTTGAGACCATGACGATCGGGCCAGGTTCCAGAATGCGATAGGCTGGGATGCGGGTAATTCCTTCATGACAATCTCCCTTGAGAGGTCCCTGCATCAATGCAGGGACCCTTCAGGACCGGTCTGTTACCAGCCCTGTTCTACTGGCAGGACAAACAGTTCAGCGACATCGACATGAGCCGGGGCCTGGGCCGCGAAGACGATGGTGTCGCCAATATCCTCGCCCTGGAGGAAGGTCATCTGGCCGGCCAGTTCATCCATCTGCTTGCGATACCCCGGATCGGTGATGTGATCGTAGAGCTCGGTGGCAACGGCGCCCGGCTGGATGCAGGTCACGCGGATGCCGTGTTTCTGGCCGACTTCCATGCGCAGGCCGTCAGAGAAAGCGGTGACCGCATGCTTTGTCGCGCAGTAGACCGAGAGGCCCTTGAAGACCTTGCGACCAGCAATTGAGGACATGTTGAACACGTGGCCGGAATGCTGCTTGATCATCTGAGGCAAAACGGCAGCCGTCGTGTTGAGCAAGCCCTTGACGTTCACATCCACCATTCGCAGCCACTCGTCGACCTTGAACTGGTCGATATCGGAGAGCGGCATCAGGCCGGCATTGTTAACGAGAATGTCGATCGAACCATACGCGTCGATCAGCTTTTTGACACCCGCGTCGACCGAAGCCGTATCGACAACGTCCAACTCGATCACAAGAGCTTCGCCACCTTTCGCTTCGATCTGTTTCTTAAGGTCTGAGAGCTTGTCGGTGCGGCGTGCAGCGATACCGACCTTAGCACCCGCTTCAGCAAGCTTTGCAGCAGTCGCCGCGCCGATGCCACTCGATGCGCCGGTGACCAGTGCGATCTTTCCGTTAAGGTTGGTCATTGTCTTCACTCCTTGTCTGAAGCCCACCACCGCGGTGGGCGTTTCGTTTTTGACAAGGATGAAATTATGCCTTCCACCTCCAACCTTCTCTCGGGTCCTTGCTCGACCTGTCGCGATCTTGCTCGAAATCGCCACAGGAAAGAGAAAATCTAGCCTTGCCGGTAGTGGCTCGGCGGCAGACCAGTTTCCCGTCGGAAAACCTGGGCGAAGTGACTAGGGCTGGAATACCCGACAGACATGCCGATCTCGATGATGCTGGTACCCGTCTCCTGCAGAAGAAGCTGTGCCCGCGCAACGCGCTGGCGAATGAAGTAGCGCGAGGGCGAGAGCCCGGTCGCCTTCTTGAACAAACGACTGAAATGAAATTCGCTCATGCCGACCGTCTCGGCCAATTGGACGAGGTTGAACGGCTCGGCTAAATGTTCTTCAAGATAAGCGAAGGCCCGCCGAAGCTTAAAGCCGGGAAGTGCATTCTGGCGATCATCTGCAGCTTCACTGGCCGCGTAGTTCCGGATCAGATGCACGGCAAGGCTCTGGGCAAGACCCTGAACGAACAACTGGCTCCCCTTGCCTTCAGACGTCAGCTCCTGATGAATCAATGCAAAAAGGTGTGACAGCTGCGTGTCCTTGCCCCCCGAAATGTCGCGCAGCGCAGGAGGAGCGGAGCAGCCTAGCACGTCGTAGGCAACGCGCTCGAAAAGCGGAACTGAGAGATAAAGGTGCATGACTTGGAAAGGTGCGTCGCCGATGGCGCGCCAGCGCATCTGGTACGGTGTGGGAGAACGGGTCAGGAAGAAATCGCCCGCCGACACCGTATTGGCAACCCAGTCGCCATCCAGGTCCCGCTCCTCGACGACCGCTTCACCCGAGATCACCCAGACGATGAGTGGTTCTGCGACTGCGGGAACAAGAAATGGCTCTTGGTTCATCAGGCGCGAGTAGACCTTCACGAACAGATCAGTCCACGCGGGGCTATCGCCACTCACAAGCATGCGACCGGGAATATACTGTTCAAGCCCAAGCGGAGAGGTCCGCTCAGGCCTCGCAACAACTTCGTCGCGGTCAGATACAGTTGCTGTTTGATCGCCGGGATTTCGCGGGGCTGCCGGGAGCGAGAGTGCAGCCTGTTGACGGGATGTTTCAGTATCCACCATTTCGGGCGCTCACTACAAACGGATAACCGGCCCTTTAAATAGCAGAGAACTTTAAAAAGATCAGGCCGGCTCTGATCAGGCCGGCCTCGTTAAATCGGCTCTAACGCCTGCGATAAAGAACCATTCCCGCGTGGTACAGAACGCCATCGACAAAATCGCCGTCGGCCTTAAAGCCGGTATGGCCGCAACTCCAGACTTCATGTCGATATTGGCCACGGCGCGGTCATTGCGGTGATTGCCACCGTATCATCACGGATTGCGCTTCGTTACGGGCCGTTGTTGGGGCTTGAGGTCAGCCCTGTGCCGCTGGCGCTTTCCTTTCCACCGGTGGCAATGATCTGGCCGCTTCAAATGGACAGCGATCTCGGCTGCGCATGGTTGCGACAGCAAATCCGCGAGGCGATGCTACGGACGAACGAGGGAAGCGTCGCTAAAATTGCAGCGTGAGGTGTAAAGAGCGCAGCGTGGGTTTGAAGGCCTCGCCTTGAACGGATCCGCACCGCCGGCCCTGTCGTCTTCGTTCAGGATTACTGGAAATTCCGGCTCTTGATCTTCAGCGTATCGATGTGAAGATCCGGCACGAACAGATCCCTCGGTCGAACACCCGGGACCGGTGGCTCGCGGGAATCCGGGCTCCCTGGAGAGCCATGGGCGAACTCGTCGCCGCGGCCGGTCGGCGGCCGGAATGCCCCGTCGCGCTCGGCAAGGCTCGACAGATCGGCGGAGAGATCGAAGAGCTGCTGGGCGACCAGGTGAACCACATCCCCTTCCCGCTGGATCCTGCCGTTGATCGCCATCATGCTGGCGCCGAGCACCACGCGGCGGGACCGCTCGAAGAGTTTTGGCCAGACGACGACATTCGCCACACCAGTTTCGTCCTCGATGGTGATGAACATCACGCCCTTCGCCGAGCCCGGCCGCTGGCGCACCAGCACCAGGCCGGCCGCCATCAGCCATCGGCCGTCGCGCGCCGTCATGGCCTCGGCGCAGGTCACGATCCGACGTTTGGCGAGTTCGCTGCGAAGGAAGCTCAAGGGATGCTGCCGGAGCGTCAGGCCGGTATGGCTGTAATCCTCGACGACGTTGTGGCCTTCGGTCATCTGCCTGAGCTCGACTGCCGGCTCCTGCTGCTCGGCGATCGCCCGTGCCTCCCGTTCTGCCGCAGCGCTGAACAGGGGCAGCGGCTCGTCGCGTAGCGCCTTGATCGCCCAGAGCGCATCGCGTCGCTCGAGACGGAGAGACGGCAGGTAGGCATCGGCTTCGGCAAGCTCGACGAGCGAGGCGACCGGCACGCCGCAGCGCCGCCACATGTCGTCGACGGAGGCGAAGTGCTCATCGGCTCGAGCGGCGACGATGCGCGCTGCATCCGCAGTCGCCAAGCCGCGCACCAGACGCATGCCAAGGCGAACGGCATGCCGGTTGCTGCCTTCGATCGGTTCCAGCGTGCAGTCCCAGCGAGAGCGGTTGATGCAGACGGGACGGATCTCGACACCGTGCTTTCTCGCGTCGGCGACGATCTGCGCAGGCGCATAGAAGCCCATTGGCTGTGAGTTCAGGAGCGCAGCGCAAAAGACGTCCGGAAAATGGCATTTCACATAGTTGGAGGCATAGGCGATCAGCGCGAAGGAAGCGGCATGGCTTTCCGGGAAACCATAGGAACCGAAGCCTTCGAGCTGGGAAAATGTCTTCTCGGCGAATTCCGGTGAATAGCCGTTCCGTACCATCCCCGAGACAAGCTTGTCCTTGAACCGTGAGACCCCGCCGGTGAACTTGAAAGTCGCCATGGATTTCCGCAGCTGGTCGGCTTCACCGCCGGTAAACCCCGCACAGACCATCGCCACCTTCATCGCCGACTCCTGAAACAGCGGCACGCCCAGCGTCTTATGAAGCACCGCCTCCAGTTCAGGTGTGGGGTATTCGACCTTCTCCTTGCCTTCGCGCCGGCGCAGATAAGGATGCACCATGTCGCCCTGGATCGGTCCGGGCCGGACGATCGCCACCTGGATGACGAGATCGTAGAAGGTCCGCGGCTTCATGCGCGGCAGCATCGACATCTGGGCGCGGGATTCGATCTGAAAGGTGCCGAGCGTGTCGGCCTTGCGGATCATTGCATAGGTCGCAGGATCCTCCTGCGGTATCGTGGCGAGATCGAGATCCTGATGCTTGTGGCCTCCGATCAGCGCAAAGGCCTTGGCCATGCAGGTCAGCATGCCGAGCGCCAGCACGTCAACCTTCATGAATTTCAGCGCCTCGATATCGTCCTTGTCCCACTCGATCACCTGCCGGTCGACCATCGTCGCCGGTTCGATCGGCACCAGGTCATCAAGCCTGTCATGGGTCAGCACGAAGCCACCGGGATGCTGGCCGAGATGCCGTGGCGCGCCCATCAATTGCCGGGCAAGCTTCAACGTCAGCGCGAGACGCCGGTCCTCGGGATTGAGGCCGAGATCGCGCACATGTTGCTCACCCACCTCTTCCGACCAGGACCAGAGGCCGGAGGAGAGCGCCTTGATCAGGTCCTCGGGCAGACCCAGTGCCTTGCCGACATCGCGAATGGCGCCCTTGGCGCGATAGCGGGTGACGGTCGAGCAGAGTGCCGCCTTGTCATGGCCATAGGTCTTGTAGATCCACTGGATCACCTCCTCACGCCGCTCATGCTCGAAGTCGACATCGATGTCAGGCGGCTCGTCGCGTTCCTGGGAGACGAACCGTTCGAAGAGCAGATCATTGGTGTCGGGATCGATCGAGGTGATACCGAGCACATAACAGACGGCGGAATTAGCCGCCGATCCTCGGCCCTGGCAGAGAATGCCCTGCGATCGGGCATAGCGGACGATCGAGAAGACGGTGAGGAAGTAAGGCGCGTAGCGCATCGTCTCGATCAGCGCGAGTTCGTGCCGGATGGTCTTCTCGACATGATTAGGCAGGCCTTCGGGATAACGCGTCCTGACGCCCTCCCAGGTATAATGCTCCAGCGACTCCTGCGCGGTCATACCCGGGATCAGCGCCTCATCGGGGTACTGATAGACCAGCTCCTCGAGCGAGAATTTGCAGCGCTGAACAATCTCCGTCGTTCGCGCCAGCGCTTCCGGGTACCGCGGAAACAGACGCGCCATTTCTTCCGGCGGCTTGAGGTAGCGGTCGGCATGCCGTTCGCGCTCGAAGCCGACATCGTCGATGGTGGTGCCGGTCCGAATGCAGGTGACGACATCCTGCAGCTGCCGCCGACCCGGCTCGTGAAACAGCACATCGTTTGTAATGACGGTCTTCACCCGATGCTTGACCGCCAGGCTCGACAGCTCATGCAGACGCAATTGATCGTTGGGCCGCCGGCGCAGGCAAAGCGAAACATAGGCACGATCACCGAAGACTTCCGCCATCTTCCGAAGCTGCACGGCACAGGTGTCGTCCGCCATATCAGGCACGAGGATGCCGATCAGCCCTTCGGCATAGAGCGCGACATCGTCGAGATGCAGGATGCAGTTGGCCTTGCCGCCGCGGCCCTTGCCCAGGGTCAGAAGCCGCGTCAATCGCGAATAGGCGGCGCGATCGGTGGGATAGGCGAGGATCGACATGCCGTCCTGCAGGTCGAGCCGGCAGCCAACGACGAGCCGCAGGCCGGTGGCGCGCGATGCCTCCAGCGCCCGGACGATGCCGGCCAGGCTGTTGCGGTCGACGACGCCGAGGGCTTCGATGCCCATCAGTTTTGCGGTCGCAAACAGCTCCTCCGCCGAGCTCGCGCCGCGGAGGAACGAGAAATGCGTGGTGACCTGCAGCTCGGCATAGCGCATCACGCAAACACCCCGTGCAGGAACCATTTGTGCGAGCCGGTGTCCGTATCGACACCATCGCCGGAGCGGAAAATCCAGAACCGTTCGCCGGTATCGTCCTCGACGACGAAATAGTCGCGCACGGCGATCCATTCGGCGCTGCGTTGCCACCATTCTCCAAAAATCCGTTCCGGCCCGTCGGCGCGCTTCACCCGGCGCCGCTTGCCGCGCCAGGTAAACGAGACCGGCGGATGATCGGGCAGAAGCGCAATCACTTCTATCAGTTCGGGATGGGGCAAAAGGCGCGACGGCCGCGGCCAGTGCAGCGGCCAGGTGGCGCCGTCTTCCGCCGCCGTCGGCGCGATCCGCCGGACGCTGCGCTCCGGGACGTCGCTCGCCACCGGCGCCACCCGGAAAATCCGCTGGCCGCCGCGATTGTCGAGCACATCGATGAGCGGCGTCACATCGGTCACCTGCTCCTCGATGAGCGACGACGCCGAATGCGCCTCGATCAGCGGCTCGGCGATGATCGCGGCAAGACTGAGCTTTTCGATGCCAAAGCCAGGCTCGATCCTCTCGATCCGATCGCGGAAGAGTTTCGTCAGCCAGGCGATATCGCGGACCGGCTTGGCCGTACCGGCGCGGAGCGACTGAAGCGTGTTGTCGACGCGGTGCACGATGAGATCGGCACGTCGAACGCCAAGTCCGCGCTTCTCGAGCTCCAGACAGAGCTGGCGCACGAGGCGGCTCACGTATTTCTCAATGGTTTCCGGGGCGCCGATCGGCTCGGCGAAAGATTTTTGGACTTCGACGAGATCCGCGGGCCGGATCGGGTCGATCGGCTCGGCGACGCGGCCGAACAGCTGGTCGAGACGCCGTGCGACCTCCGGACCGAAGCGGAGCGTCAGCGGCGCCCGCGGCGTGGCGGCGAGATCGCCGACGGTGGCAAAGCCGAGGCTGCGGAGGCTGGCCACAGTTTCCCCCGGCAGTCGCAGCGACGACAAGGGCAAGCGGTTCACCGCCCGGGCCGTTTCGCCGCGTGGGATGATGATCGTTTCGCGATCCGTTGTCCGGGCGAGCGCATGCGCCGCGCCCCAAGTGTCGGCGATCGCCGCACGCGCCGCGAGGCCGCGGCCACGAAGCCGATTGACGAGACCCGACAGCATCAGATCCTCGCCGCCCTGAAGATGATCGGCGCCTTCGGTGTTCATGACGATGCCATCAGGAGGATCCATGGCAACGACAGGAGAGTATTGTGACAAGGCCCAGAGTGTCAGCCGTTCCAGCGCCGCGAGATCGGCTGCCGGATCCGCATCGATCATCATCAGGCCTTGGACCAATGCCTGCGCCTTGGCCGCCGGCGTGCCGAGACGAAGGCCGAGTTTGGTCGCTGCCAGATCAGCCGCGGCAATCCATCGCTTCGAACCACTCCTGGCGATCACCACCAGCGGCGTTTCAACCGATAGCGAAGGATCGTCCCGCCTGATCCGGTCGGTCGGCAGTGTCGGAAGAAAGACAGATACGACCCTGGCCATCACATGCTCCGATGATGAATTCGCCTCCCTCCCCTGCTTTGACCCGCATCAGCTCCGCCAGCCAACGCGCCCGCCCGACACCGGCGACCGGCAACGGCTCGGACGGCAGCACCGAGATCCGCCAGCGGGTTGCCGCCGCCGTCGGCATGCCGAAATCCGACGCTTCTGTCTGGCGCCGCCAGCGGCGGATCACCAGGCCCAATGTCCCGGATTTCTCTGCCGCCAGCTGCAGCCGGCGCGATGCCGTCATCGGTAGGCGCACCAGTTCTGCGACGACGGCGCCAAGCCCGCCATAGCGAAGGGCCTCTTCGAAGCTTGCGAGCACGGTCTCTTCTCTGTCGCATTCGACGAAGATCACGCGGTCGGGATGCAGTCCGACCTGGGCAAGTGCGGGGAAGAACAGATCGAAGCGGGTGAGGCACCACACGACCTTGCCGGTGGTGCGGGCGGCGATGCCGCCGATGAAAAGGGCTGCCGCCGCGCCGTCGACGGCGCCATTGCCACCGCCGGCGACTTCATGCAGCGCGCCATATGCCAGCCCCCCTCCCGGCAGTTGCGCATCGATCTCGCCAACCCCGAACGGTAGGACACTGCGCGCGCGCAAGCCGGCCCCTTCCAGGCTGGCGATTTTCTCGCGCAACTCGTCGAGAACGGCATTCGAAGTGGCGACGGCTGCGGTCATGATCTCCTTTACGGCAACCCGTTTTCGGCTTGAGATGATGAAATATGTTCTGTATTTGTTCTCAAAGCGGAAATGAGTCAATGCGCATGTGGCGAGCGGAAGTTGAGCGATAGTGCCGATGGAGAAAATCCGTGAACGGATTCAATTCGATGGCGTGAATGGGAATTTTTTCGCATGGCGCGACCGGAGCCTGTGAACGATCTGGATCCGAGACTGAGGGATCACCGTGAGCCGATCATCGAATTCATCTGTCACCCATGTCATCGCCACTGCGCGCTTGAGCGCAAGCTGTTGGTGAAAGCATTCGGCGCCGGTGCCAGCTTCGCGGTGATCCGCCGGCGCATGGGGATGGGCTGCGAGCGAATGCAAACGCCGGAGGGTGACAAATGCGGCGCGCACTTCCCATGCCTGAGCGAGCGATACAGAGGGTCGTGATGGAAGCTAGGCGATGACAAACGACGAAGGCAGCGAGCGGCCGCGCAAGATCGTCCACATAGACATGGACGCCTTCTATGCGTCGGTCGAGCAGCGCGACAATCCCGAGCTGCGCGGCCTGCCGGTTGCCGTCGGCTATCCTGCCGCCCGCGGCGTCGTGGCTGCCGCCAGCTACGAGGCACGCAAGTTCGGCGTTTATTCGGCGATGCCTTCGGTGACCGCGAAGCGCAAATGCCCTGACCTCATCTTCGTCAAACCACGCTTCGATGTCTACAAGGCTGTCTCGTTGCAGATCCGCGCGATCTTCGCCGAATACACGCCGATGATCGAGCCACTCTCGCTCGACGAGGCCTACCTTGATGTCACCGAAAACCTGAAGGGCATGGAGATCGCCACCGAGATTGCCGCGGAGATCCGGGCGAAAATCAAGCAGGTCACCGGCCTCAATGCGTCGGCCGGGATTTCCTACAACAAGTTCCTCGCCAAGATGGCATCCGACCTGAACAAGCCAAATGGTCAGGCCGTCATCACGCCGAAGAACGGCCCGGCCTTCGTCGAGCAGCTTCCGATCAAGAAATTCCATGGCGCCGGACCGGCGACTGCCGAAAAGATGCATCGGCTCGGGATAGAAACAGGTGCGGACCTTAAGGAAAAGACACTCGAGTTTCTGGTCGAACATTTCGGGAAGTCGGGACCATATTTCTATGGCATCGCCCGCGGCATCGACAATCGTCAGGTCAAGCCGGACCGGGTGCGGAAATCCGTCGGCGCGGAAGACACGTTCTCTGAGGACATCCACTCTTTCGAGCCGGCACGCGAAGGCCTTCAGCCGCTGATCGAGAAAGTCTGGGGTTACTGCGAGGCCAATGAAATCGGCGCCAAGACGGTGACGCTCAAGGTCAAGTATGCCGACTTCACCCAGATCACCCGCAGCAAGACGGTTGCGGCACCTCTGCAAACGATCGGCGATCTCGAGGAGGTGGTCAGCCTGCTTCTCGCGCCGATCTTCCCGCCGCGCAAGGGAATCCGCCTGCTCGGCGTTACGCTGTCATCATTGGAACGGCAGACCTCTGAAGTGGTGCCCCAGTTGCGGTTGGCGCTTTAGATCGCCAGCGTCGCCTGGGTTGGATCGGTCGAATGGCGCTTGACCCGGAATGTCCCTGCCGGCAACGGCCGCAGGATTTCCTCCTCGGGCATGAGCCCGTCGAGCCAGGCCAGGCGTTGATCTCGTCTCAGCACCGCCATCTGGCGGTTATGAAACGGCGCGAGATCGGAATTCGCTTCGATTGTCAGGATGGCGTAGGCCTCCGGCCAGTCCTCAGTCTCCGGCCGCCAAATCCCCGCGAAATAGAACCAGTCGCCGTTGGCGAGCGAGAAGCTGAAGCTCTTGTGGCGAAACTCCGAGGCCGGCACCAGGCAGCGGTCGGTCGGAAACGTCCATCCTTCTGCCCGGACGACGGTCACGGCGTGCGCATCGCCGTCGCGCGGGCGCAGGCCCCACGGCAGCTCCACCATCTCCACATCGCCGTCATGGCGCCTTATGATCACGCGGCGCTCATCGAGCGGGGCGTCGGACTGGAAAACGGTCGCACTCATCATAGATAGAACATATCAGGAACGACATTCCCACACAACCAGATCTTAGACGGAGGACGTATGTGCAATGATTATCGGCTGATGGTGGATGTCGCCTCGATCGTCGAGGACTTCGCCGAGCTCAAGATCAAGATCCGCTTCGGCGAAGGCGCGCCGAACCTCGAAGGGCGTGAGGACATCAAGATCACCGATCTCGGACCCATTGTCCGAACGATCGACGGGACCCGGGACGAGGCCGAGCTCGTGCAGCGGCGCTGGAGCTGGCCCGGGCCGAACAAGCGTCCGGTCTATAACTTCCGGCCGGAAGGCCGGGAGTTCAATTCGAATCGCTGCCTGATCATTGCCGATGGTTTTTACGAGTTCACCGAGCCGAAGGACCCGAAAAAGAAGCGCAAGGACAAGTGGCTGTTCACCCAGAAGGACGAGCCGATCTTCTGCATTGCCGGCATCTGGCGCGAAACGCCGGATGTGGGACAGGCCTTCACCATGCTGACCATGGAGCCGGGGCCAGACATTGCTCCCTACCACGACCGGCAGATTGTTATCCTCGAGCGGAATGCCTGGGCCGATTGGCTCGATCCGACCGTCTCCGCGAAGTCTCTGATCAGTCCGCTTCCGGCGGGGACGCTGGCGGTGGAGCAGGTCGGTTAGCGCCCTCTTGCAGCAACTCGTCGAAGGGACGTGCCGGAACAAGACTTCTTGGGCGGAGCACGTCTGCGGTGAAAGGGAGTCGGACTATTCACCCAGCTGTTCTCAGAAATGGTGGCAAAGGACGTCCGGAAATCGGAGTTTGGAAAGTCACCGGCGCTCGGCGAAGGAGGCTTTGGAGGACACATTGCCGAACTCGGAGAAGCTGGCACATCAGTCACCTCTCAGACAACGCCAAGTCGTTGGAGCATCGTCCGAAGCTGCAGATTTTCCTCGCGGAGTCGCTTTATCAGCAATGCCTTGAGACGCCGGTTTTCCGCATCAAGCGCAGCCAGTTCATCAACGGGAGCTTCGACGGAAGCGGCGAAAGATCCTTTGCGGCGCTCGCCGCTTGCGCTGTCGGCATGATTTCCCGAGCGGCTCTCGCCGATGCGCGTCGCTGCTTTTCGAGCCGGCCTCTTGGCCGACTGTCTGTTCGATCGGGCGATGGAGCGAACGTGATCGTGATGGCTTTGCGATGGGTCGATTGGCATCGGTTCGACCAAAGAAGCGGCGAGCGGAAACTGGTTGCTGGCGTCATCGCTCTGGTCGAGCTGATTTGCTGGCTCTCGGTACTGGGCCATTTCGTTGGGTTCGCCGACAGCGTCCAGTTTGTGCTTGGGTTCGAACAAGTGCGGCGCTTCCGTCTCTGCCTGACGGATGAAAGCCTTGATATCGGTGTTTCCCCAGATCGAATTTGCCTGGGTTGTCAATCGCCGGCGACCCGACTTGAATTCGACGACGAAGTTTCGCTGTGGTGTTTTCATATTTACATTAGACCTTTAGATTCTGTGCCAAGCTCAATTGACGTCGAACCGTTTCAGCATCGTCTTGAGCTGGGCGTTCTGCAGCTGGAGCTTCCGGGCGAGCTCTCTTTTCAGTTTTTTGATGTCCTCATCAAGGCTTGCCACATCGTCGAAGAACGCGTCGCGCGCAGACGACCGAGGCACGCCTTGACCTTCATGTGTCACGACACCGGCCCGCGCGCCTGTGTTAGCCTGGGCTCCCATCCTCCGCTCACCGCGGCGGTGCGGAGACCTTGTCCGAGACTTCGAATTTGTCTCGATTGGCTCATCGGCGCTTTCAACTGAACGACGCGCTTCGCTTGGTGAGGGTGTCAAAACCTCGTCACCAACGACCGGCGGTGCCAATGCCTGCGCCGCATCGCGATCGCCTTCCAGCCCATTCGAATCTGATGCCACCTGCTCGACCGGAACAACCTCGTCGTCATCCGCAGAGGTAGTGACTTCGGTTGAGGGAAGTGCCGGCGTCTGCTCCGCCTGATAATCGAGAGCGGGATTCGTATCATGCCCGATGGAACTCTCGAGCCCTTTTGCCGCTCGACGCCGCGACGTCAAATCGACGAGGAATTTCCACGGTGTTTTCATCGGCATTTCACCTCGATCAAGCCGGGCTGCGATGCTGCGTAGCGCCCTGTCCCCACTCGCAGGTCGGCCGGGCACGATGGAGGCGCCCGGCGACTATTTTTCTGCTGAAGATGCGGTGGCTGAAGCCGATGGCGGCCGACCTACATGTCTGAGCGCTGGTCAATCCAGGCCGAGCCGTTTGCGCAGGTCGGTATTTTCCTGGCGTAGCTTGTCCGCCAGCAATTTGCGCAAACGCTTGTTCTCTTCTTCAAGCTGAAGCAGATCTTCCAGCTCATCAATCACCGGTGCGGACGCCTTTGCCGTTTGCGGGGAAGGCTTGGCGATTTTATTTCTTCCTCTCCCCCTGAGAGTGCCTTTGGCATCGGAAGGTCTCGCCTCGATCGACCTCGGCTTTCTTCCCCTGCCCCGTCCAGCAGGTTTTGCCTCACCTGCCGCCGGCGCCGGTTCGGTGACGGCCTCGGTCGCGGCAGAAGCCGGTTCGGCAGCTTGCTTTTGACGACGCGGCGCACGCTTCTTCTTAACGTCCGCTTTTACAGGCGCATTCGTTTCCGCGACCGCAGCAACGGCGCCGGTATTATTCTCTTCAGCCATCAGACCTCTCCTCTATAGCCATGTCTCTTTTCAACTGGGTGAAAGACGGAGTCAACAAAGGCGCTACGGTTATCGCCCGCCTAATATCATGAATTCGACAGCGTGTTACTTGACCGGCTGTGGCCCTAGTTCTTTTGGCTAACTTTTCGCAAGTCAGGCATGCGCTCTACTATGCTGGCGGGAAATCTGGAGAGGGGCATGCACTATCGCCAAAGGTCGGTGCTGTTCGTGGCGCCTTGGCTTATCATCGGAATTGCCGCAGTAGGCGCGTCAGGCGGTATAACTGTGGCGGATCTCGATAAGCCAGAACTGCTGATTGCCGCACTCTTTGTCGGCTTCGCCACCGGCATGGCAGTCGAACAACTCTTAACGGCGAAAAGAAAACAGGCGTGGCAGGTGAGAAACAGGTTACGCTCCGAGGAGCGACGCAGCAACGAGCGCATCCTGTTGGGACCCTGGCGTCCGATGCAAACTGCCGAGCTATTGAGACCAGTCGACCCGGCGGATCAACTGCGTATCGTGATGCGCTCGAACTTCACCATTCAGCCATTGCTGAACAAGAGCGAAGCCCGCGTGTTTCGCGAACTCGACAGCATCGTAATCGGCTGCAATTCCTCCTGGCAGGTCATGGCGCAGGTGTCGTTAGGCGAGATCCTGCGAAGCACCGATGTGGACGCCTACAGTTGCATCAACTCCAAGCGTGTCGACTTACTGCTCGTGGACAGCAATTGCCAACCGCGGCATGTCATCGAATATCAGGGCGGAGGACACCATCGAGGCACCGCGGCCGCGCGCGATGCGGTCAAGAAGGAGGCGCTTCGACGAGCCGGGGTCGGGTACCACGAGGTGGTGGCTGGGCAAACGACCCCATCGGAACTCAGACGATTGGTCGAAAAGCTGGTGGATAAACCGATTGTCAGCTAACGCGCTCCCGTTACTCACGCCTGCACACCCGAGCCGCTTCGAGCGGACGGAACCGTCTCCTGGTCTTGATGGTGTGGAGGCGCAAACGGGATGATCTCCGATCTCCAGGCCGTTTGCGAAAATCTGTTTCCGGCCAGCCACGGAGCCATCGAGGGGAGACGGCGTGCTCGCCCGCAAAGAGGGCAAGTACTAAAACGTCCACCGACCCATTGCCAACCGTTCCACCTCAAAAGGCGTTTGAGCTTAACTCTAGGGGAGCGTTGGGCGAGTCAATCCAAAGGTCCCCATCTACGAAACAACGATAGGCGCTAGTCCAGCGCTTCGACCACGTTGAGCAACACCCGGGCACCTGAAATCATATGCGCGTCAGTTACGAACTCCGCCTCGTTATGGCTGATGCCATGGCGACACGGAACAAAGATCATGGCTGTTGGAGCTACGCGGTTTATGAACAGCGCATCGTGAAAAGCACCGGAAACCATTTGGCGGCTCTTGAGACCGAGAGCTTTGCAGGCCTTCTCAATTGCCCCTGTAATAGCTGGTGAAAAGCGGCCTGGCGCCATGTTGACGCGCTGGCTGACGCTAACGTCACAGTCCCAGCGGGCGCCAGCGGCCTCGCATTCCTTTCGCACATGCTGGTCCATCGCAGCAAGGATAGCGGCGTCCGGATGGCGGATATCGACGGTGAAGGTAACAGAACCGGGGATAACGTTGATGGAACCTGGCTCGGCAGTAATGCGGCCAACCGTCAGCCGTGCCTCGGGGTCCGCAGGCATGACCGCCGATTGAAGGCTTGCGATTGCGGCGGCTGCCGCACCCATGGGGTCCTTGCGGAATTTAAGCGGCGTCGTGCCGGCATGCGCGGCCACACCGGAGAAGACAACTTCAAGCCATTTCGTGCCCTGCACCGCCGTGACGACACCGATGGGCACGTCCTCCTGCTCGAGGATCGGGCCCTGTTCAATATGCAGTTCGACAAAGGCGGAAATAGCGTGGCCTGTTGGTCGCAACGCAGCTTCAGGCAGTGCTGCGAGCGTTGCCGCCAGCTCATCGGCCAGCCGCGGGCCGTCCGTCGCATGTATTGGCTCCCAGTCCGCCATAGTTCCTACCCCCGCGAAGGCCATGGATCCCATGCAACCCGGCGAATAGCGGCTACCTTCCTCATTGGTGAAGGCGACGACTTCGACGGCACGGTCGGTTTCGATGCCGGCGTCGCTCAGCGCTTCGAGCACCTCGAAAGCACTGAGCGTGCCGAGAGCGCCATCGAAACGGCCACCAGTCGGCTGGCTGTCGAGGTGGCTGCCGATGAGGATCGGTGGCAGGGAAGCATCCCGGCCCTCCCGTCGAATGAACAGATTGGCGATATCATCCTGGAAGACGGTGAAGCCGCGGGCAAGCGCTCGCTCCGCGAGCAGCCGGCGCGCCGCACGGTCTTCGATGCCCAAAGCCTGCCTGTTGACACCACCGGCAGGCGTCGCGCCGATCGCTGCGAAATCGGCGACAGACGCGAGCAGGCGCGCGGCGTTGACCTCCGGCTTCCGGGTCATCGGCCAAGGCCTGCAATGAACCGCTTGACCCGCTCGAGCTCAACCGCATTCCACCAGACGCCATCGTATTTAAGGGCGCTTGCAATGATCACGCCGTCCGCGACGGACAGAATATCGTTGGCATTATCATGCGTGACGCCGCTGCCCACCAGTGTAGGCAGCGACGCCGCCTCCTTGATCATGCTGATATAACCGAGATCGGCGGCGTGGCCGGTGCGCTGGCCGGTGGCGATGACGACATCGGCATCGAAGAAGACGAGATCCTTGACCTGTTCTTCGACCGGCCGATCCGCCACGATGGCATGCGCCCCATGCTTGACGTGGGCGTCGGCAAAGATGCGGACGCCACGGGCGCGAAGATGGGCACGGTAGCGCATGGCGCGTGCCGATTCTCCCTCCACAAACCCCTCGTTCGCAATATAGGCATTGGCCCACTGGTTGACGCGAATGAAGGATGCTGACGAGGCAGACGCGATGGCAAGCGCCGGGATCGCCGCATTGGCGAGAACGTTGATGCCGATCGGGCGACCGAGCTCGCGGCGGATGCGATCCGCGACAACGGCCATATGCGCTGATGTCTCGGGGCCGATATCATCAGGCTTGGCAAACGGAACATCGCCGTGGTTCTCGACGATGACGGCGTCGCAGCCGCCCGAAAGGTAGGCCCGTGCATCTGAAAGACCGCGCTCGTAGATCGTCTCGACGCCTTCGTCGTCATAGCGTGGCGCCCCCGGCAATGGCATCAGATGCACCACACCGATCACCGGCTTGTCGCGCCCGAAAAGCGTCCTCAGTGTGTCCTTGTCCTGCCGTCCGATAGGGTTGCTCATGGCGATCACACGTTTTCCAGTTTCAATGTCTTTGTAAGGGCGGCTAGCTCTGCCGAGGTGGGGAAAGAGGCGAGGGTACCGGCACGGCCGACAGCTAGACCCGCCGCCCGTGTTGCAAGTCTCGCAGCATCGGCAAGCGTCGCACGCTGCGCAAGAAGTCCGGCCAACGTTCCGGCAAAGCAATCCCCGGCGCCGCTGGCATCCACGGCTTCGCGTTTTTCGGCCGGGATGTGGAGC
This sequence comes from Rhizobium sp. BK049, assembly GCF_014193135.1. NCBI lineage: Bacteria > Pseudomonadati > Pseudomonadota > Alphaproteobacteria > Hyphomicrobiales > Rhizobiaceae > Rhizobium > Rhizobium sp. BK049. Next base: position 105,683 of record NZ_JACHYV010000023.1, read on the forward strand.
CGGGAAGAGGCGTCCAGAACGAGGGCGCCCTCCGAACCGAGCGTTACGATGACGGTGGTTGCGCCCCTCACGCGCAGGCGGTCGGCAGCGCGGTCAGCAGAGGTTTCGCCGGTCAAGGCTTCGGCCTCCGGTCGATTGATGATCAGCAGTGACACCGCCGAAAGATCCGGCGCATCGGAAGCAAGCGGGCTCGGATTGAGAACGGTGAAAAGCCCGGCCCTCCGCGCTGCCTCCAAGCACTGCACCGTTACATCGGCGCCAAGATTGCCCTGCATCAGCAACATGTCTCCGGCGCTCCAGGTCGATGCGAGCGGGCACATCGTCAGCGGATTGAACGCCTCGGCGCAGGCGGCGGCGGTAATGATGACATTCTCGCCATACCGATCGATCAGGATCACCGAGCGGTCGCTGGGCAGGTCCAGACGCGAGAGGCGCAGGTCGGAAATCTCCGAGGAAAGCAGGCTTTCCATCCCGTCGCCGGCCGCGTCCCGTCCCAGAGGCGCCCAGAGCGTGACCGACGCCCCTGTCCGGGCGGCAGCGACGGCCTGGTTTGCCCCCTTGCCGCCCAGGCCTTCGCCGGCAGCCGTTGCGTTCAGCGTTTCGCCCGGCTGCGGCAGCCGCTCCAGGCGAAAGCTCGCATCGACGCAGACATTGCCGACGACATGGATGGTCATGGCCTCAAGACCTTCCGTTCAGTCCGTTGCCCAGGCGAGCATCTGCTCGAACAGGGTCTTGTAGCCCGGCCAGGCAATGAATTCCGGCGGCAGCCAGTGCGGGCCGACATCCGACGTCCAGACGAGCGTACGGCCTTCGCCGTAGGTTCCCGTGACGAGCAGCGGCAACGAACCATATTCCGAGGAAACGGTCATGAGCTGGTTTGCCCCTTCCTTCAGCGTCACTTCGTTGAAGCCAAGCAGATAAGGGAACTCGCCGGAAATGCCCGAAAGGATCGGATGCGAAGCATCGCCCGAAACAACCGGCGTAAAGCCCTCCGGCACCTCGACACGATCATCGACGGGAAGGCAGGCCACCGGCAGCACTTCTTCGACCGCGGTGTTGCGGAAGCGCGCGCCGCCATTGATGCCCTGGAACGAATAATAGCCACCGAACATCAGGAGCGCACCGCCCTGGGCAACGTAGTCGCGCAGCAATTTCAGGCGGTTGGGCGTCCGGCGCGAGTGGATCCAGGTATCGGGATGCAGAAGCAGCGTGTTGGCGCCGATATCCGAAAGCACGATGGCGTCATAGGCTTGAAGGCCTTCGAGCGTGCTCGGAAACTCCTTCTGCGCCTCGTGCGCAGGCATGAAGGTAACGTCGAAGGGGCTATCCTTCAGGGCCTTCAGCAATTCGTCCGCGCCGGTGTGGTAGGTCACGGTCGGGAACTGGTCGAAACCCTTGATGTGGGTGGCAGTCGACACCCAGGATTCGCCGGCGAGCAGCACTTTTTTCTTGGTCATGGAAACTCCTTGAACGATGGGCCAGCGCTTAGGCGACGGCGGAAAAGACGGATTTCGGGTTGTCGATCAGCATGCGATCGATAGCCGCCTGATCGACGCCATGGCGCTTCAGCCGCGGCAGGAAGTGCTTGAGGATGTAGCCGTAGCCAAAGCCGCCGTAGCGCGTCAGCATGATCTTCAGGAACACATCCTGCGACAGGAGCAGCCGGTCGCCGAAACCCTTGTCGATGAGGGCGGCGATGGCACGGGCATTCTCCTCGTCGGACGGCGACTGGGCGTCCTGATCGGCATAATAATAGTCCATGCCGATCATGTCGTATTCCAGGAAAGCACCGCGCTTGGCCAATGCCATCTGATAATCGAGATCATTATGGCTGGGGTTCATGTGACAAAGGACGGTGTGGCGCAGATCGGCGCCCTCTTCTTCCACCATGTCGAGCACGCGATGCGCCAGGCGCTCCCAGCCCGGCAGATGGATGGAGAGCGGCAGGCCGGTGATGCGCGACGCCCGCGCCGAAGCACGAAGAGACTTCTCCTCCTCGGCGGTGAAATTCCGGCTGACGCCAACCTCACCGATAATACCGGCCATGATCTCGGGCTGCGTCTCGCCGCCACCGACATCATCGACGATGAACTGCGTCACCGCATCGACGTCAATGGCTTTCAGCCAGTCGGGATGGGTGTGCTCCAGATAGAAGCCGGTGCCCATGATGATCCTCAGCCCCGACATGCGCGCGATGCGGGCGAGTCCTGCCGCATCACGGCCGATGCCGAAATTGGTCGTTTCGACTACGGTACAGCCGCCGAGCGCCTGGAACCGCTTGAGCTCTCCAAGCGCCAGATCCCCGTCGTCGAGCGAGACATTGTCCCGGTTCATATAGGGGTTCATGCGCAACTCGCCGATGATCTCGATAGAGACCTTCTGTTCGGCGATTGCCTTTTCGTCCGGATGGCAGGGGCAGATCCAGCTGGTCGCGCCATCAAGGAAGATGTGCTCGTGCATCAGCGTTACGCCGAGATCCTCCACCGGCACGGGGCCGGTGACGGTCATGGCAGCGCCGGAATTCACCCCGATGGGCTGGCGCGCTTTCGGCGCGTCCTTGAAGAGGTCATCGAGCATTTTCAGCGCCCCTTTGCGCCGCCGCGGAACAGGCGGAAATTCAGCCAGATCGCGACGAGGATAATGAAGCCGGTGACGATCGGCGTGAAGAAGGGCGAGAGGTGCGACAGGATGAGGCCGTTTGCGAGCACCGCGACGGTGAGCGCGCCAAGCACGGTCCCCACCAGAGAGCCGCGTCCGCCGAAGAGGCTGGTGCCACCAAGCACGACGGCTGCGATGACATCGAGCTCGAAGCCCTGTCCCGCATTCGAGGAGCCGGAACCGAGACGGGCGGAGAGGATGACGCCAGCGGCGGCCGCCGCCGTACCCGAGAGCACATAGACCCAGAGGATGACCCGGCGCGTGTTGACGCCTGCCCGCCTTGTCGCCTCGGCATTGGCGCCGACGCCCGTGACGTAACGACCGAAATGGGTTTCGTTGAAGGCGATGTAGGCGACGGCGAGGATGACGATGGCGATCAGAGCCGGCGCGGGAATGCCGAACACCCAGGCGCGGCCAAGCGCCACGAAGGGGCTCGTCGGCTCGATGGGGATCGAATAACCGCCGGTGATGAGCAGCGCCAAGCCACGGATCACGGAAAGACCGGCAAGCGTGACGATGAAGGCGGGGATGCGCTCATAGGCGATGAAGTAGCCCTGAATAACGCCCACAAGGCCGCCGAGAAGCAGCATCAGCAGGATAGCCAGCGGCCAGGGAACACCAGCCTGAAGGGCTGCCGCCGAAAGCGTGGCCGTCAAGGCGAGAACGGAGCCGACCGAAAGATCGATGCCGCCCGTCGTGATCACGAAGGTCATGGCGGCTGCAACGATGAGCAGCGGGGCGGACTGCCGGATGACGTTGAGAAGGTTTGGCGCGGTCAGGAAGGAATCGGTCGTCACCGCAAAGAACAGGCAACAGACGACGAAGAACAGCGCGATCGACATGACGCCGCCATTGGCCACGACCTTGTCGAGGATCGTTGCCTCGCGCATGCGGGGCGGATGGCTGGCATAGGCGTTGGGTTCGGAACTCATGCGGAGACGCCCTTTTCCCGGTTATGGCCTGCGGACTGGGCGGCAAATTTTCGCCCGACGATGAGATTGACGACGTCCTCGATATTGGTGTCCTCGATCCGGCGTTCGGCGACATTTCGGCCCTCGTACATGACCTGAATGCGGTCGCAGACGAGGAACAGATCCTGCAGACGGTGCGTGATCAGGATGACGGACACGCCGCGTTGCGAGACGGTGCGGATGAGTTCGAGCACCGCCTCCACCTCGGCGACGGCGAGTGCCGCGGTCGGCTCGTCCATGATGAGCACAGACGGATTGAAGGATGCGGCGCGACCGATGGCGATGGACTGGCGCTGGCCACCCGAAAGGTTTTCCACCTTCATGCGCGTATCGGGAATGACGATACCGAGGTTGGAGAGCATGTCGCGCGCCCGCTCGTGCATCAGTTTCTTGTCGAGCATCGGCACGCCGGCTATCCGTCGTTTCGGCTCGCGACCAAGGAAGAGATTGCCGGCGACATCGATCGTGTCGCAGAGCGCCAGGTCCTGGTAAACCATCTCGATCCGAGCTGCGCGCGCATCCGCCGGCGAGGTGAAGGCAACCTCCCTGCCATCAATCTCGATGGTGCCGGCATCGGGGATCACCGCGCCGGAGAGAACCTTGCTGATGGTAGACTTGCCCGCGCCGTTGTCACCCACCAGACCGAGGACTTCCCCGGGCTTCAGGTCGAGTGAGGCGTTGTCGAGCGATTGTAGAGCGCCGTAGCGCTTGGAAATGCCGGTCATGCGGACGCGGCTGACTTGCGTGTCGGTCATATTCAACGCCCTTGCTGGAAATCCGGCCGCCCAGCCTAATCGTCAGGCCGGGCGGCGGCGGCAGTTCGGCTTACTTGAACATTTCGCGATACTGATCGACGTTCGCCTTGGTGACGATGGTGACCGGCACGTTGATGATCGGCTCGATCTTTTCACCCTTCTTGACCTTGACGAGCGCCTCGACCGCGGCCTTGCCCTCACCGGCAGGATCCTGCTGGATCACTGCCGTCACGAAGCCCTGGTCGATGCCATCGATGGCGGATTTCGTCAGATCCCAGCCGAAGACCTTAATGCTATCACCGCGGCCCTGGCTGGCAACGGCGGATACCGCGCCGAGCAGCGCCGGCTCGCCGGTCGCGTAGAGTGCCGTCATGTCGGGATTGGCGGTCATCAGGTTTTCAGCGGCCGACAGCGCAACGTCCTGCACGTTCTGGCCGTCAACGGTATTCAAGAACTCAACCTTCTGGCCGCCCTTACCCACGGCTGCCTTGAAGCCATCAAGGCGCTGGTTCTGGATGAAGGAGTTGAGCGCGCCGACGACGCCGACTTTTGCAGCACCACCCATGTCGCTCTTCACATAATCGGAGAAGAACTTGCCGATCTCGGCGCCAGCTGCGGTGTTGTCGACACCGACGAAGGCGATGTTGTCGCCTTCCGGAATCTGCGCATCGATGGCGATGACCGGAATGCCGGCATTCTTAGCAGCAGTGATGGCCGGCTTTACGCCGTTGACATCGATGGCAACCAGAATGATGCCGTCGACCTTCTGCGTGATGTAGGTTTCGATCGCATCGTTCTGCGCCGCGGGCACATTGTTGGCGTTGAAGATCACGAGATCGGCGCCTGCAGCCTTGGCTGCGGCGTTGGCACCGTCATTGATCTGGTTGAAGAACAGTGCCTGCTGGTTGATGGTGACGAGCGCGAATGTATCGGCAAAGGCGCTGGAAACGGCCATGGAAAGCGTCATGGCTGCAGCTGCAGCGCAGCCGAGAAGATATTTGGTCCGACCCATTTTAGGTTCCCCTTGTTAGAAGCCGCTGGCGGCAACAGAATTTACAGGGGCATTATTCAAGTGACTTGAATTCTTGTCAAGTCACTTGAATACAAGCAATCACAAAAGTTAAATCGTAACTTTTCCTAAGTAAACTCAGAATGTTGCCGGGGTATTTACCCAGAAAATCGAGGCACGCTGATTTCCGACATTGCGATACCAATGGGCCAGTTCGGAATTGAAAACGAAACTGTCTCCGGCGGCCAGACGAAAGGTCTTATCGCCGATCATCAGTTCGATCTCGCCGACGAGAACGTAGCCCACTTCCTCGCCGACATGCTGGATCGGCCCGGCGCTCTCGCCGCCCACATCGATATGGTGAATGTTGCACTGGAGCAGATGGCCCTGTGAATAGGGAATGATGCGCTCCAGCGATATGCCCTCGCCGCGCCGCAGCGGATCGAGCGAGATCAGCGGTCGCGTGCCAGCGCGAAATACCACCCCCTCATCGGCATCCGTCTCCTCGAACATCCAGCCGATATTGGAATCCAGTGCCTGCACCAGCCGGTGCAGCATGGGCAACGAGGGCGAAGCTTTGCCGTTTTCGATCTTGGACAGCAGGCTTTCTGAACAATCCGCAGCCAGCGCCAGTGCCTTCAACGTCAAGCCGCGCGTCTGCCGCGCAAGCTTGAGGCGTGCACCAAGCCGCACCGGATTCGATTGGACCTTGTCCTCTCGGTTGCTTTCGGACGGCAAAGGCGGCTTGACCATATTCATGTTAGAAGCATCGCATTGATCGGTGCCACAATCATAAATCCTTCAGGCAAGCGCTGTCCAGTTAGGATGCTTTAGGCGTAGAACGTTAGGCCTGCTTGCGTGGAGCAAGGCTATCAAACAAAAGGTGACGACAATGCTTGGGCCAGACGGCGTGAACATGCTGCCGACCGGGATTTCTGACTATAATGTCGACTAATCGGAATGTCCCTTTTTTGTTAGTACATGTATAGACATTATTGTTGAACGGTGGTTCTATCCCGCAAAAACAGGGGGATCATCATGGCCAATACGATGTTCGATCTGGCAGGAAGAGTGGCAGTTGTGACTGGTGCGAGCCGCGGCATGGGCCAATGATTGCGCTGGCGCTTGCCGAAGCGGGTGCCGTTATTTGCGTACGGCGCGCGATCAAAATTCGCTAATCGAAACCAAAGCGAGTAGCGAAGCCCTTGGCAGGACCTGTATCACGGGCGCCCAGGATGTGACAAATATTTCGTCCATCGACGAAACGCTAAGCAAGTTCGAAAACATCGCTGGCGCTGTCGATATCCTTGTCAATAATGCGGGTACGAACAGGTATCTCCCTCGCTCGAGATCGATGAACAAATTGGGACAAGATCATCGGCACCAACCTCAGGGGCGCGTTTTTCTGGTCGCAAGGCGCAGCGCGGCGGATGTCAAGGCAGTGCTTGCTCATACGCATAGCCGGAAGAAGCGGTAGTAGATGGACAGGAGTACGGGAACATAACCTCGGCACATTGCACAGAATGGCTTTGCGGCATTGCAATAATTAATAACGCACTGCAATATAGCTGTCACAAACCTGTGCAGTTAAGGTTCCGTTCGATGAGGATTTGTATCTATAAGTCGGAAAGAGCACCTGAGCTTACCCTCCTGCTGCGAGAAGGATTGCCTCTCCCGCTCGATACCAAGGTAGACAAATGGACCAAAATTAAGGTGGTCACCGATAGAGAAATGAGAGCAGACCTTTTGATTCAGATTGGTGGCGTCGGATATGCGTTAGTCCGGCTTGGCGCGATCAGACAACATTAGGCAGTAGCACCCGCCTTGCTGCCGCGTTATCACCAAACGACCGTCGCATCGTGGGCTTTGTCTGCTGGACTCACGAGCCGACCAGCGGCCAATTGTCCGCCTCGGATTGAAAGCTGCTTTGTTGAATTGGTTAGGCTCTTGAAGAGATTCGAACTTGCGATCCGTGATTTAGTCACGTAGCAGGCAGGGGATCAGTGCCTTCGCTTAGGATTGCAAGATATCTACGGTAGCTGAAAACACGGCCACGCTTGCGACCTGTCACCTCGTCGACAATCCCCAAACGCTCCAAGTCAGCGAGCGCTGCATTGACAGTCGGCGCTGAAAGGCCTGTCATTTGAACGACCTGATTTGCCGTATGAAAGGGGTTTTGCTGAAAGAGTTCGTGAATACGAAGGGCCGATCCGGCTCGGTCGCTCTCGACTGTGATTTTCTCCCTGTCCTCCTTGAAAAGATCGACAATCCGAGTGGCAGCTTCAAATGCTTGGTTGGCGGTGTCGGCTACACCCGTCAGGAAGAAGTCTAGCCAACCTTCCCAGTTTCCATGTTCACGGACCTCTTGCAGTAATCGATAATATTCGCTTCGATAGGCCTTGAGGTAAAGACTGAGGTAGAGCAATGGTTTGCGTAGAACGCCGTTCATGCACAGGTAAAGAGTGACAAGCAGACGACCTATCCGGCCATTGCCATCGAGAAATGGATGGATCGTTTCGAACTGGACATGCAGGAGGCCAGCTTTGATCAGAGCCGGTAACCGTGATTGATCGTCATGCATGAAGCGCTCGAACGCGTCTAGGCAGCCACCCAATTCCGTCACGGGTGGTGGCACGAAGAGTGCGTTGCCGGGTCGCGTGCCTCCAATCCAATTCTGCGAGCGCCGAAACTCTCCTGGATCCTTAGTGCCTCCCCGCCCGCTTTGCAGCAGTCGTGCGTGCATCTCTCGGATCAGGCGCAATGACATTGGCAGCGTTTCCAAACGCTCCAAACCATACATCATCGCATCAACGTAATTGGAAACCTCACGAATATCATCGACCGGTTGCCCCGCTTGAGCCTCGGTCTCAAACCGCAAAAGATCGGAAAGCGTCGACTGTGTGCCTTCAATCTGCGAGGAAAGAACTGCCTCCTTTCTTACATACATGTAGAGGAATAACTCCTGGCGCGGGAGCAGCATTGTGATGCCATCCAGGCGACCTAGCGCACGCTCTGCCAGACTGAGGCGCTCCAATAGCGAAAGGACATCGATGGATGGCTCGGGCGGCAATGGCGGAGGCACGAACGCCCGCACTGTTTCGCTCGCTGCCGTTGTTTTGACAAAACGGCCCAGGCGCAAATTAGGTTCGGAATCAGACATAGCCTAATATGAATTCCGTCCGTTATTTAAGCAAGAGCCCCTTTATTTAAATAAGCCTCGAGCTTAGGTAAGCGCGCTTAATTAACGTAGACCGTTGTCATTGCGTCAAGCGCAGGCTGAATAGCCCCGAGTTTCGTAGACACCCTCGGGTTAGATTTTCTACTGCTTCTCGAACTCGACGGGCGACAGCATTCCGTTTCTGACGTGCTTGCGTTTCGGGTAGTAGAACATCTCGATGTAGTCGAACACATCCTGGCGAGATTCATCGCGAACGCAGACCATGTAAGCTTCACGACTTGAGAGCACCTGCTTTGACGCGCGCTATCGCCCGGCGCTCCTCGAAGTGTGCCTCGACGTCAAAATCTGACACGTCCGGTCGAGTGTCGTTCAGTGCTTCGAGTACCTTCGTGCGAAACCAAGCATCGTGAGCCTCGCTTCCCGAAAAAAGTTCAAGTGGCAGCGCACCCTCGTTAGCTGTCCGCGTGAGCAGGATGCGGACTGCATCTGATACCGTCAGGCCCATGTTCTCAAGGACGGCGGAAGCACGATCCCGAACTTCGGCATCGATACGTGTTTGGACAAGTGCGTTTGCAGCCATGGCTATCTCCAAATTTGATAGCAAGGTAATGCATTTGAATGACAAAATCCATAGTAAGTTTCCGGCCGAGAAGGCCCCTATTCAGATCATCGACGACGCGATTTTCTCGTGCGGCATATCAGTAATTTATGGAACTTTATTGAGTGCTAAGAACATGACGGTGATATCAGGACACTTTCTGCGGCTCTGTTCGTTCTACTCCTACCATCATTTCAAGTTGGTCGAACAAGGCCGCTTTCGTTTTCTCGTCAAAGCGATGCAATCCTAAGAGATCAAGCATCACCATTCCCTCGCATGCCATCCACGCGACGAGGAATTCCATCTTGTTACCTGTTTCACCCTCGATCAGTTGCGCATAGCGCCCATACGCATCCCTCACCGGTTCTAACAAGTCGGGATTTTCAGCCTTTGCGACAGCAACTGCTTCAAGGTACGACGGAGCCTGGGGATCAGCTTCCCTCCATGTCTTTATATAGGAAGTCAACACTCCACGGCTCTTTCCAGATCTCATCCGAACATCATCGAAGCGCGTATCCCATTCTCCACACATAGCCGCCAGAAGCTCCTGTAGAAGTGCGCTTTTTGTGGGAAATGAATGAAGCACCGCTCCCTTGGTGGAGCCGATTGCCTCGGCGACCGCCTCCAGTGTAACGCGGCCCGCACCTCGCTGCAGGGCGATGTCCCGCGCCGCCGAGATCATCTGTTCCTTTGAGAACTTTCGCCTTGCCATCTATATGCCTCTTTGATACATACCTTCCGGTCGGTATGTTTGATAAACGCTCCAATTGTCAACCAGGTTTAGTGATGCTCCTTGACACTGTCATCTGCGAAACGGAAGTTCTGGCGAGCGATACGAAGCTTTTTCGAATTCGGCCAACGCGCGGAGAAGACTGGGTACGTGCCGAGCCTGGATCTCATATCGATGTAAACTGCTTTGGCGAGTTGACGCGCCAGTATTCGCTGTTCGATCTCGATGAGGCCGGTTACTACACCATCGCCGTCAAGCGTTCCAAACGGGCCGGAGGAATTTCCGAGGCCCTGCATACGACCGCGGTGGCCGGGACGCGCTTGCGGATCTCCAAACCAAGAAACCGATTTCCACTTGGCGCTCCGGCGCACGCGGTTCTACTCGCCGCAGGCATCGGTATCACGCCGATATACTCCATGCAGCAGCAATTGCGAGCGTACGGCGTGGGCCACCATCTCCACTTCTTTAAGCGCGACGCGAAACTTTTTAGAGATCGGCTAGCCGCAGCCATAAGCGAAGGCGCAGCGACTCTATACGAGGGCATGTCGTCGGAACAAATCAGGGCAACTCTCTATGAAATTCTCGACGTTGATCACGCGCCGAACACGCACGTGTTTGCCTGCGGCCCGGCGGGCTTGACCTTGCCCCCAAGTTTTATCCAGTTTTGAGTTCGCTCCAGCGGTTTTGGGTTGCTGTATTCGGGGCGGTAGCGGCGGGTTGCGGTGCGGAGC
>NZ_JACHYV010000024.1:0-115254 GCF_014193135.1 Rhizobium sp. BK049
ATTAGGAGAGAACAGCCTCGCACAGTCGAAGCGACATGGCGCAAGGCTGGTGAAATGCTCGACTGCTTCTCGCCAGCAGAATGCGCAAACTACCTTACAAACTCAGGATATGCTTCCGTATGAAAGCAGCAGGCTCTAGGCGGCTCGCATTAGGCGCTCGCCGGCCTTCGAAGAACGGCCAGACAGGAACCTCCTCACTTACCGCATGAACCATCTGCGGCGACGATACAACAGGCGCACCGTCAGTCGTGTCCCTCGAGCGGTTCGCCCACAACATGATATTCTATAATGACAGGTACGGACATGACTGAACGAACTTTCCTGGTGACTGGTGCAAGCAAGGGCATCGGTCGCGCACTATCACATCGCCTCGTCGCCGCAGGCCATCAGGTGGTCGGCATCGCCGTGGAAAGGATCCTGACTTCCCTGGCGCCTTGGTCTCGCTCGATCTCAACGATACGCAGGCTTCGGAGGAAGCTCTCAGGAATTGGCGCAACTCTATTCCTTCGACGGCGTGGTCAACAATGTCGGATTGGCACGGCTCCACGCAGTCGGAGAAATCGATCTTCATGATCTGGAGGACATGCTTCGTGTCAACCTTCACCCCATGATCCAGACCGTCCAGGCTCTCTTACCAGTGATGAAGGCAAAAGGCTGGGGCCGGATCGTGAACGTCGGTAGCATGGTGACGACCGGCACACCGCTCAGGAGCGGATATGCAGCAGCGAAGGCTGCGGTAAACAGCCTCACACGGACATGGGCGATGGAGCTCGCCAGCAGCGGCATAACCGTTAATGCCGTTGCGCCGGGTCCGGCCGAAACCCAAATGTTCCGCCGCAACACGCCGGCCGGGAGCACGGCCGAGACACGGTTCCTTTCGATGATTCCAATGGGCCGCCTTGGCAAACCGGAAGAAATCGCAGCCGCCATCGCCTTCCTTCTGTCCGAGGATGCTGGCTTCATCACCGGCCAAATCCTGTTCGTTGATGGTGGTGGGTCGGTCGATAGAAGTGCGGCATAGATATCCAACAGAAAAGTCTGGTTTCATGTGGTGGAGCTGGGCACGGAGGAAATCATCGAGGCGCCGTCCCTTGTTTTGCCTTGCGGTGAGAAGTCCAAGAAAAAAACGGACCGGCTGCAGGTATCTGACCTCAGTGACCGAATGGCGGAAATGTTGACGCAAAGCTCTCACAGCCTTTTTTGCAGTTGAGCCGATTCGAACCGACGCCTCACCATTTCGGTTGATTAAAACATCATCTGTTATGGGACATGTTTGCGACAGGACAGGATTTGTATCTTCTTTTGATTGGGATATGACCGCGCAAGCGACTGCCGAGAAGGAATGGTTGAATCACGGTGACAATCTACGGCGAGTATCACGCGGCTAAAACGTAAGCTGTACCTTACAAGCGGCCGTACGGTCGCCGGCAAGGGTGAAGGCGGCGGCGGCTTCTTCCAAGGGTAGACTGTGGCTGATGATCGACCGGACATCGATCTTGCGGCTTGCGATCAGCCTCGCGGCAGTGGCGAATTCCTCGTGGAACCTCTGCGTGCCGTGGATATGCAGCTCCTTGCTGACAATGGCGTTGAGCGGGACCGGGATCTCGCCCGTGACGCCGACCTGCACGAGGGTGCCGCGCGGCCGGATGGCGGCGATTGCGCTCCGGATCGCGGGTGCGGCGGCCGAGCATTCGAAGACGAGATCGAAATAGCCCTTGCCCGCCTCGAATTTGCCAAGCGCTGCCGCATCCCCGGAAACATTGATCGTGCGGTTGGCGCCCATCGCTTTCGCCCGCTCCAGCGCCGCATCGGCGAGATCGGTCACGACGATCTCGGCCGCACCGTGATGCCGCGCGGCGGCAACCATCAGACAGCCGATCGGGCCGGCGCCGGTGACGAGGGCGCGTTTGCCCGATATCTCGCCGGCGCGCGATGCGGCATGCAGGCAGACGGCAAGCGGCTCGGTGCAGGCCGCTTCCGCGGCCGTCGTCTCGGCTCCCATTTCGAAACATTGCCGGGCCGGCACCACCAGCCACTCCCGGAACATGCCCTGCTCATGCGGCAGGCGCATCGCACTGCCCATGAAGCGCATATCGAGGCAATGGATCGGCAGCCCCGTCACGCAGTATTCGCAATGGCCGCAAGGCTGGCTTGGATTGACTGCGACCAGTGTGCCGGCTTTGAGATCGACCCCCTCGCCCGTTTGGTTCGCCCTCCCCGAAGCCTCGTGGCCGGGGATGATCGGCTCGCGCACCCTGACCGGCCCGAAGCCGCCGTCCTGATAATAATGCAGGTCGGAGCCGCAGATGCCCGCGGCCGCCATCTTGAGAAGCACCTCGCCTGGACCGAGAGCCGGAACCGTGTCCATTTCGACCCTGAGATCGCCCTTCCGGTAAAGCCGCGCCAGACGCGTCTGCATCCTATCCTCCTATCTCAACAGTCCGAGCTGCTGCGGCAGCCAGAGCGATACGGCGGGAATGAAGGTGATCAGGATCAGCGCCAGGAACAGCGGCACGAGCCACGGCACGATCGCCATCGTCGTGCGTTCGACGGAAAGCTTCGCGACCCGCGACAGCACGAACAACACCATGCCGAGCGGCGGGTGAAGCAAGCCGATCATCAGGTTCAGCGTCATGATCAGGCCGAACTGAACGGGATCGATGCCGAACTTCGCGACAATCGGCAGAAGGATCGGCACGAGGATGGTGATTGCGGCGATCGTATCGAGGAAGCAGCCGACGAAGAGCATCAGCAGGTTCACCAGGATCAGGAACACCCATTTATTGTCGGTGATCGACAGGATCGCATCGGAGAGCAGCTGCGCGGCCTGGCTGACCGTCAAGAGCCACGCGAAAACCGAAGCCGCCGTGACGATGAAGAGCACCGACGCCGTCGTTTCGATCGTATCGAAGCTGGCTTTGGCAAGCGTCGAGAGCGTCATCGTGCGGTAGCGTACGAGGCCGAGGAACAGCGACCAGAGCACGGCCGCGACAGCGGCCTCCGTCGGCGTGAACCAGCCCATCGTCATGCCGCCGATCAGGATGACCGGCGTCATCAGCGCCATGACGGCGGAGAAGCCGAAATACCAGTCGAGCGTCAGGAGCACCAGAAGGGCTATACCCGCCGCGGCATTCATCGAGAGACCGGCGCGCATCATCAGATAGATCGCCACAGGCACCATCAGCACCACCAGGATTTCCATGCCGGCCGACAGGAGCTGGCGCACATCGAACGGCGCGTCCGAACCCCAGCGCTTGCGGTAGGCGAAGGCGGCGACCGTGATCATCATCAGTAGCGTCATGACGACGCCGGGCAGGATGCCGGCCATGAAGAGGGCGCCGATCGAGACGTTCGCCATCATGCCGTAGATGACGAAGGGCAGCGACGGTGGGAAGATCGGCCCGAGTGTCGCCGAGGCCGCCGTGACACCGACAGCGGCCTCGACGGGATAGCCATGGTCCTTCATCGCCTTAATTTCGATCGTGCCGATGCCGGCCGCATCGGCAAGCGCGGTGCCGGACATGCCGGAGAAGATGACGGAGCCGATGATGTTGACTTGCGCCAGCCCGCCCTTCATCCAGCCGACGAGAGCGACCGCGAAGGAATAGATACGGCCGGTAACGCCGGCGGAATTCATCAGATTGCCGGCCAGGATGAAGAAGGGCACGGCGAGCAGCGGAAAACTCTCGACGCCGGCGATCATGCGCTGGGCGACGATGATGTCTGGCGCCACGCCGTAAAGGACGATGTAAAGCACGGAGGCGACGGCCATCGAGATGGCGACGGGCACGCCGACCAGCATCAGCAGCAGAAATGAGCCAAGAAGCAGCAGCATCGGGTCATCCTTCGACGGATTGAAATTCTTCCGGGCGCTCCAGGACGGAGTAGCCACGGCGCAGATTGGCGATGAAGACGATCACGGCGCGGATCAGCATCAGCACGAAGGCGACGAGAACGGAGTAAAAGACGATGTTGCGCGGCAGGTCGATGGTGACCATCTGTTCGTCGGCGACGATGTCGACGTAACGCCACATCAAATAGCAGCCATAGGCGAAGAAACCGATGCGGACGATATCGACGAAGGTTGCGAGCACGCGCGCCAGCCCTGCCGGCATATAGTGATAGAACACATCCACCTGAATATGCCGCGAGGTGCGCACGCACATGACCGCGCCGAGAAAGACGACGCCGATCAGGCAGTTGATGGCGATTTCCTCGGTCCAGGCATAGCTGTCATTCAGCACATAACGCGTGAAGAACTGCAGGAAGACGCAGCCCGCCATCAGCCAGAAGACGATCAACGTGATCCAGTCCTCGACAGCATAGTCTGCGACATGTGCGGTCGGCGCGTGCCCTTCGAATTCGTGGCCGATTTCCTCGGCCGTGATTGGCGTATGAATTTCTTGCGACATGATCGGCCTTGTTCCGGTTGGAGAAGATGGGCGCGGCGTGTGGCGGCGCGACCTTCATATTGTTGGCAAGCCCGGTGCCGCTGCTGCCCTGTTCGTGCCGAAGGCTGCCCCTCACCCTAACCCTCTTCCCGCCGGCGGGGAGAGGGGACTTGCCCTGCGAGGCGTAAGGGGGAAGCGGAAGGGTGCGGCTTGTCCCTTCTCCCCGCGCGCGGGGAGAAGGTGGCGGCAGCCGGATGAGGGGCTGGCCGCGCTCTCAGGCTCCTACTGAATCGCCCGGATCGCTTCCCAATCGGCCTTCTCGTAGCCGAAGTCTTCGAACTTCACCTTTTCCATCACATTCTTCTCGAAATCGCTCTTGTCGACCTCGGCGACGTTGAGCCCCTTCTCCTTGAAGGTCGCAACTAGGCTGTTTTCCTTGCCGGCGATCGTCTTGCTCGTGCGCTCGGCTGCCTGCTGCATCACTTCACCGAATATCTTCTTGTCCTCGTCGGAGAGCTTGGCCCACAGCTGCTTCGAGATCACGGTGTTCAGGTGATCGACGATATGGCCGGTGAGGATGATGTTTTTCTGGACCTCGTAGAACTTCTTCGCCTCGATCGTCGTCAGCGGGTTTTCCTGCGCCTCGACCGTCCCGTTCTGTAGAGCGAGATAGACCTCGGCAAAGGCAATCGGCGTGGTGTTGGCGCCGCATGCTCGCGGCATGGCGAGATAGGCCGGAACGTCGGGCACGCGGATCTTCAGGCCCTGCATGTCGGCGCATTTGGCAATCGGTTTATTGGAGGTGGTGTGGCGCGTGCCGTAATAGCTGACGGCGGCGATATGGTTCCCGGTCTTGTCCTCATAACCCTTGGCAAGACGCTTGAAGACGTCGCTCTTGGTATAGGCGATCAGATGATCGGGGTTGCGGAAGATATAGGGGAAGTAGGTGACGCCGATCGGCTTGTAGTCGCGTGCGGCAAAGCTCGATCCAGAAATGATGATGTCAACCGTACCGAGCTTGAGCCCTTGGTTGATGTCGGCTTCCTTGCCGAGCTGCGAAGCCGGATAGACCTCGATCTTGTAGCGCCCGTCGGTACGCTTGGCGATCTCTTCCGCGGCCCAGACGGAATCAGTGTGGAAGGGCTCCGAGGTTTCATAGACATGTGCCCATTTCAGTACGGTCTGGGCATGCGCGACCGCCGTCGTCGCCATGATCGCGGCTGCGGTGCACAGTATCGTTGCTAGTCTGCTCTTCATTGCGCTCTCCTCCCGTGCTCGGGTTTAAGTCTTGGTGCTTCCTTTCGCGGGCGCCTTGTCGCGGCCGCGCTCCTCCTCTCCCGAGAACTCCTCCCCGAAGCTCTCGGAAAATCTCTTCTGCGATAGGGTGAGATGGCTGCGCATTGCAGCCTTCGCGCCGGCGGCATCGCCGGCGGCGATTGCATCGCGGATGGCCCGGTGCTCATCGACGGCGCTGCGCCATGTCGTCGGCCCCTCGAAATGGCTGGCGAGCTTGGCGAAATAGGGAGTCATGCGCATGTCGAACATCTCGCCCGTCACGCGGATCAGGGTGGCGTTGCCGATGATGGCGGCAATGCCGGTGTGAAAGGCGCGGTCGGCGGCGAGCACCGTCGCCGCATCGTTGACGCCGCCGCTCATGCGCATCAGCGCCTCGTCGAGCACGGCGATGTCTTCAGACCTGGCCCGGGTTGCCGCCTCTTCGGCTATGGCGCATTCGATCACGGCGCGCGCCTGCAGCAATTCGAAAGGCCCCTCCACCGGCTCGCTTTCGCTTGTCGCCATGCTGACGCCCTGCCGGCGGACCACATAGATGCCTGAGCCCATGCGGATGTTGACGAGGCCCTCGACCTCCAGGACGATCAGGGCTTCGCGCACGGTCGGGCGTGAGACCGACAGCTGCTCCGCGAGATCGCGCTCGGCCGGCAGCTTCTGACCGACGGCAAGCTCGCCACCGGCAATCATCGAGCGAATCTGATCCGCTACCTGCCTGTAGAGGCGGCGCGATTCAACGGGCGAAAACATTCTGGCCTCCCCGGCGGCTTCTCCTCAAGCGCGCAGCTGGTCAACTGGCCTGACCAATTTTAGAGGTAGCACCGTGGGAGTTGTGCGTCAATGCGCCGCATGAAATTCCAACTGGCATCGTTCCCGCGTCAACGACCGTGGGAACCTTCAACCCCGTCACGGGTTCGGGCCCGACATAGGGAGCATGATGATGAATTTTCTCTGGCTTTTTGCGGTATCGGGAGGGGCTGCCCTTCTCGGAATTGCTCTTGCTTTCGGAATGATCAAGCAGGATGGGCGACGATCGGTTGCAGCCATCGCTGGCGCTTTTGTGGTGGCCATCGGCGCACTCGGACTCGGCATCTATGTTCAGAAGGCGCCCACGGCTCCTTTGCGCGCGTCCGATAGAGAGGGGTCGCAGAACAACCTTCCGGCGGCTGCGACGACCGAAAAGGATCTGCCGGGAAAGTGACGCTTGAGAGATCGTCGATTCCGGTGCGAGACGCGCTTCAGCGCCTCAGCCGGGCCCGGCCAGCTGCGTCCTGTGATGCCAGGGGCATCGTAGGCGTCTGCAGCGAAGGCTTCGAGGGATGCGCGGTTGCGGATGATTACCAGGCCGCGGGTGGAATAAATGAGATGCTCGCCCTCCAGGATGTGTAAGGCATCAGTGACGCTGGAGCGGCGGATTCCCAGCATCGTGGCCCATATATTCATGCGTGATTTCAATCTCTTCGCAATCGAGGCGGTCATGGCACAGCAGAAGCCATCTCCCCAGACGAACGTCGATCTTGTGAACGGCGTTGGACAGTGCGGTGTTGGCGACCTGCGCGAAAAAACTATGGAGAAAACGCAAAAGCAGCCGGCGGACGGTGGGCCGGTCGGCGAGGAAGCATGCCAGGGCGCCGGCTTCCACACGGCGCCGTGACCGCCAACTTGCATCATGACGTCGAATGAAAACTGCTCCGCGTCCACCGTCAGGGGCGGCGGCGACATCCCGTCCCTGCCGAGCACGCCGATCTCGGCCTTCCTGCCCTCGGGGCTCGTCGCCACCATGGAAGCAATGCCGGTTTCGAGGAAATAATAATGGCTGACCGGCATGCCCAAATGCACGAGCTCGAAGTCGCGCGGAAGAAGAAGCGGTTCCAGCATGCGCTCCAGAGCCATAAGCTCCGGATCCGCCAACTGCGACAGAATGAGATTTTCGCTTTCGAACGCTCGCATCACTCTGCCCTTTGTTTGGCAAGAGGACACTGTCTCTCGGCCGTCAGCACCACAGATGCGCTCAGCCCTACGCAAAATTATGAACGCCGGAATGGCCGATTGCAAGGCGCTGAGGCTTATCTCTCATGATCGGCAGAAGGCTTCGTGGAGGAGTTTTGTACGCAACCGCACGCGCCCGAGAAATTTCCTGTAGCAGGTGCTAATGTAGTCGACGGCAATAGCGGGGCGCGCGCTGGCATGGATCAATATCCCCTCCCGAGCAACGAGACTGAAATCTATCGGCACATCGTTGAGAGCGCCCGGGATTATGCAATTTTTGCAATGGATCGCAATGGCACTGTCATGACGTGGAGCGCGGGTGCCGAAAAAATCTTCGGCTATTCGGGATCCGAAATCATCGGACAGAGCGGTGCCGTGATCTTTACGTTCGAAGATCAGCTTGCCGGGGCAATGCTTAAGGAGATCAGGCTTGCCTTGACCACCGGCCGCGCCGACGACAATCGCTGGCATGTGAGAAAGGACGGCAGTTCGTTCTGGGCTTCGGGACTGATGATGCCGCTTCGCAACGATGCCGGCGAGACCTATGGCCTTCTGAAAATCGTCCGCGACCGAACGCAGATGCTGCATGAGGACGAAGCTCGGCGCGCCAGCGAAGAGCGCCTCCAGCTTATTCTCAAAAGCGCGATCGACTATGCGATCTTCGCCTTCGGCCGCGATGGGCGGATCATCAGCTGGAACACCGGCGCCTGCCGCATCTTCGGCTACGAGGAGAGCGAGATCCTCGGTCGCGACGCCCGCATCCTGTTCGTTCCCGAGGACCGCGAAGAGGGCGCGCTGGAGCGCGAGATGGAGGCGGCGGCCGAGCGCGGTCGCGCCGAGAACGAGCGGTTTCACTTGCGTAAGGACGGCTCGACATTCTGGGGCAGCGGCTTGACCATGCCGCTGCGCGCCCAGCGCGCCGGTTTTCTCAAGGTGCTCCGGGACGATACCGAGCGGCATTTCGCCGACGAGCATCAGCAGATCATGCTGCGGGAGATGAGCCATCGCGTCAAGAACAGCCTGGCTCTGGTTGCGGCCATGCTCGCCATGCAGGCCCGTTCGACCAAACAGGAGGAGGTCGGACAGGCGCTTCGGGATGCTGAAGCGCGAGTCGGAACCATTGCCCAGGTGCACGACCAATTGTGGCGCCAGCCTGATATCGAAACTGTGGATCTGGCCGATTTCCTGTCCAGCCTTTGCCAACGCCTGCAGCAATCGACCTCCGGCCACACGGTGTCGGTCGTCGCCGATCCATGCATGATCGATGCCGACCGTGCGATTCAGATCGCCCTCCTCGTCAACGAACTGGTAACCAATGCTTTCAAACACGCTTATGCCGAGGTAGCAGGCGCCGTCACGGTCAGCGCCCGGAGCATTGCCGACGAGATCTGCCTCGAGATCGCCGACGACGGACGAGGACTGCCGCCGGAAGTGCTGTCCGGCGAGAACGGCGGAAAAAGCCTCGGAATGAAGATCGTGCGGGCGTTGGTGCAGCAACTGAGGGCCGAGCTTCACATCGAAAACCGGGAGCCCGGCACGGGGTTCGTGATCAGGCTGCCGAGGGAGGTTTGAGAGCGTTCCGTGTCGGGCAGGAAATTATCCCAGAAGCGGTGCGCCTGGGACTATGGCTCGGCTTTTGTCAGAACCGTACAAAACTTATATGAAGATGGTCATCATTGCGCGCGTGACCCATATACCTCTCATTACCGCCAAAGAGGCGTCGGTATGAGCACGGGCTGTCTCCCGCCAGGAGAAGCGCATGCGCGTACCGGACCAAAGCGATATTCGGAATCTGCTGTTGAAGGCCCTGCCGGCCGAGGCATTCCAAAAGCTCACCGGCGATGGCAGTCTGATCGAACTTCCGGCCAGACATGTTTTGGTCGAAGCCGATCAGCCGAACGAGTATGTCTGTTTCATCGAAGGCGGTCTTGCCTCAATGGTGGCCGCCAATGGCGATGACGAAGCCGTTGAGGTCGGTCACATCGGACATGACGGCATGTCCGGCCTCCATGTCCTGCTGAGAACGGATACGACACCCAACCGCACCTTCGTTCAGGTCGCCGGCTCCGGCGTGCAGGTGTCGGTGAAAAGCTTCAAGCAGGTGCTGGCGGAATTTCCGGTCGCCAACGAATTGTTCCTCAAATACGTGCATTACTGCGACATTCAGCTGGCCCAGTCAGCCCTTGCCAACGGGCGCTACAACATGCACGAGCGGCTCGCCCGCTGGCTGCTGATGTGCCACGACCGGCTGAATGGCAGTGACCTGCCGCTGACGCATGAACTGCTGGCCATCATGCTCGGCGTGCGCCGCGCAGGCGTCACCAACGAATTGCACGTCATCGAAGGTCTTCGAGCGATCAGGTCGACGCGCGCCAATGTCAGGATCCTCGACAGGGACCGGCTGGAAGAAATCGCAGCCGGCTGCTACGGCGTTCCGGAGCGCGAATATCAACGTTTGATCGGTCTGCCGATCCGGCGCCCCACTAATCGGCACTCCTGATCGTATCGGCGAAAGGCACGATCAGAAGCAGGCTCCCCTGTTCGTCGCAGATGTAGATCTTTCTCGCTGAGATGTCTTTTCCCGAAAGAATTGCCTGACTCATGAGGGCTCTTGCATCCTGAACGGCTTCGCGCCTGGCGTCTTCAATGGTTGCCAGTTCCGAACCATCGGGATCAACGACCGTGCCGGTGTCTGAAACGACATTAAAATAAAATCTTGGCATCAGCCGCCCCATCGTTGCAGAATCAATGCCATAGCCTGTCTTAAGGTTCCGGGAAAAGAACCAGGGCGCCCTTTAAAACGGCGACAATTTCCTCGTTTCAAATCCTGCTGTCGAAATCAGTGGGACGTTTCGGCGCCGCCAGTGGCAAGACGCGTCATCGTCGCGCGAAGATCGAGGAGCTCCATAAGAATGATCTCCCATTCCTCGTCATCCGCTTTGGCAATCGATATGACCGAAGCGTCGATCATGCGAAGCAGACGATCGAGAGCCGGAGCTCGACCGAAGTTGTCCGGCACTCCATCGCGCAGGTTTCTAAGATCGGCAACGATCTGTCGCAGAGCGATCTGCCGATCGACAAAACCGAGTTCGGAATGACCTGCCGGGGCAGGAGCACTTTGCCGGGTTCTATCCATCGTGCCCATCCGCCCGTCCGGCATTCTCGCGCACATGTGCGCAGGCCGGTGCATCCTGGGTGACGAGCAGGTCCTCTGGATCCAGATACACATGCCGCATCAGGCCTGCGAGCCTATGCTTGTCTCGAATGCCGCATTCGAACCAGGATACGAGTTCTCTGGCAATATGTCCGGCTGCCGGGCTGGCGATCCCGCATGATTTTTCCTGGCACCAGTCTTCAAGGACCGCGGTCAGCATTGCCACGTCGTCGGGCTGTAACGGCGGCTTCGTGATTCCCGCGTGCTGCATCATCCGCGTTCCTCCGCTTGTATGCGACGATCCTAAACTTAGGGTCATCGATTTCAACAGCTGGTGCGAAAACGTACGGATCGCACGGCCGGCGCCCCGATCCCAACCGCCGGGGAACAAGGCGGCCCGGCAAGGGTTCGGCGGTCAGGGCAAAATGAACGTCGCATGACAGGCTCGAATATGGTAGGCACGATACAGGCGCGGACCCGCCTATGTTTCTAACCGCCATTGAACAGCATGATCACCCTAAAACCTGGATTACAGTAGGCGTCCGCCATGAAGTCGCTCAGTCCGGTCGCCGGCAAGACGATCCTTATCATTGGTGAAGCCGGCTTCCTTTCGGACGGTGCAAGAAAGGCGTTGATCGCGCGCCAGGCGGTGCTCGCCGGCCCCGTTGTCATCTCCAGCGCCATGGAATGCTTGAGCGAGGGCCTCCTGTTCGATGCGGTGATCATCGATGTGACGATTTCCGACGAAGCCATGCTCTGGATAAATGATTGGTTGGAGACACGGCGGATTCCTTTCATCTTTGCCTATGACGAGCGATCCGAAACACCGCCGGGCGGCTTTGTTGTCAGTGGGCGTGCTTCCGACGTGGACGCGATGATCGCCGCTCTGTTCGGAGGGGACTCGTCCTATTATCACTAAAGCGCCTCGCGTCTCTTCGGGCGCGCGATGCGGTGGGTGTTCGCTTCCGTACAATGGAGGACGAGGAGTTGTTTCGGCTGCAATAGAGTCCCATTATTCAAAAACGCACGGTGAAAAGCTTAGGGACCAGGGTCATGCTCGATTCTCAGTCCATCCATTTGAAAGCGCTCGATTCAGCCGATCTTCAGCGTCTGCAAATCGTCTTGGATGTGATCTGCCGCGAGGCCGGCAAAGCCGTGCGTTCGCCTGAAATGCAGGAGGTCGCCGCTCTGCTCATTCGCCTTTATCGCCACGGTTTGACTGACGAGGTCAAGCTGCTGTCGGTCGGCCGTCTGGCCTCGGTAAAAAAGGGGCTCTCCCGAACTGCTGCGATCACGGGGGGCGGAGATCGAAACGGCCGCTCGGTCATCTCAATCTGACGAGGAGCAGCTCATGAATGACGGTGAAAAAGCGCGAACCGACGTCGAAGGAACCGAAAAGGAAACCGCCGATGCGAGGAAAAGCCCGCCCGCCGGTCCTCACGCCAAGGATCATCTCATAGACGAAAGCAAAACGCCCGGCGCCGGCGCGCTGTCCGAGAAGGACGACCAGAGCATCACGCCAGGATCAGGCTGATCCACCGCCGGTCCCCCGAAAACACCGTCGGCTGCGGAACCTGCACCTTCGGGCGCGGTTTGAGGGGAATGGAACCCGAAGATGAAGTTCCCACCAATTATCAGGTAACGACGAACCCTGCCCTCACGGGACTTTTGGGACGCTGCCCGCGGTGCCAGCGGGGTCATCTGTTTTCCGGATATCTTACGCTCGCCCGAGGCTGCGAAGTCTGCGGCCTGGATTATTCATTCGCCGATCCGGCGGATGGGCCGGCCTTCTTCGCGATGTCGATCGTCGCCGTTCCGGCGCTCGCCTTTGCCCTCTGGTTCCAATTCACGTTCGAGCCGGCGATCTGGGTGCATCTCATCGTCAGCCTGCCCCTCAGCGTCATCGCCTGCATTCTCATTCTGAGGCCGCTGAAAGGCTGGCTCGTCTGCTCGCAATTCTTTCACAAGGCGGAGGAAGGCAGTATCGACAGAGCCTGGCATGCCTCCGAGAAGGAGCGGAGGGAGCGGTCCTGAGGCGCTCACGCGGCGGCATGCTTTTCAGCGGGCGAGATCCTTGCCGATCAGCCGCCGATATTCTTCTTCGGCAGCGCCGTAAGATCCGTGCGCCTCTTCGATCAATCCCCGCCGGTTGAGGATGACGATCTGCCGTCGGGTGGACCGGATCAGCCCTTTGCCTTCCAGCAGGTGCAGCGCGACCGTAACGCCGGCGCGGCGCACGCCCAGCATCACCGCCAGAAACTCATGCGTCAGCCAGATGGTCGCGCCGTCGGTCCTGTCATGGACCATCAGCAGCCAGCGCGCCAGCCGCTCCTCGAGCTTGGCATGGCCGTTGGCGAGCACCGTCGACGTCGTCTGCGCGAGCAGCGCCTGGACATAGGCGAGAAGCAGGCTGCGTAAGGGACGGCTTTCCTCCATCGCCGCGGAAAGGGTCGATGCCGGCAATTTGAAGCCATGGCCGGAAACTTGCATGAACGTCCGGTTAGCGGATTGATTGCCGCCCAGAATGACAGCCGCACCCGTCATGCCCTCGCGGCCGACGATGCCCACTTCGATGTCGCGCCCGCCTGGAAATCTCGCCACGATCGAGGCGAGTCCTGATTCGAGAATATATACGTCGCTGACCGGGCTATTCTCCATTTCGAGGATCGTGGGCACCTCAAGGTCGACGGGCTCCATATGCGGCAGCAGGAGTTGCTGCTCCTGCGGGCCCATGACGCGCAAAAGTTCATTCCGAAAAATCAATTGTTGGTCATCCATGTCCGTCCGCGCATCGGTGTTATTCCGACCCTTGCTGCGGGCGAACCTAACCATCTCGAATCATTGAGCAATACATTGTGCAATAGCGTACAGAATCGAAGGTCTGCGCAGGATCAGCCACTATTCGCGCCAGGGCGATCAAGCCTCTGCGAAATCCAGGCTCTGACAAGGCTGTTCGCTCGGGCCGCCAGCCTGGTCGGCAATCGGTTGAAGCCGTGCGGGGCCTCGGGGAAGATGACGCAGTCGGAATTGCCGCTTTGGCTCTGCCATCGCTCATGCATCGAGATGCTGTCGTCGAGGATCGGATCGAGCGCTCCGGCGACCAGCAGGGCGGGGGACAGGCCAGAGAGATCGGCAAACAACGGACCCTTCGCCTCACGCCCGGAAAGGCTTGGCGTCAGTCGCTGCATATTGCGCAACGCCGATGGCCCGTCGATCACCAGGCTTCTGCCGGTGGAGCGGCGCAGGCTTTGCGACCCGCCGAGATCGAATGCGCCGCACATGGAAACGAAGCCGGCAACGGCCTCCGCCTTACTGCGCGCTCGAAGATGAAGAAGTGCTTCCGCGGCGAGATGTGCACCCGAGGACTCGCCGCCGAGGATCATCCGCTCGACCGCAAACTCGGCAAGATGGTCGGCCAGCCATTCGATCGACGCTTTGCTGTCCAGAAGAGCGAGGTCCAGCCGGTCGTCGGCGGCATTGTGAAAATCGACGCCGGCCGCTACCATCCGACAGTCTCTTGCGATCGGGCAGGTGATGCCGTCGTCAAAGCGGGCGTTGCCCATCACCCAGGCGCCGCCGTGGAAATGGACGTAAAGGCCGCGCGGGGCTCCGTTCGGAAGCATCAACCTCAAGCTGATCCGTCTGCCGTCGGCTGTGACAATGCGGGTGACAACGTGCCTGCGGCGCAGCAGCCTGTCTGGAGCCAGCAGTTGCGCGACGCGAATTGAGGTCTGCACGATTTTGGCGTTCCAGCGCCGATCGGTATGATAGCTGGGAAGGAAGCGCAGCAGGGCATTGAGCCTGCGGGCGGCGCCGATCTCGCGGGACGTGAACGGTGCCGGCCGCAGGCCCGATGCTGTTCGAGGGGTCATGTCCTTCACTTCGCTGTCAGGCTTCATCGGCAGCAAAGGCAGGCGTCGCGGCCAGGAAGAGAAGGGAAAGGTTGAGCATCAGCCGCATCATCGTTCTCCGTGTTTATTCGGTTGAAGCAGGCGATTGCGCCCGAACGACCGGACCGAGAGTCGGTTCCCGAAACGAGGACAGATTGAGCTGCATACGCGCGGAGGGGAAGTTGAAGCGGATCGACAACTTTCCGGAGATCGAGACCAGCCGGCAAGTCCGGCAACAATCCTTTCGTCCATTCCGCGCAAATCCGGAACCAAGGGCGGGCTGGTGAGTTGTGTGGGAGAGCCGCCTAGCGAGTCAGTATTTCGCACCTGAAACCATCAGACTGCGCCCAACCCACACTTCCGGAGGGCGAGCATTGGCAGCAACGACACCGACCAGGGAAAACCGGTTATTCGCCCTCTTGCCTCAGGAGGAGCTTTCAGCTGTCGTTGCTGATCTGGAACCCTGCGACACCCCTCGCGGCTTTCTCATGGCTAAAGCAGGCGCAACGATCGACTATGCTTATTTCCCGTGCTCGGGCGTAGGTTCGATCATCAATGTTTCGCCGGAGGGAAACCGCGTCGAGGCCGGATTGTTCGGCCGTGACGGGTTTGCACCCACGGCGGCAGCGATAGACGGAGGAATCAGCGTCACCGAGGTCGCCGTCCAGGTGCCGGGTTTCGCCTACCGGCTGCGGCAGGACAAGCTTGTGGATCTGATGAAAACGCAGCCGGTGTTTACCAGCCTGCTGCACAAGAGCACGCACATCCTTGCGACCCAGGCCGGGTTCACAGCGCTCTCCAATGCGATCCACGGGATCGATGAGCGGCTGGCTCGCTGGATCTTGATGTGCCACGACCGCATTGATGGCGACAAGCTCGCCCTGACGCATGAGTTTATCGCTCTGATGCTGGCGGTCAGGCGGCCAAGCGTCACCACGGCTCTCCATCTGCTCGAGGGCAACCATTTTATCCGCTCGGTCCGCGGCCTGGTGATCGTCAGAGATCGCGCCGGCCTCGAGGAATTCGCCGCCGACGCCTATGGCAGGGCGGAGGAGGAATACGAGCGGTTGATCGGGCCTCTGAGAAAATCGAAGCGACAGACTTTGTAGGGCTCTGGTTGAAACAGCGGCAGCCGTATCCGGTACACCGGTCTTCGCCACAACTCCCAGAGTTCGTCATTGCCGCCTGCCGGGAGATCCACGACCGCCCATTGGGGGTCAGCTCGACGCAATCGTTTCGGTCGATCTGCATGCGCCACCACGATGCTTTCAGCTGCGAGTCGCAATTCGTTACAGCTTCACGTTCATATGCTATAGAACTGTATTGCAAAAATCTTTCGTTTCCCTGTAACCAATTGCCCGCTTTTACGAATGAGCTCTTTGACAGCATGACCACCGCCCATTCGGAAGAAGCCCTGAAAGCATTGATGCTTCTGTCCCTTGACGGGGACGAGGCTGCCTATCGGCGTTTGCTGACGGCTTTGCGTGTGCTGCTTGTCGGCTATTACAGCCGCAGAATGGCTGCGGCGACGAGAGCGGACATGGAAGATCTGGTGCAGGAGACGTTGCTGGCACTGCATTCCCGACGGTCTACCTATGACCGGAACAGACCTTTTACCGCCTGGTTTTTCTCGATCGCCCGCTACAAGCTGATCGACCATCATCGCGGCCGCGGCGGACGCAGGCTGGCGGAGACCGAGCTTGATGACGAGATCGAAAGCGACTTCAGCGAGGATAGGCTGTCTGCCCGCATGGATGTCGAGCGGTTGCTCGACGCCTTGCCGCTCAGACAGCAGGAACTGATCCGCCAGGTGAAGCTCGAGGGCGGCTCGGTCGCCGACGCCGCAAATCGCACCGGCCAGTCCGAATCGGCGGTGAAAGTCAGCATCCATCGGGCGCTCAAGGCGCTCGGAGAGAGATTGCGAGGCACATCGTGACAAAGACGGACGATATAATCGAACGATTGACAAGCGACCTGAAGCCGGTGCCGCGCAACGCGCTATGGCGCCGCTTTGCGCTCGGCATAGCGCCCGCCCTCGCATTTTCCCTGCTGCTGATGCTGATCATTCTCGGCCCCCGGGTCGATATCTCAGACGTGCTGATGCTGCCGGTCTTCTGGATCAAGTCGGCCTATAATGCCTTGATTGCGGCGGCCGCCTTTGCCGCCGTTTTTCGGCTTTCCCGCCCCGATGGCTCGGAGGGACGCTTTTTCGGTCTGCTCGCGATGATTTTCGCTGCCATGACGGCCGTCGCGGCCATTCAGCTTCTGATGGCACCGAGCGAGAGCTATCGATTGCTGATCCTCGGCTCCTCGGCGCTGCATTGCCCGCCGCTCATCGCAGGCTTTGCGATCCCGGTCTATGCCGGTACGGTCTGGGCACTGCGCCGTGCAGCGCCGGTGGATCTGCGGCTGACCGGCTTCGTCGCCGGCATTGCCGCGGGAGCAGCCGGCGCCTGGGTCTATTCCTGGTTCTGCACCGAAAATGGCATGCCTTTCGTGTTGATCTGGTACACGCTCGGCATCCTGCTCATCGGCGCTGTCGGCGCCGTGACCGGACCCCGCCTGCTACGCTGGTGACCCTTCTCGATTTCTTGATCTGGAACATTCCGGGTTTCCCTTGGTTCGAGTACCGAAGGAGAGAAGATGAGCCAGGAATCGGACCGTCGCGCTTTCATGATCTATTTGGGAGCCATCCTGTTAGTCGGGCTCGTGATCGTTTTCGGCGCTACGCTCTCGTGGAACTCGATCAACATAAGCGATCAGCCCACGCAATATTCAAGGGAAGCCAACCCCTGATGAAAGGGCCGAAAGGTGACCCGATCCGCTTGGATCGGCCGAGCGACGAAGGGCAGCGGGATGCGCTGAAAACCTTGTGGCAGGTCATCGCCGTGATCGCGACCGTGATCGCTATCGCCTTTCTGCTCTACGTCTTGATCCTCGTTTACGGGGTCATGCAAAGGCTGTGAGCCGGCGCGACCTGAAATGTGCCGCGGCCATTGAGGCAGCATCTATTTCTCCCTGCGCCGCGCAATCAGCTTGAGCCGGATGCCGTAGTGATTGAGAGTGCCGGGAAGATTGGCGACGTCTAAAGAGGGATGCAGCAGCACAATCTCGGCGGCCGACAAGAATGTGCCCACGGCAAGGCTTGCAATCGTCGGCACGAGATTATGTGCCGGGCATATGACAGGACCGGCGCTGAAAGGCACCAGCCCTGCGGCCGGCAACGCATCGTTCTGTCCCCAGATGCTCGGTTCCATCCGATTGGCATAGAGGAGCGCGGGGTCTCGATGGAAAAAGGGGACGAAGATGATGACGCCAGTGCCGCGAGCGATGACCCTGTCGCCTGACTGGATGTCCCTGGTCAGCTGCCTGAGGATGGCGGGCGTCGTCGGCCAGAGACGCAAAACCTCCAGCAGACAACTGCGTGTGAAGGGGCGATCGAGATCCCCGCCGACGGCCTCTTCCACGGCTTTGCCCCAGTAGCTCACATGGCAGGCCAGTAAGGCGAGCGTCCTCATAACGGCAATTCCGGCTGCATCAAAGGCGAACAGCCATTGGGCCACCTGGTTTTCCGGAGCAAGCTCATCGCCTCTGGGAAACCGATTGACAAGACTGTGCTTCTCCGGCTCTCGAAGATAGCGGCCGACCTGGTCGTGAAACCGAGCAAGCTTGCGCTGATCGACCGGGGCGGCAAATGCCCAGTTCGCCCGGCCTCGAAGTTCGTTCAAGGTCTCGGTCAATGTGACGTCGTTGCGCGCTCGCTCGCCGAGGACAATTCGCCGGACGATCCGGAACCAGGCCTGAGAAAAGGCCGGCCAATCGAGCTCACGGGGTAAGTTCAGGACCTGCAGGAATTCTTCGTCGACGATATTTTTGAAATGCATCGCATATGGATGCAGCCGGTCTGCCGCTGCCAAAGCGTGCTCATGGGCAGGCCGAAGCTCGGCGCGCCGAGAGTCCGATGAGATAAGGACGTTTTTCGGCTCGAAGTGAACAAGGGCGGCATGCTTTTCCGTCGTCGCCGCGGCAAACGGTTCGGGCGAGGATTGAAGCACCGCGGCGACATCGGCCGGATCGAGGATCAGCAGCTGTGGTCGCAATGGGATGGGCAGCAGAAGAGGAGCCGGCCCGTATTTGTTTCTCAGCCGCTGCATCTGTTCCACGGCGGTTCTGTCGAAGCCTTGCCGCTCCGCCAGACGCTCCATTGTCGGGCGGCGAATGATGATGCCCTTGGCAACCGTTGGGGCCACGACCGCCGTCAATACGCGGAGCGTATCGAGCCACCCGGCGCGATTAACTCTGAGAAAGATGGCGTGGCTTCGCGCGTTCATGACTCTTCAGCCTGGCCCGGCGGTTGGCCCATATCGATTCGATCTGCCGATCCTATCGATTTGGTTTGGACCCAGGACCACGACCGTTTGTTCCGCTCAAGGCGAAGCGGACCGGCGCAAGCCGCTCAATCGACGAGATGGTTTCCGAGCATCGCAATCAGGCACTCGCGGGCGCGGCTAACCCGGCTTTTCAAGGTGCCGATCCGGCACCCGCACATTTTGGCGGCGTCTTCATAGCTCGTTCCGGCAGCCACCAATGTCAGAGCCCGGCGCCTGTCGTCGGAAAGACGCGTCAACGCCCGCTGCAATTCATGTTCCCGCAGTACCCACTCCTGGGTCGGGGCGATCGCCACCTGTTCCATCGCCGCGTCCATTCCGGCCGGCTCGCGCTTCTTCCGGCGATAATTGGTGCAAAAGGTGTTTCGCAGAATGGTGAAAAGCCAGGATTTGAGCGAGGTGCCGGGCTGGTAGAGGTGAAGCGAGTTCAGCGCCTTCAGCAGGGTTTCCTGAACAAGGTCGTCGATGTCATCATCGCTGCGCAGGAACCTTCGGGCAAAGGCGCGCAATGCTGGTGTCAGCTCGACGATCTCCCGCTCGATCGCGGATTTTTCTTTGCAATGCGATGCGGGGCGTACTGAAGACGAGGAAGCCATTTTTCTCTCCTGGGATGAGAAGGAAAGTCGCTGGCTCCCTATTCGTTGCCGTACGATACCGGACAAAAGTCCCGGCTTGGCCGGCGACTGCTCGCCGGCTCGAGGACGGGAACAACGGCCTCCCGCAATCGTTCGGTGATCGCCGTCCCGGTACTCTCGATCGGGCGGTCTCTTCCTTGGCCGGACAGAGATGACGCCCCCGCCCAAGGGGGCGTCATATTTCCGATCGGAACATCCGACCGATGCGAGAGTTGATTGTCGTCACGACACGCCACAGGAGGATTAAATGGCAACCGAGAAGACTCTTAACGATCTGTTTCTCGATACTCTCAAGGACATCTATTACGCCGAAAAGCAGATCCTGAAGGCCCTGCCGAAGATGGCCCGCGCCGCGCAATCGGAAGAGGGCAAGGCCGGTTTTCTGCAGCATCGCGACGAGACCCAGGCGCAGGTCGAGCGCCTCGAACAGGTTTTCGAGATGGTCGGCAAACCGGCACGCGGCAAGACCTGCGAGGCCATTCAGGGCATCATCGCCGAAGCCGAGGAGATCATGGACGAATTTAAGGGCACGGTCGCCCTCGATGCTGGTCTGATTTCGTCCGCACAGGCCGTCGAGCATTATGAAATCGCCCGCTACGGCACGCTGATCGCCTGGGCAAAACAGCTCGGCCTCAAGGATGCAGTGCCACTGCTGCAGGCTACGCTTGCCGAAGAAGAGGCAACCGACAAGAAGCTCACGCGGCTCGCGGAGTCTTCAGCCAACATCAAGGGTAAGGGCAAGGCGGCCTAAGCCGCTCGATGCGCTATGCTCCTTCGCAACGGCCGCCGTCCCGGCGGCCGTGCTTTTGCCCGGATTGCCCCTGAGATCAAAGACCGAGCTGCCAGATTTCGGCGGTAAGCAGATTCCCTTGGGGCGCGATGAGACGCACCGAGCTTACCCCGCTGAAGCCGGGCAGCCGCTTGGTTCCGGTCCAGCGGCCATCGTCGGCGAAGACCTCGATCGAACCTGCATCGAGGAATATCCGGATGGTCGACGGGCGCGCGCCAGCGGCGATGTAGCGTGGCGACACCTTGGCATTCGCCACCGAAAAGGGAATGCTCAGCCCATCGTCGTTCAAGAGGACCTCTACCGCCGCCTCCGGATGTTCGAACGTCAGGCGGAACGCGTTGCCCGCCTGCTGGAGGGTGAGCAGGATTTCGACGGCGCCGTTAGCGAGATCGACAGTCCGGCCGTTCAGAAGGCCATCGGCATCCAGCCGCCGCTGCCGCAGGCTTTCCACACCGGCGACCGGCGGGGTGATCAGAGCCCCCTCGTGCAATGCCAGCCGGCGCGGCAGCGTCATCGCCGTCGCCATGTCGATATCCTTTGAGACGTCGGTCCAGTTCGCCAGCCATGCAATGCCGACGGGGCCGCCGCCATCGACGAAGGCCTGGAACGCGTAGGCGTCGGTGCCGAAATCCAGTTCCTGTTCGAATTCCACGGAGAAGCTGCGGCCATCGAAGCGGCCGACCGTCGCAATCGTCATGTTGCGCCGGCCGGTTGCCGGATCGCGGCTTGTGAGAAGACCGAAGATCAGGGCCCAGCGCGTCGATGGGTCGTTTGCGGGACCGTCGAGGGGCACCAGGCAGGGGCATTCCGCGGCCGTCATTCCGAAGCGGTTCTCGCGATGAAGCACCCCGAGGAAAGTCCATCCCGTCGCCGCGGCCGGATCATCGGTTTCATAGAGCAGGATGACGCCGCCCTCGCGGTCTCGCGTCCCGAGCAGCATCTTCCATTTGTCATCGGGCCCCATGAAGACATAGGGATCGCGGAAGTCGGTCGTCAGGCCGAGGCCCGCGGGCCGCGCGGGCAGGATCAGGCTCGCCGGCTCGACGTTGACAAGATCGTGGCTGATGGCTGTGAACTGAACCTGTTCCTCCGGCTCCCGGCCCTTCATATGCTCAGTGAAGAAGATACGGATTCCCGCGCCATCGAGCGCGATGGCGGAGCCGGAAAATGCGCCGCCGCGTCCATCGGCCCGTGCGGCGAGTTCGTCCGAAGGCGGAAGAAAGACCGGAAGATGCGTCCAGTGAAGATAATCGTCCGAGACCGCGTGACCCCAATGCATGTTGTTCCACCGCAGACTGTGGGGATAGTGCTGGTAGAACAGGTGCAGCCTGCCGCCGAATCTACCAAAACCGTTGGGATCGTTCATCCAACCGAAGGGTGGGCGGAAATGATAACCGCCGGAGATTTCGGGTGCGACGTTGGAAGACCCGACATGCAGCATCCGGATGCCTTTTTCGAGAACGCCGGGCTGAAGGAAGGCGTAGAGAACCGAGACCTGCGTCGTCACGGGATCGTAGGAGAAGGCGGTTTCTCCACCGCTTTCCAGCGTCAGCACCCGAAACTCGAATTCATGGCGATTTGACGTTTCCACAGTGATGGCCGGATCGCCATCGACATGGGCGGCCAATCTTCCCACGGCGCCGCCATGCCGGGCCTTGATCCACGCGTGGATCGTCGCTCCCGCGGGCAGGACGGCGCTGATCGTCTCCGGCCCGCGTTCATGGGACGGAGTCATCGCTTGGCTTGTCATCAATTCAACCTTTCACGGCGGAGCCGATGAAGGAACTCACGAACCAGCGCTGGAAAACGAGGTAGAGCCCCAGGATCGGGATCATCATCAATACGGAGGCGGCCATCGCGCGATCCCAGTAGATGCTGTCCTGGCCGAAGAAGGTCGCGATGGCGACGGCGATCGGCCGGGCATAATCCGTCTGCGTCACGAGGATCGGCCAGAGATACTGGTTCCAGGTCTCGATGCCCATCAGGATCGAGACGGTGGCCAGTGCGGGCAGGCTGAGGGGCAGGAAAATCGAGCGATAGGCCCGGAAGAAGGACGCGCCGTCGATCTCGGCGGCTTCCAGCAGTTCCTTCGGCAATTGCGTGAAGAACTGATAGAACAAGAAGATGTAGAGAGGGCTCGCGACCCAGGGTACGATCTGCACTGCGAAGGTATCGGCCATTCCGGCGCGCGAAACCATGATCACGAGGGGCATGATGATGCTTTCCTGCGGGATCACATAAAGCGCAATCACGATCGACAGGATGACGGCGCGGCCCTTGAGCGATCCCCAGGCCAGAACGAAGCCGGCCATCGAATTGACGATCAGGCCGGAACAGACCGTTGTGATCAGGATGATCAGCGAGTTGATGAGGTAACGGCCGAAGGCGAGTTCGCCTGAGAGGTGGCCGACCTCCGCATAGTTGGAGAGCGTCGGTTTCGAAACCCAGAAGGCGCGGAAACTGCCCATATCGGCCAGGATCTGGAACCGGTCATCCTTCAGGCTCGCCACGACGAGGAGCAGCAACGGGGAGACGATCACCAGGGCGATGATGAAGATAGAGACCGTCTGAATGGTGCGCAGAACTCTTGCGGCGGAGCGCGGCCGCGCCGCGCGGGCCTGTGGGATCGAGAGAGCGATATCAGACATCGAAGCGCCTCAGGAGCTGGCGCTGGATCAGCGCGATGATGAGAACGATGACGAACAGGATGACCGAAACGGCCGAGGCATAGCCCATCTTCTGCTCTTCGAAGCCGGCGCGGACCATGTAATGCACTACCGTCTCGGTGCTGCTCTTCGGCCCGCCCTGCGTGAGGATGGCGACCTGGGTGTAAAGCTTGAACGCTTGGATGGTCGTGATCACGAGGACGAAGACATGGGTCGGCCGCAGGCCTGGCATCGTGACATGCCAGAATCGGCGGAAGGCGTTGGCGCCGTCGATCTTGGCGGCATCGTAGAGTTCGTCGGGAATGCCCTGGAGGCCGGCGAGATAGACGATCATCTGGAAGCCATAGGCCTGCCAGGCCGAGAGCAGGACGATGGAAAACATCGCCCATTCGGGATCGCCGAGCCAATCGATCGGCTGGATCGCTCCGCCGGAGAGAAACCCGAGGATCTGGTTGAACGGTCCCGTCGGATATTGGAACAGGGTGCCCCAGATGACGCAGACCACCACCATAGAGGTGATCGCCGGAAGGAAGAACATGCCGCGCAGCAGATTGCGCAACGGCAGCTTCTGATGCAGCAGCAGTGCCGTCGCAAAGGCGAGGCCGCATTGCACCGGAATGATCCAGAAGGTGAAGCGCGAGACGTTCCAGAGAGCCGTCCAGAAGAGATCGTCCTGGAAGATGCGGATGAAATTGTTGAACCAGACGAAGCGGACGGGCGTCGGCCGGGGCACGAGAGGCTGGTTGGTCATCGCCGTCCAGAAAGACAGGAGGAACGGCACGATCAGAAAGACGGTCAACAGAATCACGGCCGGCGCGAGCATGGCCGCTTCCTGCATCAGCCGTCCCTTGTCACGCCGGAGCGTTATTCGAGCGGATCGCGACGATGTCGATTGTTGCATGGCCATACAGCTCCTCCTCTCCAGGCGTGATGTCGGTTCCGCCTTGCGATGTCACACGGACACATCGCAAGGCTCCGATTGGTCGGCGAGGGCGATTATTGCTCGTCACCGAACGGCGGGTATCCATCATTGTCCTCGATGTCCTGGTCGATCTTCTTGGCGGCTGTTGTGAGCGCCTCCTTGGGATCGCCGCCATTGAACACCTCGTCGACGGCTTGCATGAAGGCCGACGTGATTGTGGGATAGGCTGGATGCGGCGGACGTGCGACGGCGGTCTTCGATGCCTGTTCGAAGGCGATCGCCATCGGACCGCCATCGGCATAGAGCGGAGACTCGGAAGCGAAGCTCTTCAATCCGGGGTAGCCGGATTGGCTTGCGACATAGGCCCGGTATTCCTTGTCCTTCAGCAGGAAGCTGATGAACTTAGCCGCGATATCGGGATGTTTCGATGTCTTGGTGATCGCCCAGATCCAGGTGCCATTGGGGCTTACGCTCTTTGCGCCGAACTTCGGAAGCGGCAGGACGACGAGGTTGTCCTTCATGGCGGCTACCGCCTCCGCATAGACCCAATGTCCGCCGAGCGCCAGGGCCGCCGGATTGCCTTCGGCGTAGAACTGGTTGGTGCCGGCCGACTGTGGCACGACCCAGCCGTTCTTAACCCATTTCTGCATCATCGCGAGTGCATCGACGCAGGCGTCGCTGTCGAGCGTGCCCTCGGATTTCCAGACTTTGCGGTCGATCAGATCGCAGCCGGCCGATTGCAGGATGGGGCCGTAGGCATAGGTTATCCATTCGGTCTTGATGCCGTAGCCGCGGAAGGTGTCAATCGGCCATTTCACGCCATCGAGCTTCGAGAGCTTCTCGAGATAGGTTTCGAACTCCTCCCGCGTCCAGGCATCGTCGACGGATTTCGGGATGCGGGCGCCGATCGCTTCGAGATATTTCTTGTTGCCGTAAAGAACGACGGAAGAGTCCGTCAGGCCGATCGCATAGAGATCCTTGTCGATCGGATATGTGCCCTGCGCGATGTTGGACTCCGTCATGTCGTCGAGGACGTCCTTGTCGATCAGCGGCTTGATCGGCTGAAGATATCCCGACCAGACGTAATTGGCGAGGAACGGCGCATCGAGCTCCATGACGTCGGGCAGTTGCTTGGCCATGACGGCCGCGCTGAACTTCTCGTTATAGGCGTCGTGCGGCGCATAGATGAACTGGACGTCGACATCGGGATTGGCGGCTTCGAAGCGCTCGGCGACCTTGCCATAGGCGGCGACGAAGCCTGGATCGCCCTGATGCATGACCTGGATCGCGGTCTTTTCGGCTGCGTCAGCCCAAGTGGCGGCCAGTCCCGAAGACAGGACGAGAGACCAAAGTAAACGTTTACCCATTAGAATTCCTCCTCAATTGAATGGGCCTTCCTCAATTTACACGGATGCCCGTTCCACCAACTGGAACGGTAGTTTCTGCACCCCGACCGGAGGCCGGTCTTCGGCAAGCAGGATGTGCGCGGCCTGATGGCCCATGGCGCGGTGCGGCAGCGCCATGGTGGTGAGCGGCGGATCGAGACGCGAGGCGATCTCGACCTGGTTGTCGAAGCTTGCAACGGCAACGTCATCGGGAATGGTCGCGCCCGAGCGGCGCAGTGCGGCATAGACCTCCATCGCCACGCGGTCATTGCCGCACAGGATGGCATCGGGTGGCCGGGGACCTTTCATCAACTCATGCACATGCGTTGCCACGAGGCTAGGCGCCCGGTCGCTGTAAACAGCCTTGCCGACGGCCGGCAAGACCACCGCGCCGGCTCCGTTGATGCCGGCATGATCGAGCGCCTGGCGAAAACCGAGTTCGCGCAGTTCGCCAGCGAGAATGCCGGGCAGGTTGATGAAGGCGATATTGCGACGGCCTGCCTCGATCAGGTACTGCGTGATTTCGATCGCCGCGCCGGTTTCATCAGGCACCAGAGAGGTCACCAGATCATTGGCGTCCCGGCAGTTGATCATCACCCCGACGGTATCGGCAAATTCACGCGGCAGATCGACGCTTTTGTGATACATGGCGGCATAGGCAATCGCGCGCGGGCGAAAGCGCCGCATCTCGTCGAGGATCGATCCGACGCTGCGATGTCCGCCGAGCGTCATGGCGAAGACTGCCATGTCGGAAGCACGCACGGCGCCGTCGAGCCCCCTGATGATCTCCGTCGCGAAAGGCGAGGTGATCAGGTCATCGGCGACGAGGCCGACAAGCGGCATCCAGCCCTGCCGCATGCTGCGAGCGGCGAAGTTGGTGACGTAGCCGAGTTCCTCGGCGATCCCCTTGATCCGCTGGCGCGTTTCCTCCGACATGCGCGCCGAACCGCCATGCAGAGCGCCTGACACGGTCTTGACGGAAACGCCTGCGCGGGCGGCTATGTCGTTGAGTGAGGCAGTCACGGGTTCGCTTTGGGTTATCGATTACCCATATCAGTATCAATCCCTTTCCGATGAGTCAAGCGGTGACAGTCCCCTGCCCCGCTCAATCGATCTCCTCAGGGATGAAGCCACCGGTCTGGCGCCTCCAGAGCCGTGCAAACAGCCCATCGCGTTCGACCAGTTCTTCCGGCCGGCCTTCTTCCACAATCCGTCCGTGATCGAGCACGACGATGCGGTCCATTCTGGCGATCGTCGAGAGGCGGTGGGCGATGGCGATCACCGTCTTTCCCTCCATGACGAAGTTCAACCGCTCCTGGATGATGGCTTCGGATTCGCTGTCGAGGGCCGAGGTCGCCTCGTCGAGGACCAGGATCGGCGCGTCCTTCAGGAGCACGCGGGCGATTGCGACGCGCTGGCGCTGGCCGCCCGACAGTTTGATGCCGCGATCGCCGACGAAGGCATCGTAGCCCTTGCGGCCTTCGCTGTCGGCAAGATCGGCGATGAAGGCATCGGCGCTCGCCATCTTCGCCACCCGCTCGATCTCTTCCCGCGTCGCCTCCGGCCGGCCGTAACGGATATTGTCGCCGACCGAGCGATGCAGCAGCGCGACATCCTGGGCGATGACGCCGATCGCCCGGCGAAGGCTGGCCTGGGTGACCGCGCGGATATCCTGCGCATCGATCAGGATCGCGCCCTCGTTGATGTCGTAGAATCGCAGGAGCAGATTTGCCAGCGTCGTCTTGCCGGCGCCTGACAGACCGACGAGACCGACCTTCTCGCCTGGCCGGATCGTCAGCGACAGATTGTCGATGA
This sequence comes from Rhizobium sp. BK049, assembly GCF_014193135.1. NCBI lineage: Bacteria > Pseudomonadati > Pseudomonadota > Alphaproteobacteria > Hyphomicrobiales > Rhizobiaceae > Rhizobium > Rhizobium sp. BK049. The sequence goes on from NZ_JACHYV010000024.1 coordinate 27,316, forward strand.
CGGGTTTGCCGGACTTGTAGGCGAAGCGGACGCTTTCGAAGCGGATTTCGCCTTGTTGCACCGTGAGATTGGTCGCATCCGGCCGGTCGATGATTGTGGGTGGCGTCGTCATGACAGGCATGGCGTCCTTGATCGTGCCGATCGCCTGGAAGATCTGCTGGCCCATCTGCAGGAAGACGAAGATCTGCGACGACAGCCGGTGGAGGATATAGATCGCCCCGACGAACTCGCCGACCGTGAGGAAGCCTTTGACGAGGCCGGAAAATCCGATCGCCAGCATGCTCAGCCACAGCAGCGTATTGAAAATGACGACGGTCACTTCCGACGAGCGGTAGATGCGCTGTTCGCTGTGCTGCGTCTGCACCGCCTTGCCGATGATGCGGCGGATGGCGCCCGCCTCGCTGTCTTCGGCCGCAAACTGCTTGATCATCTGCATGTTGGTATAGAGATCGGTGATGGCGCCGGCGACCAGGCTGCGCTGCTTGGCGGTGCGGCGCGAGCGCTCGACGAAGACGGGCACGATCTTGGCGGTGAAGGCGACGTTCAGCACGATCCAGACGACGACCGGCAGCGCAAGCTGCCAGGCAAGCGCGCTCAGCAGGATAACCGAGCCCACCAGCTGCATCAGGAAGCGCGGAATGGACTGGAAAGCGGCGAGGATCTGCTGCTGGACGGCAGACGAGACCTGCTGCAGCCGCGAGGAAACCTGGCCGGCATAGACATCGTGGAAGAAGGCGAGATCCTGCCGCTCCACCGCCTTGTGCCCCTGCCACTGGATGGCGGCCGGCATTGCTATGCCCAATGTGTGCGAGTTCAGCGTGTTGAGCATGAAGGACACGATCGGCATTACGGGAAAGATCAGGAGGCCGAGAACGGTCAGCAGCCGCCATTCACTCTGCAGGAAGGCGGCAGCACCTAGCTCAGTCACACCGTCAACGATGACCGAAAGCCCCCAGACGATCGTCAGGTTGATCACCTCGAACACCATGGAGCAAAGCGCCAGCGCAATCAGCACGCCACGAAACATGCCGATGAAATGCAGGAGCACCGTCCCCGGCCCTTTCGACGGCAGCGGCCGGTAGGGTATGTCCAGCGGCCGGATCAGGGTTTCGAAAGGACGATAGATCGCATCTGAAATCGACATGGGCCGCTCGGGTTCAAATATCGGAAGGAGAGCGCGGACTCAGGGCTTCGCAGGTACGATTGGACCATCTCGCGCCTGCAATCTCAACTAGAATGTTGCTGAATGTCTATAAACGGGAGGCTGTGGAAATGGATAAAGTGAGCGATGGAAGGATGGCAGATATACCTTCCCTCGGAATGAACCCCGCCGAAGCGGGGTTCATTGAGCAGGCAAGCCGCTCAGTTGTTATGCGCTGCGCAGGCTTCGTCCATCGGCGTGGCGTTGCTCGTGCCGCCCTGCGTCTGGAGATTGGCGGAGTTGTTTACCGGGTTCGGGCACTTGGTCTTGTCCATTTTCATCGTGCCGCTGGTCGTTGAGCCGGTCGTGGTGGTATCAGTGGCCATCGGCTTCTTGGCCTTCGTGTCGGTCGTGGCGCCGCCGCCCTGATCGGCCTGGTTCTTGTCGATCGTGGCGCCGGCCGGTGCCGGGTTGGACTGGGCGAAAGCCGACGTGGCCATGCCGAGAGCGAAAAGTGAAGCTGCTACGAGTTTCATATGCATTCTATTGTCCTCCTTGGGGATCTTTGCATGCTAGGCCTATTCACAACCTCGCCGGCAGATCATTGTTCCGCTTCCGTGGAAGACAAATGCATCCATAGGCCTGCGACCCGGATTGCAGGCAGCAAGCGGGAGGATGAGCGGCAGACCGCTCCACGGGTTGATTTCTTCGACCGGCAGAAGCAGCAGCGTCTGAATGCCTAATCTGGCGCCCCGCTGGGCGCGGACGGCTCAGATCCTTCGGTCGAACAGCACCAGCGACTGGGCGTCCTTCAAGCGGAACATCTGGGCGGGCCGGTTGCTCGCCCGGCGCATCTCGCCTTCGACCGGCTCCAGGAAATCGGCCTCCGCCATGCGCTTTCGAAAAGCCGATTTGTCCAGCTTGCGGCCGAGAAGGGTTTCGTAGACCGATTGCAGCTCGCTTAATGTGAAACGGACAGGCAGCAGATGGCCGGGCAGGCTCGAATATTCGACCTTGCTGCGGATGCGGCCGAGCGCCTCCTTGAGGAGGGACGCATGGTCGAAGGCAAGGGACAAGCCGACGCCGTCGCCTTCTATCGGCCGCCATTCGGCCTCCTCGGCCAGCGCATCCTGCCGTTCGGCGACGTCGTCGGCCGAAAGCAGCGCGATATAGACGATGCTGATGCTCCAGCCCCTCGGGTCTCGATCGCGGTTCCCCGTCGTTTGCAGCTGTTCGAGATAGGGTGTTTCGACACCGGTCTTTTCCTTCAGAACCCGCCGCGCTGCGCCCTCCAGATCCGCATCCTCGTCGATATGGATCCAGCCGCCAGGCAGGGCCCAGTCGCCGGTGAAGGGCGCGTTCGCGCGTCGCACCAGAAGCACGGAGAGGCCCGCCGGCGACAGCGAGAAGATGGCGAGATCGACGGTGGCGATTGGTTTGAAGGCGTCATTATCGTGTGTCGTCATGATGGGAACATAGCAGGTGTGAGCCTTAGTGTAAATCTTCAACTAAGTTAGTTGACATTTGTCACTAAGTCATGTTTCTCTTTTTCAACACGAGCGAGGGGCTCGCGCCAAGAACAGGAAAACGGATATGTTCGGACTGCGCTTCATCAAGACGGAACCCACGCAATACGTCATCCAATATCAGAACGGCAAGGCCGTCCGCGAGGGCGCCGGTCTTGCCTTCTGGCATTTCTCGCCTTCGAGCTCTCTCGTGCTCGTGCCGACGGCCAGCGTCAACGATCCTTTCATCTTTCCTCTGGTGACATCAGACTTCCAGGAAGTGACGGTGCAGGGGCAGATCACCTACCGCATCGCCGAGCCGCGCCGCACGGCGGCACTTTTGAATTTCACGCTCGACCGCAGGGGCCACTATGTCTCGGAGGATCCGCAGAAGCTTTCGACCCGCGTGATCGACCGCGTTCAGGTGGCGATGCGCGCCGAGGTGCAGACGCTGTCGCTGAAGGAGGTTCTTGCTTCGGGCGAGGCGCTCGTCGCCCGCGTGGCCGAGGCGCTCAAGGTGCATCCGACGATCGAAGCGCTCGGCTTGGAGATTCTCGGCCTGTCGCTGCTTGCCGTGATGCCGAAGGCCGAGACATCAAAGGCGCTGGAAGCACATGCCCGTGAAGCCCTGCTGCGGCAGGCCGACGAGGCCATCTATAGCAGGCGCAACGCGGCGATCGAGCAGGAGCGGATGATCAAGGAAAACGAGATCGCCACCGAGATTACCCTGGAGAACAAGAGGCGGCAGGTGCGCGAAGCCCAGATGGAGGCCGAACGCGCCGTGCAGGAACGGCAGCTGCAAATCCGCCGGGAAGAAATGGCCGGCAAGATCGCGCTCGAAGAGCAGAACCGCGAGCTGGTGACGCTGGCGGCGACCAATGCTCGGGCCGAGGCCGACGCGCAGGCCTATGCGCTGACGGCGATGATGAAATCCTTCGAAGAGGCCGATCCGAAAGTGCTGCAGGCACTCGCCTCGGTCGGTATGCAGCCGGGCCAGCTGATGGCGCTCGCCTTCCGCGACCTTGCCGACAATGCGACGAAGATCGGCCAGCTGAACGTCTCGCCCGATCTTCTCAGGGAGATCTTGCAGCCGCAGGAGGGCAAGGACCGTGCCGGTCTCTGACGAGCGCAAGATCATCCTTGTCGTCAGGCCGACCCGGCTCGACGAACTCATCGCCCGGTTCAACACGGTGCAGCAAGCGCAGTTCTATGTCGAACATCTCGGCGCCGACTTCAGCGACTACCTCGCGGAGAAGAAGCGATACGAAACGGCTATATCAGAGGTGGAAGCAAGCCTGCGCGCCGTCGCCCGCGTCCAGCGCCTCGACCGCCGCTACCTCGCGAGCTTCGTCTTCGCTCCCGACGATGTTGTCGTGGTGCTCGGCCAGGATGGCCTGGTCGCCAATACGCTGAAATATCTCGACGGGCAGCCGGTGCTCGGGGTCAACCCCGATCCCAGGCGCTGGGACGGCCTGCTGCTGCCTTTCAACCCGAAGAGCCTTCCGAGAGTGATCGGCGAGGCGCTGAAGAACAAACGGCCGATCAAACACGTCAGCATGGCCAAGGCGACGCTCAACACCGGCGCCGTCATCCACGCCGTCAACGACCTCTTCATCGGGCCGCAAAGCCACGTCTCGGCGCGCTATATCCTTCACGCAGAGGAGCGCGAGGAACGCCAGTCCTCCAGCGGCATCATCGTCTCGACAGGCATGGGCTCGACCGGCTGGCTGAAGAGCCTCTACTCCGGCTGGCTCGGAGCCGCAAGCGCGCTCGGCCTCGAACCCGCCAACCGGACGATCGACATGTCCTTCGCCTGGGATGCGGATTACCTGCGTTACTTCGTACGCGAACCCTTCCCCAGCCGCACCACGGGCACCACCATCGTCGCCGGCATCGTCTCTCAGGACCAGCCGCTCACCATCGTCTCCGAAATGCCGGAACACGGCGTCATCTTCAGCGACGGCATCGAGGCGGATTTTCTGGAGTTCAACGCCGGCACGCGGGCGGAGGTGACGCTGGCTGAGCGGCAGGGGATGCTGGTGGTGTGAGAAAGCTGAGGTTCGGATGGTTATGGTAGGGTAATGACACCGGTGTCCTGGAGCGAACCGAGATCGCCGGCTGTTACCTTTAAGATATAATCGTAAATCTCTGCTGCGCTTGCTTCCGCCGTCTTCGAAGTGACATCCAAATTCAGCGTAAACGGGTGTTGGGGGTGGAGGACCTGGGCTCGTCTGCTTTTCTCCCTGGCAGCCTGCACGTCAACGGACTTTAACCGCTCGCGACGCGCCGGTGTGGTCACGCGACGCGCCAACTCTTCCTCGTCGCAGAGCAATCTCACGGGCACCAGCACCGCCCCGCGTTGTTGGGCCGCGCCAGCAATCTGCTGAAAGGTGCGATTGCTACGTTCATCACCTTCTATGCCGGCATGCGTGAAAATGAAATTCGCCGAAGCAGGGCCATAAGCGACAATCGCTTCTAGGACGGCTTGCCGGACTCTTGCGGTATATGCCCATACTCCATTCGGGAGAGGCGTCAATCCGTCGTCGTCGAGCAGACGCAGTATCGGGTTGTTGAACCAATGATTGTCAATGACCTTTGCAGTCAGGAGCGGGCTTAGTTCTCTCGCGATCGTCAGCTTTCCGACGCCGGGAAAGCCCAAGAGAAGAATAAATAGTTTCATGGGCTGTCTTCCTTATTCACAGCTGACTTCTCGAACCTCTCAGTCACTGCAATCGACGATTAAGAGCCGGTGACCGATTTGGTCGGGCTCATAAGATCATAAATCGTAGCGCGGCTTCGAAAAGCCGTCGCTCCTTTGGTCGTCTCAAAGGCTCATCACATGCCTACCATGTTGGTAACCGCCATCGTCTCCCGGGGATCAGCCGCTCGCCATCGTTTTCCGAGATGCCTGAACGCGGCATCATCTTCAGAGATGGCATCGAAGCGAATTTTCCCAAATTTAATGCCGGGACACCAGGGTGGTGACGCCGGCTAAGCGGCTGGAGTTTGCAACGGTATAGGGGGCTAGTGCCATGATTTATTTGGTTTTGATCCAGAAATGGAAGTAACATTGAGGTTTAGTTCCTTTACTTTCTGCTGTCTTCTCACGACATGTAGTTGCTGTCACTTTTTGAGCGGAGACGAGGAGCTTTCGCAGGGATGAAGCTGAGCGGTGGCTGCTGATCAAAAATGCGTCGGGATATCGACTGTTGCCCCGGAGAGGAGCGGGCGCGGCACGTTGATTGATGCAAGGAGCGGCGCTGCGGCGTGTCCTTCGAGGCTACGGTCCTTCGGCCTGCGCGCCTCAGCAACCGTGTTGTTGCGGTTCGCTCCATGGGGTTCGTCTTTTGATGATAGTGTTGATCATGACGATGAATTTCCGCATGGCGGCGACGAGCGCGACCTTGGGTGGTTTGCCGGCAGCGCGCAGTCGTTTGTGGAAGGCCTTGATGGCCGGACTGCAGCGAATGGCCGAGAGCGTTGCCATGTAGAGGGCGCAGCGGACGGTGGCGCGGCCGCCGGCGATGTGGCGCTGGCCACGCCAGGTGCCGCTGTCGTGGGCGACCGGGGCGACGCCCAAGAGAGCCTCACCCTGAGGTGCCCGTAAGGGCCTCGAAGGTCGGCGCGGGTGCGCAGGTGTCAAATGACAAGGAGCGGTGTTGCCGCACGCTCCGCACGGGCTGCCGAAGAGGAGCCGCCCTCATGGCGTACGGCCATCAAGGCCGCTAGCCGCTGCCCTGCTCCTTGTCCGCAGCCGCTGCCGAAACCAGGCCGCGTTGCGCGCGCTTCACCCCATCGGGAAGCTGAAACCAATCGTGCCTGGACTCCTCGTAGACGGAAACCAGGGGCGGTGGAAATGCCGGGTCGGCGAACGCGCCAACGGCGACGATGTAGAGGTCGGGATTGAAATCGCCTTCCCAGTATAGGGACGTGCCGCAGTTCGGGCAGAAATGGAATCGCACCTTGCGCCCCTGCGCGGCGTCCCGCTCGAAGATCCTGCGATCCCCCTCGATCATCACTTCCGCCTTCGCGAAGATCGCGCCGCTGCCGGCCACAGCGCCGGTTCTGCGCTGGCAATCGCGGCAGTGGCAGATGCTCACCATGAGCGGATCGCCTGATGTCTTTGCGCGGAGTGATCCGCAATGGCATTGCGCAAGCTTGTTCATCCGTCACCTCGGTTGCTTTTTGCTGATCTTGTTCGTGGTCGGTTAGAGCGCTGCGTCCCATGAGAAGTGTAGGAGGTTACCGCGCCGGCGCTCAAGAGCACTTCAAGGGGCGTGGGTGCGAGTCGCGTCGAAAGGAGCGGCGTTGCTGCGAGTGCTTCGAGGCTCCGCCCTGCCGGCTGCGCACCTCAGCATGAGGGTTGGCGGAGGATGCCGTGGCTGACGTCCGTTGGTGAGTGCCGCGGTCGACGAGAGGCGTTGGAGGTGTCGGCGCCACGAGGGCGTGACCCTGCGGTGCCCCATGTGGGCTTCGAACGGCGTGGGGGTGTGATATCGATCTGACAGAAGCCCGGCGCGGGAGAGTGCGCCGGGCTTCGATAGTGACCGACAGCATGGGAGGAGGAGTGCTGTCTATCGGGCCAAAGCAGCTAGGAGGGCAGCGCTTCGGCTCGTCACGAGGTAGTGCCGCAATGCGGCGAATTCAAGCCGATGTCTACCAGCGATATCGCGCAGATGATCTCCTGCGTCGTTGTCCGCGGACAACCGGGGGCGGCGACCTATGATCAGCCGCGAACGATGGCCGCCTAGTTGTCGCCACATGAGGCCAGTTGGCGTCGTGGCTGCCGTTGCCGCCGGTTTGCTCTTTTGCAGCGGCGGGTCAACGGCTTTCTGTCCGCGCAGGTTCTGTAAGATCTTCTTTCGGCATGATCGGCAGGCATCTCCTGGATCGGTTGTCCGCGGACAACGGATGTGGTGATGCTTCATCTTGCCGGCATTTGCTGCTGCTGCCGGGAAGGCTCCTAGGTGGCTTTCCGCTTCTATGTTAATGTTCGGCATGGCTTCATGTGAGGGGGTAGATGGACAGGAAGCTCGCGGCTATCTTAGCGGCCGACGTCGTCGGGTACTCGGCGCTGATGGAGCGGGACGAGACGGGCACGTTCGAGCGTCTCACCGCGATGCGCAAAGCGCTGATCGAACCAGAAATCACCAAGCGACGCGGCTGCATCTTCAAGCTCATGGGCGACGGCTTGCTCGCCGAGTTCGGCAGCGCCGTGGATGCTGTGGAATGCGCGGTGTCGGTGCAGCGCGCGCTGAACGAGCGCAATGCGAAGGTGCCGCAAAACGAGCGGCTGGAGCTGAGGATTGGGCTCAATCTCGGTGAAGTCATAGTCGACGGCGATGACCGCTATGGAGAAGGCGTCAATGTGTCGGCGCGTCTGCAGCAACTCGCTGATCCCGGTGGCATCTGCATCTCCGGCAAAGTCGTGCGGGAGGTCGAGAAGACACTTGCCTTCGGATTTGAATCGATGGGGGAGCAGCAGGTCAAGAATATCACCGAGCCGATCACGGTGCATCGCCTCGTGCAGGAAGGGACTTCACCGGAGACGCGATTGGCGAGGCCACCTGTCCTGCCGAATAGGCCGTCGATAGCCGTGTTGGCCTTTGAGAACATGAGCGGCGATCCAGAACAGGAGTATTTTGCGGATGGACTGGTCGAGGATGTCATCACCAATCTTTCCAAAATTCCGAGCCTGTTCGTCATCGCGCGAAACTCCACCTTCGCATACAAACATAAGGCCATCGACGTCAGGCAGATCGCCAGAGAACTTGGTGTCCGCTATGTGCTGGAAGGCAGTATCCGGCGCTCAGCGAACCGGTTGCGCATCACTGCGCAACTGATCGAAGGGCGGGACGCAACCCATATCTGGGCCGACAGGTTTGAGGGCGCAGCGGAGGACATTTTCGATCTGCAGGATCAGTTGACCGAGCGGATCGTTGGTACACTTGAGCCGACGATCCGGCGGGCGGAGATCGAGCGCGCGCGCCGCAAACGGCCAGGCAGCCTGGATGCCTATGATTTTTTTCTCCGCGCGTTGCCGCACAGTTATGCCAACACGCCGGCGGAGTCCGATGAAGCCCTGCGGTTGCTGAGAGAGGCCTTGCGTCTTGATCCCGACTACGCCTGCGCACATGGCTATGCCGCCTGGGGATACGAGCAGCGTTTCCTGCGCGGCGGCTTCCATCCCGAGGATAGAGCCGCTGCCCTTAGACACGCGCACGCGGCACTCGCGACCGGCCGGGACGATCCGCAGGCGCTTTGCCTCGGAGCTTTCGTCCATGCCACGATAACCCACGGTTACGAGCGCTCGATCAACGCGCTTGACAGGGCACTGATGCTGGACGGCAATTCGTCGCTCGCTTACGGATTAAGCGCGATGGTCCACATGTTCAACGAAACTTACGACCACTCACGCGACCATGCATTCAAGGCGCTTCGGCTAAGCCCACTCGATCCAATGAACTACCATTCCTATCTCGCATTGGCTTGGGTCAGCCTGTTTACCTCGCAGTTCGAGGACGCGGTAAAGTATTCAGCTCTCGGCATCCAGGTGAACCCCGGTTTTAGCATCCTTCATGCCAGCCTAGTGGCAAGTTATGCCAATCTCGATCGGCTGGAGGCCGCTCGAGCCGCTGCCGGGCGCCTCCTGCAGGTCGCGCCTGGCTGGACGATAGGCGAGTTTGTCCGGATGGACGTGGTGCGGCCTCAGCTAATGAATGGGCTGGCGTTGGCGTTGCGCAAGGCCGGCCTGCCGGAATAGAATTGCCTTCTATCCGGTGGTTTGCGGGCGCGAATTTGCTCTTCTGGCGCTGCAAGGATGCCATGCCCGCGAAAGCGCATGAACATGGCTTTACCGAAGTAACGAAAGCAACGGTCGATTTGGCTTCCGTACGAGAAATTATACACGTAGAATCATCGACTTAAGATTTTCTAAGCCGAGGCAGTTCCTGCCTTGCGGCGCTTCGAGCGGCAGCGGGCGCCCTCCACTCACTCGAAATCTCCGGAGGAAAGCAACGGCTTGCATCCTTTAGCCGCACCCGGCGTTATCCACGAAGCAATTCGGAGGATAGGGTAATGGCTGATGCGCTCCACCTCAAGAGATATCCCCTCGCCACTGCGATAGTCGCCGCCGCCGTCGGGGCGATCGTGTTTATGCAGGCAAGGCAGCGCAGCTCGCTGGCGCCGCCGGCGGCAGTCGCCTGGTCTGGTGACGATCACGGGCGCAGCGCGGCGACACCCGAGGCCATTCCGATGAGCGGCCTTCGCGATGTGTTCTGGCGCGTTTTCCATGAGGTCCTCGACGACCGGGTCACCCTCATTGCGGCGGGCGTGACCTTCTATCTGCTCCTGGCACTGTTTCCGGCCTTGGCAGCCTTGGTCTCGCTTTATGGCATGGTGGCGGATCCCATCACCATCTCCGAACATCTTCGCGAGCTCGCCGTGCTTCTGCCGCCCGGGGCCTTCGATCTTCTTGCCGATCAGATCAAGGCCCTGGTCGAAAACCGCGAGAGCACGCTCGGCATTACCTTTTTCGTCGGTCTTGGCATTGCACTGTGGAGCACGCATAGCGGCACGCTGGCGATCTTCGACGCAATGAACGTCGCCTATGAGGAGAGGGAGAAGCGCAGCCTGGTGCGGCTCAATCTGATCGGGCTCTGCTTTACCCTCTGCGCGATGGTTTTTGCGGTCGTCATGGTGGCGCTCGTGGGCGTCATGCCTGTCGTGCTCTCCTATCTCTGGCTCGACCAGTTCCAGGAGCAGATGGCGCTTCTCTTGAGATGGCCGCTGCTTCTCTTCGTCGCCGCGGTGGCCGTGACCTTGGTCTACCGTTTCGGCCCGAGCCGCGAGCCTGCCAGGATCCGGTGGATGACATGGGGCGCGGGGCTGACTGCGCTCGCCTGGGCCGCCATGTCGCTTGGCTTCTCCTTCTATCTCGAGCATTTCGCCAATTACAACGCGACCTATGGCACCCTTGGCGCGTTGATCGGCTTTCTCATCTGGATTTGGCTTTCCGTAGTCATTCTCATTGTCGGCGCGGAGCTCAATGCCGAGCTGGAGCATCAGACGGCGCGGGACACGACGACAGGCCATCCGCTGCCAATGGGTGCGCGCGGCGCCTATGTCGCCGATACTCTGGGCGAGATCGCGAGCTGAGCGTCTCGGCACGAGGCCGAAAGGGTGAGCGGTTTTCGGACGACATCATCGCCACTCTTAATCGAGCAGTCTCGATGACTGCTCCCCGATTTGATGTATCCTGTCCTTCGGCAGGTTCGACAGAGGAGACGATCATGACCGCCCCGCATCCTTCCAAAACCCATATCGGCAATCATGCCCTGCATCCCGAAACGCAGATGCTGAACTATGGCTACGATCCCGAACTTTCGGAAGGGGCGGTCAAGCCGCCGGTGTTTCTGACCTCCACCTTCGTCTTCAATTCCGCCGAGGATGGCCGCGATTTCTTCGATTATGTCTCCGGCCGTCGCGAGCCGCCGGCCGGCAAGGGCGCCGGCCTCGTCTATTCGCGCTTCAATCATCCGAACAGCGAGATCGTGGAGGACAGGCTCGCCGTTTACGAGCGGACGGAAAGCGGTGCGCTCTTCTCTTCCGGCATGGCGGCGATCGCCACTACTCTATTCGCCTTCGTCCGGCCGGGGGATGCGATCCTGCATTCGCAGCCGCTCTATGGCGGCACGGAAACCTTACTGGCGAAGACCTTCCTCAATTTCGGCGTCGCCGCGGTCGGCTTTGCCGATGGCGTCAGCGAGGCATCGGTGCAGAAGGCGGCGGATGAGGCGGTCGGCAAGGGTCGCGTGTCCGTGATCCTGATCGAGACGCCCGCCAACCCGACCAACAGCCTGGTGGACGTCGCGCTGATCCGGCGCGTGGCCGATGCAATCGGCGCAAGGCAGGGGCATGTACCGGTCGTCGTCTGCGACAATACCCTGCTCGGGCCGGTCTTCCAGCGGCCGATCGAGCATGGCGCCGATATCTCGCTCTATTCGCTGACCAAATATGTCGGCGGCCATTCGGATCTGATCGCCGGCGCCGTCCTCGGACGCAAGGCTGTCATCAAGCAGGTCAAGGCGCTGCGTGGCGCGATCGGCACGCAGCTCGATCCGCATTCCTGCTGGATGCTCGGCCGGTCGCTCGAAACGCTGCAGCTACGCATGGAGCGGGCGAACAGCAATGCGCGAGCGGTGGCCGATTTCCTGCGGGATCATCCGAAGGTCGAGACGGTTCATTATCTCCCCTACCACGATCCGGATTCGCCGTCGGGCCGCACCTTCGCCGCGCAATGCACCGGTGCCGGCTCGACCTTCTCCTTCGATATCCGCGGCGGCCAGCCGGCCTCCTTCAAATTCCTGAACGCGCTGCAGGTCTTTAAGCTCGCCGTCAGCCTCGGTGGCACGGAGTCGCTGGCGAGCCACCCCGCCGCCATGACGCATTCCGGCGTGCCGGCCGATGTCAGGGAGCGCATTGGCGTCTTGGAATCGACAATCCGGCTGTCGATCGGCATCGAGCATCCGGATGATCTGATCGCCGATCTGGAGCTGGCGCTGCAGGCTGTTTGAACGCGGCGGACGGGATCGATGCCCGGCGGCGCCGGGCATCGAGGTTGAGGTTACTTGTCGTCTGTCGTCAGATCCGTCTCGTCGGTATTGAGCACGAACACCGCAAGCAGGCGCGCCGGTTTTGTCTTGCTGGCATTCTTGCTGACGGCGTGATGATCGCCGGGAAATTCGGGAAAGCTCTCGCCGGCCTTGTAGGTCTTCTCCGGCCCGTCATTCACCTTGCTAGTGATCGCCCCTTCGAGAACGGTGGCGTAGATGAAGGCCGACTTCGGGTGCGTATGGCCGGGCGACTGGCCGCCCGGTTCATATTCCACCAGCACGGCCTTCATGCTCTTGCCGGGAACATTGGGCAGCTTCTGGTCAAAGACGAGGGTCACCTTGGCTTTGCCGCCAGCGGCGTCAGCCTGAGTGCCGGCGGCAAGGACAAGCGCAAAGGCCGCCGCCGAGACTATTTTCCTAAGCATGTCTGGTCTCCTCCGATGATGGGAATGGGTCGACAGGCGACGCTTCGCCGTCACGCGCTTTTTTTTCTGGGGGCTGCTGGCGCAGCCAGTCGTCGAAGCGAATCTTGCCGAGCCGCGCATTAGCGCCGGCGACGAGCGAAGTGTCATCGAGCTCGACGCCGAAATAGCGGGCGTGCGGATCGGCCGTCACTTGGCGCGGATCGTGCGTCGCCTTGAAGAGCCGTGTCACGATATCGGTCAGGCGGATCTTTTCCGGGCCACCGATTTCGATCGTGCCGTTCACGGGTGCTGCGAGCGCCACTTCGGCCATGACGTCGGCGACATCGTCCGAGGCGATCGGCTGCAGATAGGCCGGCGACAGGTGCACGGTCTGGCCGACCGTGTTCGCCTGGGCGATGCCGGCCATAAATTCATGGAACTGGGTGGAGTGCACGATGGTATAGGGAATGCCGGAGCTCTTGATCAGCTCTTCCTGCGCCATCTTGGCCCGCATGTAACCGCTGCCCTGCAGCCGCTCCATGCCGACGATCGACAGCGCGATGTGATGTCTCACGCCGGCCGCAGCCCCGGCCTTGAGCAGGTTGCGGCCCGAGGTCTGGAAGAATTCCAGCACGGCCTGGTCTTCGAAGGAAGGCGAGTTGGCGAGGTCGAGTACCACCTGCGCCCCGGCAAGCGCTTCGGCGACGCCTTTGCCGGTGATCGTGTCGACGCCCGAATTCGGCGAGGCCGCCAAAACGTCGTGTCCCTTCTTGCGCAACCTTTCCACCGTCTTCGAGCCGATGAGGCCGGTCCCGCCGATAACGATGATCTTCATGGTAATCTCCCTTGTTTACGAGGAATATCCTCTGTTGATCTGCATTGCTGAATGAAGGCGAGCAGGAACTGCTCGGAGTCCCGAAACCGCGCACTTCACGAGGCCAGGCGGCTTCATTGGCCGGAACTGATCGCCAGCAGAATGCGCCGGATCGCGGGTCCGAACCATTCTCTCTCGGTCGCTGTCGACCTATGCCAAGGCAGTAGGGCGGCTAGTCCTGTGATCGAATTGTCTTGCGGAAATGGAGGGCGGTGCGCTGGTGTCGCCCCTCATCCGGCTGCCGCCACCTTCTTGGATGCGCAAAATGTAGGATACTGCCTGCCGGGCGGGTGGCCGCCCGCCCGGCAGCTGGTTGTCGGATCGTCACCTTCTTAGCCGTTTGGGGCTGTGGGGAGCAGGATCGCAACCGGCTCTTCATCTGGCCCGTGTGGTTGCAGGAACCTTGGGGTTCGTATCCAAGACAGGGACGACGAAGATGACCGATAATAGCATGATTTGTGCCGGAATCGATGTCGGCAAAAGCCATCTCGACATTGCCCTCCATCCCGGTAAGGCAAGGCTGAGGGTCACGTACGACACCGCTGGCCTGAAGGCGCTTGACGCCTTTCTTCGAGAGCATGACGTCAGCCGCATCGGCTTCGAAGCCTCCGGCGGCTATGAATGGCGGCTGCTGGCGCATCTGCGGGCCGGCAAGCGGCCGGCGGCGCGTCTGCAGCCGGCGCAATTGCGCTTCTTTGCCAAGAGCCGGCTCAAGCGGGCCAAGAACGATCGGCTCGATGCCGTGCTGATTGCGTTGTTCACGGCAAGTCTCGAGCAGTTCCATGCTCTCTCGAAAGACGATGGACGCCACGATACCAGCAAAAATTAAACATGATTGCTCCCCGCGCGCGGGGAGCAGGGACATGCCGCAACGTCTCGGTTCCTCACCGACCTCTCGTACGGCACGTCCCCACTCCCCGTTTTTACGGGGAGAGTGTTTGGGTGAGGGGTAGCTTCCGGGTCCGAACCGGGCAGACTTGCCTTTCTATCAGGAAAGCCTGACTGCCTCGAACAGCGCCGTCAGTCCTATGCCGCCGCCGATGCCGATCATGGCGAGACCGGTGGCGGCGGGCCTCCGACCATCCCCGCGGATGAGCTGGCTGTAGAGCCGGGTCACGAGGATCGCGCCGGAGGCGCCGAAGGGATGGCCGAGCGCCAGCGCGCCGCCCTCCTTGTTGACCGCGTCGGCTGATATATCCAGCTGATCGAGCGACGCCAGAACCTGCGCCGCGAAAGCCTCGTTGAATTCGATGGCGTCGATCGCGGAAAGCGACAGGTGAGGCTGGCGCTGCAGAAGCTTGTCAGTCGAGGCGACCGGACCGATGCCGAGCAGGTTGGGGTCGACGCCGGCGGCGGCGCTGTCGATGAAGGCGAGGCCTTTTTCGATGCCGAGGCTCTTCGCCATGCCGCGGCTCATTGCGAGCACCAAGCAGGCGCCGTCGTTCACAGGGCAAGCATTGCCTGCCGTCACCGAGCCATCCGCCAGGAAAACGGGTTTCAGCTTTGCGAGCGCCTCGAGCGAGGTCGTCGGGCGCGGACATTCGTCTCGCGTTACGGGGCCGCTGGCGGTGGCGATCTCGACGATCTCCGGCCGGAAGCGGCCTGCTTCGGCCGCTGCGACGGCGAGCCGGTGGCTGCGTAGGGCGAACTCATCCTGCCTCTGGCGCGAGATGTCAAATTTGCGCGCAACATTTTCGGCGGCGCCACCCATCTCGGGATCGCCGATCGCCTCAGGTGAAAACCGCGCCCGCCCGTAAAAGCGCGGCACGGCGCCATTCGTCTTCGGTCGTTCCACGCGCCACGGCGCAGTGCTGACGCTTTCGACGCCGCCGGCAAGGAAACACGAACCGGCCTTCGCCTGGATCAGCCGAGCGGCCATGATGATCGCTTCGAGGCCGGAACCGCATTGCCGGTCGATCGCAACACCGGGAACGGCCATGGGCAGGCCGGCATGCAGGGCGGCCAGCCGGCCGATATTGCCGCCGCCGCCTGCGGCATTGCCGACCAGCACGTCGTCGATGGCATCGGGCGCAACGCCTGTTTCTGCGACGATCCGGCGGATGATGGGGGTAAGCAGGTCTTCGGCTGCAACCGTCGACAGCGAGCCGAAGGCCCGGCCGATCGGCGTGCGGTAGGCGGCGACCACGACCGGCTGCCAATCCTCGTCAGGCTGATAGGCGTAGGACAAGACCGTCTCCCGAAATCACCGATGCCTCTACCTGCCCGCGCGCGATCTTGCCGCTGCTCGTCATCGGCCAGGCGCCGATATGGTAGAACTGCCTGGGGATCTTGAACCTTGCAAGCCTGCCGGCGCAATGCTCGGCAAGCATTTTCGCATCCATCGCCTCCCCCGAGACGACGGCAACGATGCTTTGGCCGTAATAGGGATCCGGCCGCCCGAAGACGACGGCATCTTCGACGCCGCGGCAGGTTTTGAGCGCGCTCTCGACTTCGGCGGGATAGACGTTGTTGCCGCCCGATATCATCATGCCGCCCGCCCGGCCGATCACCCGCAGCATGCCGTTTGCATCGATCTCGCCGAGATCGCCGACAGTCGCGCCCGCCGGGGTGACCCGGAACGCCTGGCCGTCGTCGCCCCAGAGATAGCCGTCGGCAATCAGGTCGCTGTTGACGAAGATGGTGCCCGGCACATCGGTGCCGACATCGTTTTCCTCCGGGTCGCGAATGGAGATTTCGACGCCGGGATAGGCTCGCCCGACTCGGTCGATCGGAAAATCGGTCGCGGCGCCAACGAGCGTCGAAACGGTCATGAAACCGATCTCGGAGGCGCCGCAATATTCTCGGATGCGCGCCTTCGGAAAAAGTCGGCGCATGGATTGGACTTCGTTGAGGTTCAGCTTGGCGCCGGCGGTCAGCACGTCGCGTAAGGATTGAATCGGCTCGCTCCATGCCCGGGCGATGCCCGCTATATGGGTGGGCACGGCAACCAGCCGCTCTATCTTTTCTGAGGAGAGAATGCGCGCGACCGCGCCGGCATCCCATTTCCCGATCGAATGGAAGGTTGCTCCGGCATCGAGCGCTTCGACGAGTGCGTAAAGCGCGAGCCCATGCGCCAGCGCTCCCGGGCACAGGGTCGAGGGCGCGTCCTGGAGTTCGAACACGAGACGCCCCCGATCGAGGCTTCGGCGCCACTGTTCGCGCGAGCGGTAATAGGCTTTCGGTTCGGCTGTCGTGCCCGAGGTGAAGCCGATCAGGAAGATCCGCTCGGCATCGACGGGCATGTCGTCTCCCGTCGCGGCGAGGTCAAAGGGCTCCGCGCCGGCGACGATCACGGGAACACCGAGCCGGCGGCCGATCTCGGCGCTTGCGCTGGCAGCATCATCGACGACAAGCACGTCCGGCGCCAGGCGCTCGACGATGCGCTCGATCGTTGCTTCCGGCATCATCGGATCGATGACAGCGCAGGCATTCGGCAGCGCGGTGGCAGCAATGAAATACTCGGCAAAACCGATGTGATTGCCGAGGCTGACCGCTACAAGCTTCTCGACGCCGGGAAGATCGAATGAACGGCCGTTCGAGCGCGGAAGCGCCTGGATGAACCGGTAGATCGCGCCGGCACGGCTATAGAGTTCGCCATAGCTCAGGGAGCCACCGTCGATCACGACTGCCGGCTTGTCCGGTCTCTCTGTGGCGTGTCGAAGAAGCTCCGCGTGGATCGGCATGGGTCAGCCCTGCGACAAGGCGGCTCTCGTCGCCTCGGGGATCGGCGTCGGGCGGCTGTCGGAAAGGCCGACGCAGACCCAGACGAGGCCGGCCGAGGCGCTATGGGCGCCGTCGCGCTGGCGATAGAGCTCGATCGTAAAGGAGAGGCTTGACCGCCCGATCTTCTCGACCTTGACCTTCGCCTCGACGATATCGTCGACGTCAATCGGGTTGTGAAAGGTGATCTCCGCCTTCTTCACGTGATAGGCAACACCTGAGGTGGTGTGGCGGAAGTGGCTGAGGATCTCCCGGTGGCGCAGGAACTCCACGACCGCATCCTCGCAATAATCGAGGTAAACCGAATTGTGGACATGGCCATAAATGTCGATGTCTCGCATCGAGACCCGGAACGATGCTAAAGGCCTGTCGTCAACGCTCATTCGATCACCGAAATTTCGAAGGCGTGTTCTAACCGACTGTGTGGGGGATGCAAATGCAATATCAGGCGGTCGTGCGAAAATTCGGGCCGGCCGAGGAGGTCGTCGGCATCGAACGCGCCGATCTGGCGCCGCTTTCGCGAGACCAGGTTCGCGTTCGCCTGCTGGCGCGCTCGATTAATCCCTCCGATATCATCACCATCTCTGGCGCCTATGCCGGCCGCACGACCCTGCCCTTCATCCCAGGCTTCGAAGCCTTCGGGGTGGTCGAAGAATGCGGCGAAGAGGTTCATGGGCTTGCGCCGGGGGCACGCGTGCTGCCGGTGCGCAGCGCCGGCGGATGGCAGGAGTTCAAGGATACCGATCCGAACTGGTGCCTTCGCGTGCCCGACGCGCTTTCGGATTTCGAGGCCGCGACCAGCTATGTCAACCCGATGACCGCCTGGCTAATGCTGCATAAGAAGATCGGGCTGAGACCCGGCATGCGTATCGCCATCAATGCCGCCGCCTCTTCGATCGGGTCGATCCTGATCGGCATGGCAAACGCCGTTGGCGTCGAGCCGATCGCGATCGTCCGCAGCGAAGAATCCCTCGCGCGCCTGCGGGGCCGGCTGGAGGCTGTCATCGTCGATAGAGCGGATGGCGATCTCGCCACCGGCCTCGCCGGCAGGTCCGGGCTCGACGCCGTGCTCGACTGTGTCGGTGGCACACGCGCTTCGATCCTCGCCAATGTGCTGAAGCCCGGCGGGCACTTCCTGCATTATGGCCTGCTGTCGGGAGAGAGCATCCCGCCATCCTTCTGGGCCTCCCATTCCGACATCGCCTTCTCCTATTGCCACCTCAGGGAATGGGTCCATTCCGAGGCGATGGGCGACGTCCAGCGCGCCTATGCAGAGGTGGCGGCGATGATCGCCTGCAAGGTGATCGCGACTGAGGTGCGGGAGGTCTATCCTCTGGAAATGATCGGCGAGGCGCTGCGCGCCGCCCTGCCCTTCCGCACGGGGGGAAAGGTGTTGCTGGCGTGATGGGGGCGCCTTATAGAAGCGGCAGCGACGCACGCCTTGAGCGCAAGCGAAAGGCAAATCACGAATACCAATTCTCGATCAGGTGGCAAGCATTGAGCTGTTGGTGGCTTAAATTCTAACCTGTCTCATTCCGCTCCCGCGCCCTCAGGATTTCCGAATGGTTCCGGTCCGCCCAGCCGATCAGCACTTTCATCGGGATCAGGAATGAGCGCCCCATCTCCGTCAGTTCATATTCCACCCGCGGCGGAACCTCAGGATAGACCGTGCGGCTGATGAAGCCGTCCCGTTTCAGATGCCGCAATGTCTTGGAGAGCATCTGTTTCGAAACGTCGCCGATCTCGCGCTGCAGCTCGTTGAAGCGTTTCTTTTCTTGTTCAAGCGCTTCGAGGGTGAGCAGGCTCCATTGATCACCGATGCGATCGAGCACACCTCTGATCGGGCAGCCGGCTCCAGGCTGTTGTTTCGGCTCGTTCCATTCCCCAGGCATGCCCTCTCCTCGGTCACCGCAGGCTGACCTTGCCACCAAAACCTGCCTTCTTGCCGGGCAAGGTGAGGTTTCATAGACCAGCTCTCATAGTCTGTCTTTTAGACTAGATCGCTGATCCATACCAAGGAGCTTGATGCATGAAATTTCAATCGCTTTTCGCGCTCGCCATTCTGGCAGGCATCGCCGCGCCTTCGGGCGCTTCTGCTGAATCGGCCGCTCGCGACTTGAAGGTCGAGGAAGCCAACCGGAAGCTGGTGGTGGGATTTTACGACAAATTCTTCAACAAGCACGATCTAACGGCCGCCTCGGTCGTTGCGGAGGATTACCGGCAGCACAATCCGCAGGTTCCCGACGGCAAGCAGCCGCTGATTTCCTTCTTCACCGGCTTCTTCAAGGACAATGCCCAATCGAAGGCGGAGATCGTCCGCAGTGCCGCCGATGGCGATCTCGTCTGGCTGCATGTGCACGCGACGAACGGCGCCGACGATCGCGGCCAGGCCATCGTCGATATCTTCCGCGTCAAGGACGGCAAGATCGTCGAGCATTGGGACGTGATTCAGGCCGTTCCGAAAGAGGCGGCCAACAAGAACACGATGTTTTGAAGTCGATGGGGCCGGCTCCCGCCGGCCCATGTTATGCCCATTGAGCTTTCAGTATTTCCGGCAGGAGCCTTTTACGAAAGTCCTCATCGTAGTTGCCCTGGAGCGCGAAGTGCATCTTGTCTTCGAGTGCGAGATAGGCGATGCCGTGGGCGGTGGACCAGGCGGCAAAGATCGGGGCGAGGTTCCGCGCTTCCAATAGTGCCTCCAAAGTCGTGCCGTTGACCCGCGCGATGGCTTCGGCGAAAGGCCAAAGAGCCCGTTTGCTCGTTTCTTCGTAAACGGGGTTGGTGCGATTGACGAGATCCTTGCGGAACATCAGACGGAACCGGCCGGGATGGTCGAGCGCGAAGGCGACATAGGCCGCGGCCAGGGCGCGCATCCTTCCGGCCGGCGTTCCGTCATCCACTGCCTCACCGAGATAGCGGGCCAGCTCCTCATAGCCCAGAATCGCCACTTCGGTCAGCAGGCCCGATGCGCTGCCGAAATGGTGCGCGGGCGCTCCCGGCGACACGCCGGCTCGTCTCGCGGCATCACGCAATGAGAACCCCTCTATGCCGTTTTCTCTAAGGATGTCGTCGGTGGCGGTGATCAGCGCCTTCCTCAGCTCCCCGTGATGATAGCCCCGCTTTTCAGACACTCCAGCGCTCCAAAATTTTTCGTACGTACATCTATACAGCGTTCAAATTGACGTCTATATGTGCATCTTAACACTGTTCAAAATAGGATGCAAAGAACTGCGATGTCGAAGAACTGGCTTATCACAGACACATCGTCCGCCTTTGGCTGGCAGCTCATCCGGGTTTGCTCCCGCGGAGATTGCGTAACGGCGACACCGGGCAAACCCGGAGCCTTCTCCACCGACTTCCAAAACTAACCGACTGGCGAGGCCGTCAGTCCGACGTGGCCCGCCGACCCCATTCCATCAACTGAAGGTGCTGTCATGGCTATCTCATCCAATACCGCCAAGAAAAAAACCGCTTTGATCACCGGAGCCTCGTCCGGCATCGGCAATGCCACGACCCAGAAACTGCTGCAGGAGGGTTACCGGGTCTACGTCGCCGCGCGCCGCGTCGAGCAGATGCAGGAACTCGCGCAGCGCGGCGCCGTCGCCGTGCCGCTGGATCTCACCAAGGACGAGGAGATCGTGGCTGCGGTCGAGCGGATCGTGGCGGAACGCGGCTCGATCGATATTCTCATCAACAATGCCGGTTACGGCTCCTACGGGGCGATCGAGGATGTCCCGGTCGACGAAGGCCGCCGGCAGTTCGAGGTCAACCTCTTCGGGCTTGCCCGGCTGACGCAACTCGTGCTCCCCAAAATGCGCGAGAACAAGTTCGGAAAGATCGTCAACATCACCTCGATCGGCGGCAAGATCTACACGCCGTTCGGCGGCTGGTATCATGCGACGAAGCATGCGCTCGAAGGCTGGTCGGATACGCTTCGCCTGGAAACCAAACCTTTCGGGATAGACGTCGTCATCGTCGAGCCGGGCGGCATCAAAACGGAATGGGGGCATATCGCCGCCGACAATCTGAAGAAGACGTCAGGCAGCGGCGCCTATGCCAAGGGGGCCAACAAGGCCGCGGCCAGCATGCATGAAATCTATTCCGGCTCACGGCTGTCGGACCCCGCCGTCGTGGCGGCCACCATTCTGAAAGCCATCACCGCAGCCAGGCCGAAGACACGGTATCATACCGGCTACATGGCAGGCCCGGTCCTGTGGCTGCGCCGCTGGCTCAGCGACCGGATGTTCGATCGCATCATCACGTCGATGGTCTGAGCGGCAGAAAGAGCGGCAGAAAGAGCAGCAGCGAGCCACTCTTAACCGGCCGACGCGGCGCTTCAGGAGAGCGGCAACTGCGTCGCACACCAGTCCCAGACCGCGTCCACAGCCTTTCGCGGCGATGACGAGCGCTTGCGTACGAGGTAGTAATCGGGTCCAATGGTCGCCGTCGCATCAGTCACCTGCACCAGCCGTCCGGCCTCGAGATCGGCCATGACGAAAGCCCGGCAGGCGAGCACGACGCCCCGGCCGGCAAGTGCGGCGTCGAGCGCCAGGGTCGTATGGTTGAAGGCCGCGCCGGGCAGCTTCCCGCGCGTGCGCAGGAATACCGGCCAGTGATCGTGCGAGTCATGCAGAAGCGGCAGTTTGCGAAGCTGTTCGCCGCTTAAGGGCAAGGTCAGGCCCTTGACCAGATGCGGGCTTGCGACCGCCACAAGTTCCTGGCGAAACAGCAGTTGCGCCTGCAGGTTTGCCGGAAAAGGCGGGCGGGTGAGGCGCACCGCGATGTCTACTTGGTCGCGGTCGAAATCGGCAAGCGCCTCGGTGGCGACCGTCCTCAGATCGATGTCGGGAAGGGCCGCGTAGAGCTCGGCGAGCCGCGGGATCAACAGCCTGGTGGCGACCGTGGGGGTGGCGGTGATCGTTACCATTTCCGGCCGGTCGAGAAGCCGCGCGGTCGCTTCGGCAAGCGTATCGAAGGCGCGGGTCACGTCCGCCAGATAGGCCGTGCCATAGGCAGTGAGCGCAAGGCCGCGGGCAAGGCGTTGGAACAGCCTGAGGCCGAGCTGATCCTCCAGCGCGCGAACCTGCTGCGCGACCGCGCCCTGCGTGACGCCCAATTCTTCGGCGGCGGCGCGGAAATTCAGCCTGCGGCCGGAGGCCTCGAAGGCGCGCAGGGCATTCAGGGGCGGCAGCGTGCGACGGGATGGGTTCATCGGCATATCCAGTAGATTTTCTACAGTCTGGCAGCTTTCTTTCTCGCGCGAAAGTCCCGAAGGCATCTGTCATAATGCTGCGCAAAATCAGCTATCGGAGGTTTCAATGTCTGAAGGAAAAGTCGCTCTCATCACCGCCGGCGGGTCCGGCATGGGGGCGGCGGCCGCCAGGAGGCTCGCCGCGGACGGCTATCGCGTCGCTGTTCTCTCTTCCTCCGGCAAGGGAGAGGCGCTGGCAAATGAGCTCGGCGGCGTCGGCGTCACCGGCTCGAACCAGTCGAACGACGACCTGAAGCGGCTCGTCGATCTGGCGATGGAGCGATGGGGGCGGATCGACGCGCTGGTCAATTCCGCCGGTCACGGCCCGCGTGCGCCGATCCTCGAAATTTCAGACGAGGACTGGCACAAGGGCATGGAGGTCTATTTCCTCAGCGCCGTGCGGCCGACCCGTCTGGTAACGCCGATCATGGAAGCCCAGCGCGGCGGTGCGATCGTTAACATTTCGACGGCATGGGCCTTCGAGCCTTCGCCGATGTTCCCGACCTCTGCGGTCGCCCGGGCGGGACTGGCAAGCTTCACCAAAATCTTCGCCGATACCTATGCGGCCAAGAACATCCGCATGAACAACGTCCTGCCCGGCTGGATCGACAGCCTGCCCGCGACCGACGAGCGGCGGGACAGCGTTCCGATGGGCCGCTACGGCACGAGCGATGAAATCGCCGCCACCATCGCCTTCCTCCTGTCGGAAGGTGCGGGCTACATCACCGGCCAGAACATCCGCGTCGACGGCGGCATCGCCCGTTCCGTCTGAGCGACTGCCGGTGGATCTGACTGACATCGATGCCTCGGCATGGGCGGAGCTGGAAACGGCTGCGGCGGATCCGCAGTCGGGTTTCCGCTATGTGAGCCTCTGCTCCATCGATACCGAGGCGAAGCCGCAGGCGCGCATGGTCGTGCTGCGTGCGGCCGATAGGTTGGCGCGGTGTCTCGAATTTCATACGGATACGCGCAGCTCCAAATGGCTGGAACTTTTAGTCAATCCCCGCGTCACGATCCTCGGCTTTAGCGCCGAGAGCCGGCTGCAGCTTCGGCTTCAAGGGGCGGTCGAGCTTCATGGGCCGGGAAGCGCAGGTGCTAATGCCGCGTGGGGCAGGCTGCCCGCGCGGACGCGGATGACCTATGCGGGCGGCCCGCCCGGGGACGAACGCGCCTTCGAAACGATCGACGCGGCAGAGCCTGCGGATGAGGCCGAGGGAAAGACGCGCTTTGGCGTCTTGATCTTCCGGGCCTGGACGCTGGATTGGTTCCAGCTGCGGAAGCAGGACAATCGACGCGCGCTGTTCTGTTATGACGAAGCCGGCGCCCTCTCTTCTTGCCGCTGGGTCAATCCCTGACCTGAAATCGGCCCGCTTTCGGACGTTGAGCGGAGGCGATCAATCGTCCCCGGGCGGTCCGATTTCGGCGTCGCCAGCCCGTGAGTTCCAGCGTCAGGATGCGAGTTTCGAGCAGGTTGAAGATGCGCAGCACCGCATCGATCGCCTCGAAGGGCTTGGTCAGGGAATCCTTTGCGCCGAGGGAAAGCGGATGGACGGCCGAGCGAAATCAGGAGTACCCTCCGCGGCAGCGGCAGGTCGCCGAAACGGCCGCCACGGGAGACGCGATGATGAAGCACAGACTGTTTCGCCTGATGTTCGGGGTGCTGGCATTTGCTTCCGCACCGCCGGTTTCCGATGCCTTTGCCGCAGCCCAGCCCATCTTCTGGAGCGCTTTGCGCCCGGCCGAACAGGCCAAGGCGACAATGCCGCTGTCGGGCAAGACGGTCAGCGGCCCGCAGGGCGAAACGCTTGCCTGGCATGACGAAGGCCAGCCCGTAGAATTGACGGGCTTCGTGCTGCCGGTCGACCAGGATGGTGATCTCGTCTACGAATTCATGCTGGTCCCCTGGGCCGGAGCCTGCAGCCACATGCCCTCCCCTCCGCCCAATCAGCTGGTCCGCGTCGTTCCGCAGGAGCCTCTGCACCTCGAAAGAATGTACGAGACCGTCACCGTAACGGGCAGCCTGCGGCCCGGCTTGGACCAGGCGCAGTTCTTCATGATCGACGGCGTCCGCGTCCTTTCCTACGGCTACAGCATGAGCCATGCCCAAGTGGCGAAAGCGACGGCGAGCGATGATCCCGATCTGCTGACGCTCTCGCCTTTCGGCATCCTGCCTCGCTAACGGAACGACTTCTTGCACGAGTGCCGCCAGCCGCGTATATACATAACTATATATACGATCTGTGGAGCGTTCTCTATGCCGCAATATGCGCGCGTCTTTCAATCCGGCAATTCGCAGGCCGTCCGGCTGCCGAAGGAGTTTCGCTTCGACGTCGATCAGGTGGAAGTGACACGGGAAGGCGATGCGATCATTCTGCGGCCGCGGACCGATCACGGCGGCCGCTGGGCCTCGTTGCGCAGCGCCCTGGAGCGCGGCCTCAGCGACGATTTCATGGCGGAGGGACGTGAGCAGCCAGAAGATCAGGAGAGAACTGGCCTTCAGGACTTGTTCAAGTGATCACTCATCTCATCGATACCAATGCGGTGATCGCTCTGATCGGCCGGAAGTCCGACATGCTGCTCGCCCACGTCATGGACAGCGACGAGGGATCGATCGGCCTGTCGAGCATCGTCATGCACGAGCTCTATTACGGCGCCTACAAGAGCGCGAAAATTTCCTACAATCTCGAAACCCTGCGCCTGTTCATGGCGGATTTCCCGACCGTCGGTTTCGAGCGCGAGGATGCGCTGGCCGCTGGAGAGATCCGCGCGGCGTTGGCGGCAAAGGGAACACCGATCGGTCCTTATGATGTGCTGATAGCCGCGCAGGCGAAGACGCGGGATCTTGTTCTTATTACGAACAACTTCGAGGAGTTCCGGCGCGTGGATGGCCTGCGCGTCGAGGATTGGACGACCGGGCGGTAGCCCCGGAGAGCTTCAGCCGGCGTTTCGGCACGCACTATCCGCCTCTTCACGCAGCCGGTTTATACGGAGAGGAATCCACCCTGCCTTCACTCACATCAGATGTCGAAGGCGCTCGGCAGGATCACCACGTCGCGGATCGTCACGTTGCGCGGCCGGGTCAGCATGAAGAGCACGGCTTCGGCGACGTCGCGGGGTTCGATCAGCGCGCCCGCCTCTTTTGCCTTGCGCAGGTTTTCCGCAGGCCAGTCTTTCAGCAGAGCGCTGCTGACAGGGCCGGGCGAGACGGATCCGACGCGGATGCCGTTCTTGAGGAGCTGCCGCCGCATGGTCTGGACGAAGCAATGCATCGCCCATTTCGAAGGCGAATAGACCGGCTCCCACGGGACCGGGGCATGGCCCGCGACCGAACTGGTGACGATGATGTCTCCCGTCCCTCTCTCGATCATGTGCGGCATGACCGTCCGGACGTTCTTGATGACCACGTTGACGTTCAGATTGAGCATGCGGTCGATCGCATCGAGGTCGGCATCCGCCAGATCCCCGCCAATATAGGTGCCGGCATTGGCATGGAAGATGTCGAGCTGGCCGGCCTTCGAGAGAATGCCGTCCAGCAGGCCGGCGCAATCCTCGGGTTTCAGAAGGTCGAGCGGCAGCGCGATCGCCCTCTCGCCGAGCCTGCCGCAGGCCGCACTCAGCGCCGCCTCGTCCCGATCGATCATCACGACCGTGCCGCCCGCCGCGATGATCGCCTCGGTCGTCGCCAATCCAATGCCCGAGGCAGCTCCAGTAATGGCCGCGACTTTACCTTGCAAACCGTTCATATCCACTCCTCCAAATGTGTCGATCATCTATCGCATGCGGGGTCGGTCATGGCTAGAAGTTCGCGGCGTGGCGGGGATGATCTGGGCGATTGGGCGGTGGTGCCTCTGAACTCTCTTCCGTCATGCTCGGGCTCGTCCCGAGCACTTGCTTCCGGTCGATAGGGCAGCAGATCCTCGGCACAAGGCCGAAGACGACGCCGAGTAAAAATGAAAACGGCTGCGGAAAAGTGGCCGGAGGCCCACCCCACACTCCTCATTCCTGTGCCTGTCACAGGAATCCAGCCACCGCGCGTCCGCGCGCTGAATGACTATTTTGAAAACAAGGGAGTTTCCTGCGCCCAAGGACTTGGGCGCGCTGGATCCCTGTGACATCCCTCGGGCTAAGCCTGAGGTCACAGGGATGAGGGAAGGATAGGTGGTGCCCGCGCCCCACCAACCATCACGTGCGGCGAGGATCGGAAGCTTGGACGGTTGTAGCCGCCCCAGGACATTCACAAAAAAAACGGGCGCGGCCGAAAGCCGCGCCCGGGCAAAACTCGCTGAACCGATCAGACGAGGTCGAAGCGGTCGGCGTTCATGACCTTGTTCCAGGCGGCGACGAAGTCCTTGACGAACTTCTGCTTGGCGTCGGCCTGGCCGTAGACTTCGGCGAAGGCGCGCAGCTGCGAGTGCGAGCCGAAGATCAGGTCGACGCGGGTACCGGTCCACTTAGGCGCACCCGTCTTGCGGTCGCGGCCTTCATAGACGCCGTCCTTGCCGGCGGCCGGAACCCACTGCGTGGCCATGTCGAGCAGGTTGACGAAGAAGTCGTTCGTCAGTGTCTCGGGGCGCGAGGTGAAGACGCCGTGCTCGGGATTGCCTGCCTTCAACACGCGCAGGCCGCCGACGAGGACGGTCATCTCAGGCCCGGTCAGCGTCAAAAGCTGGGCGCGGTCGACGAGCGCTTCTTCCGGCTTCATGAACTGATGGCGCTTGTCGTTCACATAGTTGCGGAAGCCGTCGATGCGGGGCTCGAGCGGCGCGAAGGAATGCGCGTCGGTCTGGGCTTCGGACGCGTCCATGCGGCCCGGCGTGAAGGGCACGCTGACGGCGTTGCCGCCCGCTGCCGCGGCCTTTTCGACGCCGGCAGCACCGGCAAGCACGATCAGATCGGCGAGCGAGATCTTCTTAGCCCCCGTCTGGGCTGCGTTGAAGTCCTTCTGGATGCCTTCGAGAACACCGAGCACCTTGGCGAGCTGCGCCGGCTGGTTGGCTTCCCAGTCCTTCTGCGGAGCCAGGCGGATGCGCGCGCCATTGGCGCCGCCCCGCTTGTCGGAGCCGCGGAAGGTCGAGGCCGACGCCCAGGCGGTTGAGACGAGTTCCTGTACGGAAAGGCCGGTTGCGAGAACCTTTGCCTTCAGTTCGGCAATGTCCTGATCGTCGACAAGCGGATGGTCGACCGCCGGGATCACGTCCTGCCAGATCAGGTCTTCGGCCGGAACTTCAGGGCCGAGGTAGCGCACCTTCGGTCCCATGTCGCGGTGGGTCAGCTTGAACCACGCGCGGGCGAAAGCGTCGGCGAACTCACCGGGATTTTCGAGAAACCGCCGCGAGATCTTCTCGTAGATCGGATCGAAGCGCAGCGACAAATCGGTGGTCAGCATGGTCGGCACATGCTTCTTGCCCGCCTCATAGGCGTCCGGGATGGTGGCTTCGGCGTTCTTGGCCCGCCACTGATGCGCGCCGGCCGGGCTCTTCGTCAGCTCCCACTCGTGGGCAAAGAGGTTCTCGAAGAAATAGTTGCTCCACCTGGTCGGCGTCTGCGACCAGGTGACTTCGAGGCCGGCAGTGATCGCGTCCTTGCCGACGCCGGTGCCGAACGTGCTCTTCCAACCAAGGCCCTGGTCTTCGATCGCGCCGCCTTCCGGCTCGGCGCCGATAAAGGACGGGTCGCCTGCGCCATGGGTCTTGCCGAAAGTGTGGCCGCCGGCGATCAATGCCACGGTTTCCTCGTCGTTCATTGCCATGCGAGCGAAGGTTTCACGGATGTCTCGGGCCGCAGCGACCGGGTCGGGATTGCCGTTCGGGCCTTCCGGGTTGACGTAGATGAGGCCCATCTGCACGGCGCCGAGCGGCTCTGCCAGCTGGCGTTCGCCGCTGTAGCGCTCATCGCCGAGCCAGGTGCCCTCAGGGCCCCAATAGAGCTCCTCGGGCTCCCAGACGTCGGCGCGGCCGCCGGCGAAGCCGAAGGTCTTGAAGCCCATGGATTCGAGCGCAACGTTGCCGGTGAGGATCAAGAGGTCGGCCCAGGAGATGCGGTTGCCGTATTTCTGCTTGATCGGCCAGAGCAGCCGGCGAGCCTTGTCGAGGTTGGCATTGTCAGGCCAGGAGTTCAGCGGTGCGAAACGCTGCTGGCCCTGGCCGGCGCCGCCGCGGCCGTCGGTGATGCGATAGGTGCCGGCGCTGTGCCAGGCCATGCGGATGAACAGGCCGCCGTAATGGCCGAAGTCGGCCGGCCACCAGTCCTGCGAATCCGTCATCAGCGCGTGAAGATCCTTCTTCAGCGCGTCCAGATCGAGCTTCTTGAACTCCTCGGCATAGTCGAAGTCCCTGCCCATCGGGTCGGCACGGCCGGAATTGTGATGAAGAATCTGCACGTTCAGCTGGTTCGGCCACCAGTCGCGGTTGGCTCTGCCGCGCGGCGTATTGCCATGAGCTACAGGACATTTACCTGTGCTGTCAGTGGGATTGTCCATGATCGTCTCCTTCATTGCTTGATCGGTCGGCGGTTCAAAAAGATGAGCCGAGCTGACGCCCCACTCTCTCCCTGCAGTCTTCATATCGGAAGCGTTCAATAATTTTAAGTTGGATTTACTGATTGTCGCGATAAGCTGAGGTTATGAAGAATCTTACCCTGAAACAGCTACGCTATTTTGAAGCCCTGGCGCGGGATGGCCGCTTCCGCCGCGCCGCCGACGCCTGCGCCATCTCCCAGCCGGCGCTCTCCATGCAGATCAAAGAACTCGAGCAAGAATTGGGCGGCGAGCTCTTCGAGCGCAGCGCGCGCGAGGTGAAGCTTACCCCGTTCGGCCAGAGCTTCGCGCTGAGGGTCCGAGACATCCTGCGCGCCGTCGACGAATTGGGGGAGTTTGCCCGAGCCTCGCATGAATCCTTCCTCACGCGTCTGCGCATCGGCATCATCCCGACGATCGCACCCTACCTGCTCCCGGCAATTATAAACGATCTCAACAAAAGCTTCGCCGGAATTCAGATCGAGGTGCGCGAGACACAGACGGGCAGGCTGGTTCAGGAATTGACACAGGGCCAGCTTGACATGGCGATCGTCGCGCTGCCGGTGTCGGAGCCCTCGCTCACCGAACTCGAGCTTTTCAAGGAAGAATTCGTGCTGGTCAGGCGGCAGGAGGATGGAGACAAGCCGGTGCCAGAGCGCGAAGCTTTGCGCGAAATGCGGCTGCTGCTGCTCGAAGAGGGCCACTGCTTCCGCGACCAGGCGCTGTCCTTCTGCAAGATCGGCCCGGCCCGCCCGCGGGAGATCATGGAAGGCAGCTCGCTCTCCACCCTCGTCCAGATGGTCGGCGCCGGCATCGGCGTCACCCTGATCCCTGAGATGGCCGTTCCGGTCGAAACGCGCTCGGCCCAAGTCTCGATCTCCCGCTTCCCCGCGCCGCAGCCGTCGCGGACGATCGGCATGATCTGGCGCAATTCGACGCCCATGGCCAAGCAGCTGCAGGAAGTCGCCGAGGCGGTGCGCCGCTCGGCTGAGACGATGCGCGCGCAGGATGCGCTCACGTGACGGACCTTGGCCGTCATCTCAGCATCTAAGACCCCGCCCCTCACCTCAACTGCGGCGCTTGAACGTATGCTCGGCTGCCGGAAATTTGCGCGCGCGCACCTCCTCGGCATAAGAGGCGGCAGCGTCCGCGACCCTCTTGCCGAGTTCGTCGTAGCGCTTGACGAAACGCGGCCTGAAATCGTTGAAGAGGCCGAGAATGTCGTCGGAGACCAGGATCTGGCCGTCGCAGGCGGAAGAGGCGCCGATGCCGATTGTCGGTATGTGGATTGAAGTCGTCATCTCGCGGGCGAGCGGCTCCACCGTGCCCTCGACGACGACGGCGAAGGCGCCCGAGCCGCCGATCGCATGCGCGTCGCGGCGGATCTTCGAGGTTTCGTGTTCGGAATGGCCGACGGAGCGATAGCCGCCGGCGGTGTGGACGAGCTGCGGCATCAGGCCGATGTGGCCGAGCACGGGAATGCCCCGCTTCGTCAGGAAGGCGATGGTTTCGGCCATCTCCTCGCCGCCTTCGAGCTTGACGGCGTCGCAGCCGGTTTCCTGCATGATGCGCACGGCGTTGCGGAAGGCGATTTCCTTCGATTCCTGATAGCTGCCGAAGGGCATGTCGACGACGACGCA
This sequence comes from Rhizobium sp. BK049, assembly GCF_014193135.1. NCBI lineage: Bacteria > Pseudomonadati > Pseudomonadota > Alphaproteobacteria > Hyphomicrobiales > Rhizobiaceae > Rhizobium > Rhizobium sp. BK049. The sequence goes on from NZ_JACHYV010000024.1 coordinate 57,979, forward strand.
GGCATTGGCGACGCCGCGCATCACGGCCTTCCCATGGGCGATCATCATGTCCAGCGTCACGCCGATCGTGGTCTCCATGCCGTAGAGCACCATGCCGAGCGAATCCCCGACCAAAAGCAGGTCGCAATGCTCGTCGAGGAGGCGCGCCATCGGCGTCGTATAGGCGGTGAGGCAGACGATCGGCTTACCGCCCTTCATGGCTGCGATTCGCGTCGGCGTCAGGCGCTTCTGAGATCCGGTGGCGCTCATTTCGTCACTCCCTTTCCCGGCTGACCGCTCATTCGGTTGTCCCGGATCATTCTGTTCCCGCTCGCCGGGCTGCTGTTGTCTCCGACAACTCTGTTGTCGAGAAGCCGCGTCGTGCCGATCCTCACGAAGAGCGCCACGACGATGGCGCCTTCGAGCGAAGCGACCGGCGCCAGTGTTTCTGCATCCCTGACGGCGACGACTTCGGGTTTTGCCAGAGGCTCGCGGCCAATGAAGGCGGTGAGTTTCGCCTCAAGTTCTTGCGCATCGGTGATGCCTTCGGCGATGAGCCGCTCGGCCTCATCGAGCGCCTGCGGAACGATCACCGCCGCGCGCCGCTCATCGGGGCTGAGATAGACATTGCGCGACGACAAGGCGAGGCCGTCGCTGTCGCGCACGGTCGGCACAGAGATCACCCGCACCGGCACGGCGAGATCTTCCACCATGCGCTTGATGATGACGACCTGCTGGTAGTCCTTCTCCCCGAAATAGGCAGTTTGCGGCTGGACAATGTTGAAAAGCTTGGTGACGACGGTGGCGACTCCGGCAAAATGGCCGGGCCTGACTGCGCCTTCGAGTTCGCGGCCGAGATCGGGAACGTCGACCACCGTCTTCATCGGGCGGGGATACATATCCTCGACGCCCGGCGCGAAGAGGAAATTCACGCCGGCCTGCTTGAGCATGGCGCCATCGCGCTCGAGATCGCGCGGATATTTGCCGAGGTCTTCGCCCGGGCCGAACTGCAGCGGATTGACGAAGATCGAGACGACGACGATGTCGTTTTCGGCCCGGGCGCGCGTGACGAGCTTGAGATGTCCGGCGTGGAGATAGCCCATGGTTGGAACAAGGCCGACGGTGCGCCCCTGCCGCTTCAGCGCATCGAGCGTGTGGCGCAGCTCTTCAATATTCGAGAAAACCCGCATACATCCTCCCCGCGGCCGGTCACTCATCTTGGGCGCGGATAAGAAATGTAATCGAAGCCCGAGGTCAATGCACTTCCGGACAAAAAACGATTAGATGCATGGCCGGCGGATCAGGCTGGCCCGGTCAGCTCGCAAATCGTATCTCACACCCGGCTTGCCGCAGCGCTAGCGCAGGGCTAGCAATGTGCGAACTGCGCCTCTATCTACCCTTTCCGTCAAGATACCATCACAGTCGGCCGTTATGGAGTTTACATGGACAAACCCTGGAAGATCAGCCGCGGGCCGATAGCGGCGACCGAGCTCGATGTTGAGAAGGCAAACGCGATCAACTCGCTGTTGATCCGGCCGGTCGGCGTGCTTCCGGCCAAGCCCGGTGATCCAGTTCTCCCCTTCGCCGTCGGCCTCTTCAACGAGCTTCGCCCGCTCTTAAAGCCCGATGCCGGCGTGACGACGCTCCGGCGCGCGACCGCTGCCTATGTCCATTGCCGGCGCTATTATTTCGCCAGCGCCCAGCCCGACTCCATGCGCCATAATCTCGACGGCGAGCCCGTTGAGCTGCTGTCGGAGGAAGACCGGCTGGTCGCGCAGAAGCGTTTCCTGAGCCTCAAGCATAGCACCGCCAAGGCCGAGGAGCCGGAGCCGGCGCCTGTGGTGATTCCCCCTCCCGGCATCAGCAAAAGCGAGCAGATCCGGGCCGCCCTTCTCGGCAAGAGGAACGCCGCCCGATAGGGCCAACAGTTGCTCTTCCTCCGGTGACACCCTGGGCATTTTCATGGCGCACGGGTCTTTGCTGCATAAGAATGCTGCGACGGTTTGACGACGGCCCGCCTGGAGGATTCGCGGATGACGACTGACATCACCACCAAGGGCCGCAAACCGTCCCGTGCCATCCCCGGTGGCGTGTGGGCACTGGGCTTCGTCTCTCTGTTTATGGACGTCTCCTCCGAGATGATCCATGGCCTCCTGCCGGTCTATATGGTCACGGTACTCGGGGCGTCGGCTCTTTCGGTCGGCGTCATCGAAGGCATCGCGGAGGCGACCGCCGCCATCACCAAGGTCTTTTCAGGCGCGATCAGCGACTGGTTCGGCCGGCGCAAGCTGCTGGTGCTTGCCGGCTACGGCATGGCGGCGCTGACCAAGCCGGTCTTTCCGCTGGCGCCGACGATCGATTGGCTGGTGGCGGCGCGCTTCATCGACCGCGTTGGCAAGGGCATCCGCGGTGCGCCGCGCGATGCGCTGATCGCCGACATAACAGCGCCGGAAATTCGCGGCGCTAGCTTCGGGCTGCGTCAATCGCTCGATACCGTCGGCGCCTTTCTCGGGCCGGCTCTTGCCCTGATCCTGATGTGGTGGACTTCAGACCAGTTCGCCACCGTCTTCTGGATCGCGGTCATCCCGGCCTTCGTATCGGTCGGCATCGTCCTGATGTTCGTCAAGGAGCCTTCGCAGGTGACGGCAAGCAAGAGCGTGCGCATTCCCTTGCGCAAGCAGGACCTGCTCCGCCTTCCCACCGCCTATTGGCTCGTCACGTTAGTGGCGGCGATTTTCACGCTGGCTCGTTTCAGCGAGGCCTTTCTGCTCCTCGATACCGAGCGGCTCGGCCTGCCGGTCATGCTGGCGCCGCTCGTCCTTATCGGCATGAACCTCGTCTATGCCCTGTCGGCCTATCCGGTCGGCATCCTGGCGGATCGGTTCGACAGGGTGACGCTGCTTTTGATCGGCATCGGCCTGCTGATCGCGGCCGATCTCGTCCTCGCCTTCGTCCCAGGCTTTATCGGCCTCGGTCTCGGTGTGCTGTTGTGGGGTCTGCACATGGGCTCCACGCAGGGCGTCTTTGCGGCGCTCGTCGCCGACACGGCACCTGCCGATCTGCGCGGCACCGCGTTCGGCGCCTTCAACCTCGTCTCGGGGGTTGCGCTACTGCTCGCCAGTGTGGTGGCCGGGGCCTTGTGGGAAGCGGCGGGACCGGCCATCACCTTCGCCGCCGGCGCGGCCTTCGCGGCGCTCGCCGGCGCTGCCCTCCTCGTCGTGAAAGCACCCATGATGCAGAAGTCTTGAAGAATATTGCGCTCGATATGCTGCGAAGCATAACTTGCTAGTGTGTTCTCAGGGTTAGACTATTTCTCTTGCAACGTCAGGTAGTTAAAACTTTTCGACTTTACTCATATATTTCACTCTTCACAGAGATTTAACGCAATTACTCTAATTTAAGCATCAGCTATTAAACACCGCTGGACGTGCTAAAACGATGCGTTTTCTGGTTGCAGCTTCCCTCTTCGCAATGGTCGCAGCCCAGTCCGCGGCGGCCGATCTTTCCGCCTACAAGCGCCCTCTGACGGTGCCTTTCCAGAAGGTGACGCCCTATTCTCCGCAACTCGCGACGCTCGGCAAGATGCTGTTCTTCGATCCCCGGCTTTCCGGCAACAAGAACATGACCTGCGCCAGCTGTCATAATTCTTCCTTCGGCTTCGAGACGCCGGTGAAGACACCGATCGGCGCGGCCAATACCGCACTCGCCCGCCAGGCGCCGACAGTCCTGAACGTCGCCTGGGTCTCACCCTTCTTCTGGGACGGCCGCGCGAAGGACCTGGAGGAGCAGGCAGCGGGCCCCATTACCGCAGCCGCCGAGATGAACGGCAAGCTCGAAACCGCTGTCGCCGAAATGCAGAACATTCCCGATTACAAGGCGTGGTTCGGCGAGGTCTTCCCCGATAAAGGGATCACAAGGGAGACGATCCTAACGGCGATCGCCACCTATGAGCGGACAGTGGTTTCCAACTGGTCGCCCTTCGATCGCTGGGTGGATGGCGACGAGAAGGCGGTCTCCGACAGCGCCAAGCGCGGCTTCGAGGTCTTCACCGGCAGCGCCGGCTGCTCCGCCTGCCACTCGGGCTGGAATTTCACGGACAACAAGTTTCATGACATCGGCCTGCCGGATGAGGATATAGGCCGCTTCAAGATTGATCCGAGCAGCCCGAACAATCAGCATGCCTTCAAGACGCCGGGCCTGCGCAACACGCTCTATCGCGGCCCTTATATGCATGACGGCAGCCTGAAGAGCATGGAGGGGGTCATCGCCCATTACGAAAGCGGCGGCGTCGGCCGCCCCTCGCAGGACCCCGCCATGATGCCCTTCCTGCTGACCGACCAGGAGCGCGACGATCTGATCGCCTTTTTGGGAACTCTGACCGCCGAAAAGCAGGACATTCCCCTGCCGACGTTGCCAAACTAAGGTGCACCATGAAACTCTCCATACGCATGCAGATCCTCGTCCCCATGGTGGCGACGATCGTCGTGGGATTCGGCAGCGCCTTCCTGATCGGCAACCAGGCTATCACCGGCCAGGCTCGGGTCGCCGCTGTGGTGCAGGAGGCGGTGAATGCCAAGCTCGCCTCGGCCCATATCGAGCAGCAGTTCCGGCAGGCGACATCGGTGGTCGACCAGGTGCTCGCGATGACGAATTTCGTGCCGGCAGCCGAGGTCAAGGCGGCATTCGAGGAAAGCAACGGCGCGCTTTCGCGATCGCTCGACGAGCTTAGCCGCGTCGATCTCGCCACATCCCTGACCGAGGGCGTGCGCTCGCTTCGCGAGGCGCATGGCGCCTGGGAAAAGGACGTCAAGGTGAGCCTCGGCCTCCAGCAGGCAGACGAAGTGCCGACGGCCGAGAAGCTGGCGCGTTCGCAGCAGGCGATCCTGATCGGCATCACCGCCGTCAACGCCATCGTCGACAGCATCGCGACCGAGAGCGTCGCCGAGGCCGGCAAGGCCCTTGAAACGAAGATTGAAACTGAGCTGGCGCTCGCGGTCCTTGCCGCCATCATCGGCCTCGGCATTCTCATTGCCATCGCCCGACATGTGTCGCGTCCGATCCAGCGCATCACCCGATCCATGCAGGAACTCGCAGCCGGCGAGACTGATAAGGCGATCCCATATGCCGGGCGCGGCGACGAGATCGGCCTGATGGCGGGCTCAGTCGAGGTCTTCCGCCAAAACGCCATCGCCCGGATCCGGCTGGAAAGCCAGGCCGAGGAAAGCCGGCGTCTGGCCGAAGCAAACCGGCTGGCCGACCAGGAGCAGGCGGAGCGCGGCGCTGCAGCACGGCTGAAGACTGCGACCTCGGGCCTCGCCGCCGGCCTGAAACGGCTTGCCGAGGGCGATCTCGCCTTTCAGCTCTCGGATCGGTTCGCGCCGGAATTCGAGCCGCTGCGGCACGATTTCAATGCGTCGGTGGAGCAGCTCGGCGGCACGCTGATTTCGGTTTCAAAAAGCGTGTCGATCATCAATTCGGGTACCCGCGAGATCAACAATGGTTCCAGCGAACTTTCCGGCCGCACCGAACGGCAGGCAGCGACGCTCGAGGAGACCGCCGCTGCGCTCGACGCCGTCACGGCCAAGGTGACCGAAGCCTTCAAGATCGCCGAAGAGGCGCGCAACGTTGCCGACAACGCCAATCGCAGCGCCATCGCCTCCGGCAAGGTGGTGGCCCAGACCGTCGACGCCATGAGCCAGATCGAGGAATCCTCGAGGCAGATCAACAATATCATCGGCGTCATAGACCGGATCGCCTTCCAGACCAACCTGCTGGCGCTCAACGCCGGCGTCGAAGCTGCACGCGCCGGCGAGGCCGGCAAGGGTTTTGCCGTCGTTGCCCAGGAAGTGCGCGAGCTTGCGCAGCGCTCGGCCCAGGCCGCCCGGGAGATCAAGGAGCTGATCGGGCGGGCATCCGCCAAGGTCGCGAGCGGCGTCGAACTGGTCAACCACACCGGCGCGGCGCTTAGCGACATCGGGCGTTTCATCGTCGATATCAACCAGCGCATGGAAACGCTCGCCGCCTCGGCGCGTGACCAGGCGACCAGTCTCTCGGAAGTCAATTCGGCCATGGGCCAGCTCGACCAGGTCACCCAGCAGAACGCCGCCATGGTCGAGGAAACCACCGCCGCCAGCATGACACTGGCCAGCGAAGCCGAACGGCTGCGCGAACTGGTCACCCAGTTCGAACTGGGCGGAGCGGAGTCCCGCACGCGGAGCTATCGCGACGCTGCGTGATGTAAGCGCGGGCACGTTCCGGTCAGGCTAACACCAGGGCTTTTCGCCCGCAGCAGCGCCATCAGCATCGGGCCGAGCGCAAATTCACCCCGTTCGGTGCGTCGCGTCAGGTCCCTGAGATAGCCTCCGGCGGAGTTGATGCACCCTCCCCGTTGCAGGATGCAGGCCATGACGGTAGCGGCATTTTCCGGTCCCATCACGCCTGACGCCGCCTCATAGGCCGAGGGGCTTACGGCCAGCATCGAACGTATGACGACAGCCGCCGTCATAAGATCCCGCCAGCTGCCGACCTTGCCGCCCGGGCCGTAGTCCATGATGTCGGGGCAGGCCTGGAGAACAGTGGCGAGCGGGAAGGACTGAAGTTCGCCTGCCCTTGGCCGAACGGCGAGGCGCGATCCCTCCCTGCCGCCTGTTTGCGCTTTCGGCCCATCATCGTGCGGACTCGTGCCCGGTTGCTGATCCCGGTCGGCCTGCCCCGCCGGCGTCGTCCCCGTTTCCAAGCGCGGTTCAGATTCAGATAGGGATTCGGTGTGAGAATTCTGTATGTGGCGCTCAATCTGGGATTCACTGGTGCTCGCCATCTGCGTTTTCTCGTGCAGCTCCAACAGGTTGACAATATCTGTGCGGATTGTCTCAAGGTCTTTGAGGACGGGCGTGAGATTTTCGATCGTCGCGGCTCGCGGAATCCGCTGCAGGATAGAATGGAACATTGAGGACACGCGCTCCCAATCTCCCGCAACCGCTTCCTCGACGGCTGCGGAAATCAGCTTGGCGATGTCGCGCCGGCGGATCGTCAGCCGCTCCTTCAGACCACGCAGCATCTGCCGGTCGGCCGCGATGCGCGCCGCCATCACCTCGATTTCGCCGGCGCGGGCGAGAAGCGGGGCGAGGCTGAAGCCGTAGGCCTCGTCGATCCCGCCTTCCCGGCTGCGGCGCACATAACGCTTGCCGTTCGGGCTGTCCTTGCGGGAGATGAGGCCGGCTTCCACCAGCAGGGCAAGATGCCGGCGCAAGGTGGCGGCGGCCATGCCGCGGGCTCTGAGCGAAAGCTGCGCGTTCGAGGGAAAGACCACCAGCGGTTTGTCGCTGGAGAGTTCATCCTCGGGATAAAAACTCAGCAGCGCATCAAGCACCGTCAGCGCCCGGTCGGTCACGTCGAGCCCTGCCCGCGCCTCGCAGACCGATCGGAACAGCTTCCATTTGTTGCGCGTCGTTCCGGCCGCGATCGCCTCGCCACGCCGCTGTTTCAGCAGCAAGGCAAGTGTCATCGGCCGCCGCCCGAAGGGCGTCGTCACATAGTCACTCTCCATTTCCTTCACCTCTCATCAGGCAAAAGAAATCCGCTCACCGAAACGATGCGAGGAGGAAAAGTGCCGCAGCGTCATTTGCGCGTCTGAAAAGACGCCGAGGCGCTGCAGGACTCTTGACTGGGATTCGTGAAAATGCGATTCTCTGTCTTGCTTAAGGATGTGAGAAGGGCTTCCACGACTCGTTCGTTTGGGGGCCTTTTTCTTTTGCGGTTTCAGTCTCCTTGTTTGCCCTCCTCGGCGAGGAATTGCTCGTAGAGCGCATCCAGCCTACAGGAGAGAAATTCTCCGAAGCGGCCGGCATTTCTCGCCTTCATCGAGAGCGAGAACGCCTTGCCGTCATTCTTCATTTCCGCCTGGACTGCCTTGTCCCGCGGCTGCCATTTGACCTTCTTCGCAGCGACGGTTTTCTTGACCGGTCGCGCGCTTTTGTTCAGTGCCGTGTAGAGCGCTTCAAAACGTTTGTCGGAAGGTAGCTGATGAAAGTTGTCGTCCTGCAGGACATTGGCGACGTTTGCCGCATTGGCGGATTTGCCGGCGAGCAGCGACAGCTCCACCCAGCGCTCGCGGCCGACGCCGGGTGCCGGTCCGATTGCCTGGACGACCTCCGGCGAGATGCGATCCATCACCGACATCATCTTCGAGACCGAAGCCGCATTGGCGGCAAGGGCTGTCGAGATGACCTCCCTGTCGTAGCCGAGCTCCTCCAGCCGCCGGGCGAAGAGCGCTCGTTCGATGAAGGTGAGGTCGGCGCGTGCCGAATTCTCCTGCCCCTGGGCGATCACGTGGGTCCGGTCGTCGATCACCTTGACGACGGCACGGACATTGCGGCCGAGTTCGCGGGCGACGCGCAGCCGCCGGTGACCAAAGACCACCTGATAACGTCCGTCGATCCTGGCGTGGGGACGCACCAGGATCGGCGTGTCCTGTCCGCGCGCGCGGATCGCTTCGACGAGCGCTTGGAAGTCCTCGTCATCCTCGGACAGCCGGTCCTTGATGAAGGAGGCTTCGACGAGATCGGGGTCGAGATCGACCACCGCCTCGCCCTCCAGGAATTTTTCCGCCTGCTTGGCAAGCTCATCCAGCGAGCGGACGAGCGACCGGCCTGCCCCGCGCATCGGGTAGTTCGGCGCGCCTGCGTTTTCATCAGGCATATCGGCCAGTCCTTCCAGCAGGTTCTTTCGTGCCATCAGCGTCCTCCGATTGCGGTCATTGCATTGATTTGCTTCACGGAAACGGCGAATTTGTCAGCCGACAAATTTACCGCCCCCATGCCTGGTGAATGAGGCCGGCGATCTCCGCGTTGACCGCGTCCATCGCCTCAAGCGCGCGATCATAGGTTCCCCGGTTCATCGAGGCGCGCTCGACCTCGTAAAGCGTTTGCTTGGTGATCCCGGCATCCGAGATCGCGGTGGATTTGACCATCTGATTCTTCAGCATGAATTCGTGGAACATCGTCGACATGAAGCCGACCATCTGCGCCTGCGGCACGTCGGTCGGCTCAAAGCGGGTGATGAGATAGCGATACCAGGAGAGGTTCACTTCGGCGCCGGCGGCGCGGATCGGCTTCAGGATGCCGCCGAGCATCAGAAGGAACTGGCCCATCGACATGACGTCGAGCATTTGTGGATGGATAGTGATCAAAACGCTGGTCGCGGCTGTCAGCGCCGTCAGCGTGAGGTAGCCGAGCTGCGGCGGGCAATCGATGACGACGACGTCGTAACGATCGTCGACCTCGGCAAGCGCGCGAGAGATGCGGGTGAAGAAGGTCTTGCCGTCATTGGTCGATTTGTCGGCCATGGCAAGCGGCGTATCGTATTCATATTCCTGCAGGTCGAGATTGGCTGGCACGATGTCGAGACCGGGAAAATTCGTCTTGTGGATGATCTCGGAGAGTGGCTTCTTCTCGCCGTCATAGCGGATCGCTTCATAGAGCGAGGCGGCCTGGTCGAACTCCGGCTGGAAGCCGTGCAGGGAGGAGAGCGAGGCCTGCGGATCGAGATCGACGGCAAGCACGCGGTGGCCGGTCAGGGCAAGATGCTGGGCAAGATGGGCAGCCGTCGTCGTCTTGCCCGAGCCGCCCTTGAAGTTGACGACGGCGATGACCTGCAGCTTCTCATGAGCGCGGCGGTGGGGCACATACATGCGGCTTTCGGAGCGGCCATGCGCATCGAGATAGCGCCTCAGCTCCAGCATCTGCTCGGCGCTGTAGGAGCGCCGCCCAGAAGGCGAGGTCTGCGGGCGCGGGCCTTTGCCCTCGAGATGCAGTTTCTTCAGCGTGCTCTGCGAGGCCCCGACATAACTGGCGACCTCGGCAAGAGAAAAGCTGCGCAGCGTCTTCTTCGCGTTCGGCGGAAAGCGCTGCACGCTTAGGAGATGCAGCTTCTTCGAAATCACGTCGCCGTGCTCGAGAATCTGATCCTCGAAATAGAGCGGCGCGGCCTTCACGGCGTTCGAATTAGCGTTCATCGGCAGCAATCTTTCGGATAACGGTTTTCGGGATCAAAAGCCCCTGTAACCGTTATTATCCGCGATTCTCCGATACCGGCCAAGAAATTTAAGGTTAACGCATATTAACCTTTTCGATGCTCGTCCAAGCGCTTGCCGGATCTCTGCGTGATGTCCGGACGACCGGGGATTTTGGGCCGGGGGCGCTGATAACGCGCCCCCGGCGGCGCCCGGCCGAAGGGGAGGGGGCATTCGGCGGGCTTAACTCAATGGCGCTTCGCCTGTAGTGATGCGCTGCTCGTCGGCGCCGAAGAGGTGAACGGTGTCGTGGCCGGGGGCGATCCTCAACACGTCGCCGGGGGCGGCCCGGATCCGCTCGCGGAAGACGCAGGTCAGCGTCTGCCCTCCGAGCCGCACGAGCACGAGTGTTTCCGAGCCTGTGGGCTCGACGACGACGGTCGTCACTTCGATGCCGTTGGGTTCGAGCATGATATGTTCGGGGCGAATGCCGTAGGTCACGGCATCCTTCGGCCGGCGTTCGCTCGGCAGCAGCAGCCCGTCCACGGTCCTGAACCCGTCTTCGCTCATGCTGCCCTTGATGAAATTCATTGCCGGCGAGCCGATGAAACCGGCGACGAACAGATTGTTCGGGCGGTCATAGAGTTCGAGCGGCGAGCCCGATTGCTCGATCAGCCCGTCCTTCATGACAACGATCTTGTCGGCCATGGTCATGGCTTCGATCTGGTCGTGGGTCACGTAGATTGTCGTCGTCTGCAGCCGCTGATGCAGTTCCTTGATCTCCGAGCGCATCTGCACCCGAAGCTTGGCATCGAGGTTCGACAAAGGCTCGTCGAACAGGAAGACGGCTGGATCGCGCACGATCGCCCGGCCCATGGCGACGCGCTGACGCTGGCCACCCGAAAGTTGCTTCGGATAACGCTCCAGCAGGTTTTCCAGCCCGAGGATCTTCGCCGCATTGCCGACGCGCTGATCGATCTCCGATCTCGGCATGCGCTTCATCCGCAGCGAGAAGCCCATGTTCTTCGCCACCGTCATATGCGGATAGAGCGCGTAGTTCTGGAACACCATGGCGATGTCGCGGTCTTTGGGCGCAAGCTCGTTGACGATGTGCTTGCCGATCTGGATCTTGCCCGAGGTGATGCCCTCCAGGCCGGCGATCATTCTGAGCAGCGTCGATTTTCCGCAGCCGGAGGGGCCGACCAGGACGACGAATTCGCCGTCGCCGATATCGACGGACACGCCTTTGATGGCTTTGAACGCGCCGTAGTCCTTGCGCGCATTGCTGACCGAAACATGGGCCATGAAACTCCTCCCGAATTCGCCGTCAAAGTCCGTTCAAGACACTTTTGAGAAAATCGAGGCCGAGGCGCTCACCCTCCTTGCGCGCGGCCAAGTCCTTGCCCGGCCAGCCGTAAGCGGCATCCTCGTGCTCGATCGACAGCGTGCCGTCAAAACCGTAGCCGCGGGCCTGCCTGAGGAAACGCGGCCAGTCGAGCAGACCGAGCCCCGGCAACTTGTATTGCCACCAGCCCTTGCCGTGATAGCCGAGTGCCTGCAGGGCCTCGGCGTCGATCGCCGTATCCTTGGCATGCAGAATGGCAATGCGGTCCTTGACCGCCTCCAGCGCCCGATAGGGATCGACGCCGATGCGGATGAGGTGCGAGGGGTCGAATTCGAGGCCGAAGCGGCGGTCCTCGATGCGGCGGAAAAGTTCCTGCCATCCCCGAGGCGTCGTTCCGATGAAATTGTCTCTAGGTCCGGGCCAGTTCTCGATCGCGAAGGTGAGGCCGCTTGCCTGCGTTTGCGCGATCAGTCCAATCGCGAAGTCGGCGAAGTCGTCATAATTGGCCTCGTCGCTTGCCGTATCGTTACGGCCGGGAAAGATCACGAATATCGGAACGCCGGCGCCGCCGATCGCTTCGGCAAATTCTGAGGTCCTTGCCCGGAGTTCCCGGCGCTTGTCGCGATCGGCATCAAGCTGATTGCCGAAAAAAGTGATCGAGGAGACGAAGAGGCCGCGGCTTCTTGCCAGCGTAACGGCATCTTCCACCCGGTCGGGCGTCTTGATGTGGCCGCCGACATCGATCTCGATCGCTTCGAACCCCGCCGACGCGGCGAAATCTACCACTTCCTCCAGCGGGCGGTCATTGAATGTCGAGGTATAGAAGCCGATCTTCACCATATCCTCCGATCCTCATCAAAATCCGGGGGCCTTGCGGTCGTTTCAACTGTTCAGCCGATCCATGAATTTCAGCGGCGAGCGCGTGCGCTGCGCCACATCGGCCGATGCGAGCATCAGGGCCGCCGCCATCGGCATGGCCGCCGCACCCATGGCCGAGGCGTCCTCGCCGATCGAGGCGCGATGCAGCGAGGGCAGGTTCGTGTCCTCGGCGTCGAGATGCTCGTGCACGTAACGCAGCAGTTCATCGACGATGCGGATCGGCAGCCGGCCGCCGACGAGCACGGCATCGGGATCGACGATCATGGCGATATGTTTGACCGCGACGGCGAGATGCGCGCTCATTTCCTTCAGCCATTGCGAAACGAGGCGCTTGCCGCGCGCGTCGAGGGTCAGCAGATCCTGCGGCACGCTCACCTTGATCCCATGCCGGGCGAGGAAATCATAGAGGAAGAACAGCGAGAAGATCTCCCCGAGAAGCTGGACCTTCTGCGCCTCGCCGTCGCGGCCGTCGGCAATCGGAAGCCAGCCGATCTCGCCGCTGAGGCCCATGGCGCCGCGATGGCCGTTGCCGTCGAGAACGAGGCCGCCGCCCGGGCAGGCATTGACGGCGATATAGAAGAAGCTGCTGCTTTCCGCGCCGAGGCCGTAGTTGAGCTCGGCAAGGGCAGCGGCATTAGCCTCATTTTCGGTGAAGACGGGATGCGGCGTCAGGCTCTCCAGTGCGGCGCGCACGTCGAAATCAGTCCATTCCTGATAGGCGTCGGGCTTGCCGAGCAGCGAGATTTCGCCGAGCCAATCCGGCATGGCAAGGCCGATGCCGGCAAGGCGCGCATCGTCGATCAGCCGGCTGCGCTGGAAATGCGAGATCGCATCTGATGTCAGTTGCATGAATTCCGCCGGCAGGATGAAGCGTTTCTCGTGGTGTACGCGGGCGCGCACATTGCCGACGGCGTCGACCGCCAGGATCGTCAGATGGTCGCGGTCGATGTTGATGCCGATGGCGTAATAGGCGTCGGGATTGATTTCGAGTTCGATTGCCGGCTGGCCTCTGAGCCCATGCCGGCGGCGGGCCTCCATGATCAGGCCCTCGTCCAGCAGGCGGTCGACGATGCGTGCGATCGCCGGTTTGGTGAAGCCCGTCTGCCTGGCGATTTCGGCGCGCGAAATCGGCGCCTGGCGGTGGATGCAGCGGAGCACGACGGCCCTGTTGTGCTCGCCCGCGTCTTCGACATTGGCGCCCGTCAGATCGGGGGAGAGCCTAGCGCCGAGTGTCTGGTTCATGCGTTCAATCCTTCCGCGCGCGTGGAGAGTGAAGCAGACCCTCTCATCCCTTCACCGCGCCGCTGGTCATCGCGCCGAGGATCAGCCTCTGGAGCGACAGGAAGGCCACGATCGCCGGAACGACCGCAATCAGGCAGGCGGCGGCAAGCAGCTGGATGGACGAGTCGGTCTGCATGCCGCGGAAGTTAAAGATTCCGACGCCGATCGGCATCAGGTCATTTTTGGTGAGCAGCAGGAAAGGCACCAGGAATTGCGACCAGCCGGCAATCACAGTGATGATGAAAACCGAGGCGATGCCCGGCGCCGACAGGGGCACGATGATACGCCAGAAAACCGAGAAGCGGTTGCAGCCGTCGATCATCGCCGCTTCGTCGAGGCTGCGCGGGATGCCGTCGACCGTGCTTTTCAACAGCCAGGTCGCCAGGGGAACGCCGAGCGCGATATAGACCATGACGACGGCGAAATGCGTGTCCAGCAGGCCGAGGCGGTTCATGTAGCGATAGAGCGGCACCATGATGACGAGCGGCGAGATCATCTGGAAGAGCAGCAGCCCCATCATCGAGAGGCCCTTGCCACGGAACTGGAAGCGGGAAAAAGCGTAAGCGGCGGGCAAGGCCACGATCAGCACGCCGAGCCCGCTCAGAGCCGCAAGCTTTAGGCCGTTCCAGAGATAGATCGGGAAATAGCTGTTGTTGAGAACGGTGATGAAGTTCTGAATGGTAGGGTTGTCGGGAATGTAGCGCGCCGCGCCGCGATAGACCTCGCGCTTGTCGCGTAGCGCCATCGACAGCAGATAGGTGAGGGGGCCGGCGAAGAAGACGAACATCACCAGCATGAAGAGATAGCTCATGGCATCGCCTAACCGGCTTCCGGTGCGTCCGCTCATTGCTCTTCCTCCTTCGGCAGGAACGACGCATAGACCAAAGCAAGCCCGAGACTGATGATCAGCATCAGCACGGAGAGCACGCTGCCGCCGGAGAGGTCATAGTTTCGGAAGACGATATTGAAGACGTAGAGCGAGATCACTTCGGTCGCGCGCCCGGGTCCGCCGCCTGTCAGTGTGATGATCGCATCGAAGGTGTTCACCGTCTGGATGGTGATCAGGATCATGTTGACGAGGATGGCAGCGCGCAGCTGCGGCAGCGTGACGAAGAAGAACTGCTGCGAGGCGCTGGCGCCGTCGACCTCCGCCGCCTCGTAGAGCGAGGGATCGATCGATTTCAGCGCCGCATACATGACGACCATCGAAAAGGCGGTGCCGCGCCAGATGTTCGAGATCAGAGTCGACCACGGCGCCAATGCCGGGTCCGAGAGCCAGGCGACGGTCGGCATGTGCATCAGCCTCAAAATGCTGTTGAGCGCGCCGTAGGGCGCTTCGGAAAACAACATCTGCCAGATGATGCCGCCGGCAATGCCCGGCACGACCCATGCGACAAGCGCCGTGGTCCTCAGGATCGTGGTGCCGAACAGGCCGCGCTTTTCGCCGCGAATGACGGTGACGGCGACCGCAAGCCCGAGGATCTGCTGGCCGATGACGCTGCCGCCGACGAAGATCAGCGTCGCCCAGAGAATGTCGGGCAGTTGCGGCGAGCTCAGCGCACTGGTGATCGACCCAAACGTATATTGCTGGTTCTCGCCGATCAGCGTCGCATTGGTGAAGGAAAGCCGGAAAACGTCGATGACGGGATAGAGGTAGAATATGCCGATGACGATGATCACGGGCATGATCCAGGGCAGGGGCGCACCGGCGAACCGGCGCATGAACGTTCTGCTTTGAGGCGGGCTGTCAGCCTCGATGGCAATTGGGCTCATTGGCTTCTCTGTCCGGGTTTGGCACTGTCGACGGCGCCTCAAGTCCAGGCGCCGTCGCGGTCGGAAGCGTGGAAACGCCCGGGATCAGAGACGCTTGTAAGCCTCCATCGCCGCGCTGAATGCGGCATCCAGGGCCTCTTCCGGTTTCTTCGTCCCCGACAGCACGTCTCCCATCATGATCTGGATCTGGTTGGAGATCTCGGGATAGATCGGCACGCCGGGCCGGGCTTGGCCATCGACCAGCGCATTGGCGAAGGTCTTGTTGGCTTCCGTCGAGAAGACCTCATACTTGTCGAAGAGCGACTTGCGCGTCGGCAGCTGCTGCTGCAGCGCGTTTGCAGGACCCATATAGACGTCGCGCGCCAGGTTGGCGCACATTTCGATCTTCTCCTTGTCCTTGCTGAAGGAGGCGACCGTCCAGCCGCCGGTGCCCGTCGACTTCTGGTCGGCCGTGGGGCCCGGGATCGGCGAGAAGGTCCAGTTCTTGAATTCCTCTTCGTCGAGCGTCGTCTTCAGCTGTGCATATTGCCAGTTGCCGCCGATGAAGAGCGCCGTCGTCGCGGCAGCCGCCGCAGCGTTCATATCGTCGTAATTTGCGATCGTCGTAACGCGCTTCGGCGCCGCACCGGAATCGACGAGATCCTTGAAGTAGTTCAGCGCCTTCAGGAATTTCTCCTTGTTCTCGCCTTCGCCGAAGATTGGCTTGCCCGAGTCGTCGACGAGTTTGCCGCCGAGCGCCCAGTAATTGGCGAGCCAGTCGAAGGTCGTGCCTTCCCAGCGCCCGCCGTTGAAGAGCACGCCTTCCATGCCCTCCTTGGTGGAGGCAAGGGCGGCCTTCTTCAGTTCGTCCCAGGTCTTCGGCGCATCTGCGACCACAGACTTGTTGCGGTAGAGAACGCGCAGGTCCGTATCCCACCACCAGGCACGGATGGTCTTGTCCTTGTCGGTGATGCCGTCGCGGATGAAGGGGAAGAGATCGTCGATTTCTTCCTTGGAGAAATAGGGTGTGAAATCGGCCAGCACGTGATTGACCATGAACTGCGAGAGCACGA
The DNA here is from genome assembly GCF_014193135.1 of Rhizobium sp. BK049. Classification (NCBI taxonomy): domain Bacteria; kingdom Pseudomonadati; phylum Pseudomonadota; class Alphaproteobacteria; order Hyphomicrobiales; family Rhizobiaceae; genus Rhizobium; species Rhizobium sp. BK049. The sequence continues at coordinate 74,297 of NZ_JACHYV010000024.1, forward strand.
AGGAGTCGACGGCCGCACAATCCGGCGCGTTGCCGGCCTTGGCCTGCTCCAGCATCTTGGCCTGTTCAGTGCCGATGTCGGAGGACATGAATTGCATCTGCAATTTCCAGTCCGGATGCTTCTTGATGAAATCGACGAAGAGCTTCTGATAGCCCTCGGCAATGGCGGGATCGGAATTGTTCGGGCTGTCGTTCGTCAGGCGGACGACGAGCGTTTTCGGAGCATCGGCAAGGCCGATCCGGTCTTTGGTGGCAAGTTCCTGGGCAAAAATGGTGGATGCTGAAAATAAGACAGTGCTCAGCGCCAATGCGCTGACGGTCGCGCTCTTCATGATGGGTCTCCTCCCCATTTGAACGAATACAGCCTGGCGGTCGGTTGACCTCTCCTCATTTCCGTGCTGCATTAATTAGATTAAGTTACTTTGATTTGATGTCAAGCCAGAGCTTGGGAGGATGAGATGCTGGCGACATTCAACAGCAGCTAGTGCACGCTGCGGTTTTCGGAAGGGATGCACACCAAAATAAGTTGCCGACAGCGCCTTTAGGGAAATCAGGCGCATCCAACCCGCAATTTTCCTGACGAAAAGGCCGATCGATCGCGGATGGCCGCGATGGTGTCAGTTCGTGCTCCGGCCGCAGCGGCAGCCGGAAACTGAAGTCCATGGAGGAGAAGATGCGTTTACTCATTCTCGGAACCGGCGGCATGGCCAACCAGCACGCCGCGCGTTTCAAGGCGATCAAAGGCGTCAGCGTCGTTGGCGGCGTCGACGTCGTCCCGGAGCGGCTCGCCGCCTTTTGCACCGAACACGGCATCGCCAATCATTTCATCTCGCTGGAGGATGCGCTCGCCTGGGGCGAGTTCGACGCGGTGGCGAACGTCACGCCCGACCGTATCCACCACCCGACGACGCTTCAGGCGATCGCCGCCGGCAAACACGTCTTCTGCGAAAAGCCGCTCGCCACCGATGCCGTCAAGGCGATGGAAATGACCGAGGCGATTGAGCGGGCCGGCAAGGTCGGCATGGTCAACCTCACCTATCGCAATTCGCCGGCGCTGCAGAAGGGCCGGCAGATGGTGCTGGCCGGCGAGATCGGCGCCGTGCGCCATGTCGAGGCGTCGCATCTGCAAAGCTGGCTGGTGGGCCGCCACTGGGGCGATTGGAAGAGCGAAAGCAAATGGCTCTGGCGGCTGAGCAAGAAACACGGCTCGAACGGCGCGCTTGGCGATATCGGCATTCACATCGTCGATTTCGCCTCTTATGGCTCCGGCCTCGACGTCGCCCACGTCTTTGCGCGGCTGAAGACTTTCGACAAGGCGCCGGATCACAGGATCGGCGAATACGATCTCGACGCCAATGACAGCTTCACGATGAATGTCGATTTCACCAATGGCGCGATCGGCACGATCCAGGCGACGCGTACGGCCGCCGGCCAGATGGATCAACTGCGCCTTAGGGTCTATGGTGAAACCGGCTCGGTCGAGATGATCTACGACACCGGTAAATCGACGCTGCGCGCCTGCCTTGGCGAAGATGTGCATACCGCGACATGGCGCGATGTGCCTTTCGATCCTGTGGAGACGAACTACCAACGTTTCGTCCAGGCCGTGCGGGCGGGCAAGACCCAGGAACCCTCCTTCCGGCGCGCCGCCAACATCCAGAAGGTGCTCGATAAGGCGCTCGCCTCCGATCTCAGCCATACCGATGAGGCGCTCGGCTGAGCCCGCCGAATTATGCTGCACGGTCGGCTTAGGCCGAAGCTGGCGGCAGCAGAAGCGTGTTGAGGAAGGGCAGGAGGGCTGCACCGAGTGCCACCCCGCCGCCGCTGAAGCTTGCCGGCCGCATCGGCGAAATCCATGGCGTCAGCAACGGCCTGGTCGAGGTGTCGCGCCGCTCGACGGAAAGCTGATGGATCAGCGCCTCGATCACGCCCTGCGGCAGGTCGCCGCCGATCATCACGACGCTCGGGGCGATGAAGCCGGCCATGGCGATGATCGGGTCGAGCAGATGGCCGGCGGCCTCGCGTATCCATTGCGACAGCGACGACGAGGAGAACTCCTCGCCCCTGAGCAGGCGCGCGAAGTCCTCGTCTCCGATGCGTGAGCGCAGGGAATCGAAACCGACGACGGTATTGAGCTGGACATTGTCGGGCCCGGTCAGCATTTCGCCGATGCTGCCCGCCCGCCCATGCACGCCGGAATAGGGTATGCCTCGGATGAGGAAACCCGCCTGAACGTCATCGTCGATGATGATCATCGCGAGCCCGCCCTCCGGCATGGCGCTGCCGATCGTGCGCTCGGCAAGCAGGCTCGCCGTGCATTCGTTTTCGACGTAGGTGCGTGCGATCGTCGACATCGCGGCAAGCTGCTCGCTGCGGGCATCGTTCCAATCGTTGGCGGCGATCCCGAGCCCGACGATCGGCAATGTCGCAAGCCGATCGGCCATGTCCCGGACCGCCGCGTGTACCGCGCCAACCCCGTCTTCCGGCTCCACGTCGAAATAGACCCGGTCATGCACTTGGCCGCTCAAATCGATCAGCACGATCTCGCCGCGCGTCCGTCGAAGCTTGACGCCGATCGAAAACGCGCCCTCCGGCCGCAGCGCGAATTCCGTGGCCGTCGCCCCGCCGCCGAGCCCGGTGCGCCGGTTCGATGTCACGAGCTTCTCGTCGGCAAGCCGCCGCAATATATTGGTGATGCCAGGCCCGGTCAGCCCGCTATGCCGCCCAAGCTCGGTGCGCGTCAGTGGCCCGTGCCGGCGGATTGCTTCTAGGATGACGCGGATATTCCGGTCGGCGATCTCACCCGATCTCAAGCCCACCGTTTTGGCGCGGGGAGCGCCCAACTCTTGAGTGTGAAGCCGACGCGGCCCCGACCGAAGATACCGCATGACCGTCTTTCTTGAGAGCACTTCGACGGTGTGTATCACGCTTATCGGTGTTCGTAACGATTTTCCAACGAAGTGCTCCGGCTTTCGAGAACCGCAACGGCGTGCCGATCATCCTCGCTGCGTCTTCTATACGTTAATAGCTGCAAGGACGATCGTTGCCGAAACCGTCGCGACAAGCCGGCCTGAGTGCGAAGTCAGCGCTGGAGTATCCAACCGATCCGGTCTGCGCCGGGTCGGTAGAGGTCGTCGTGCAGGACGACGCCGACATGGCAACGGCGATGAGCGCTGCCATCGCTGCCGGCAATTTCCACATCCGGAGCATCCCTCAACCCTCCCTTCGCCGCCAACAGGCAGCGTCTTCAGTGTGGTTGCCAAAGCAGATAGGTCGATGCTGCGATCAGGAAACTGTCATCATCGATCAAGATTGCGTTATCCTTGCGGCTGATGGTCGCCTACTTAGAAAGCGAGTTTTTTCGAAGGGGAGGCTGGAGAGAGCTCCGGCCGGCTCGTTAAGGAGAAACGACATGGCACGGGCGTTGAGAAGATCACGCTCAGTGTTGGATGTGATATCGCTTTCGATAAATTTGTCTTGGACGATCAGAACGTGCGTCGGATGAAGGCAGGCGGCTCGATCCAAAATCTCTCGGAGGACATAGCACGCCGCGGATTGCTGACCACTCTGAATGTTCGCCCGCGGATGTCTTTTCCATGCTATGATGGGCCTGCAAAGCTCAAGTTCGACGTCTGGAATATGGCAGAGGCCGAACGCTACTTTGCCCCGGCGAAGGGGGTTTGCGCCCAGCAGGGGCTCGCCCCCCGAAGCGCTGGGTGTGCTGCCTTTTTGATCGATCGGGAGGAGGTTGTTCATGTCCACGGATAGTGTCGACCGCCCGCTGCAGCCGGGCGACCGGGCACCGAATGTTGTACTCGATGCGATCTCGCGCGAAGGCAAGATCGCGCTCGATGACTTTCGAGGCCGTAGCCCGCTACTGATCGGTCTATTTCGAGGCCTACACTGTCCATTCTGTCGGCGTCATGTCTCGGCGATGGCGCAGCTCAACCCTGCCCTGAAGGAGAAAGGCATCGAGTGTCTCGCTGTCGTCAAGACGCCCGTCGAACGGGCGCGGCTCTACTTTCGTTACCATCCACTACCGAACCTTATCAGCGCATCCGACCCGGAGGGGGCTTCGCATCGCGCCTTCGGTTTACCCATCCTCGAGCTCACGGAGAATGAAACCGAATGGCCGCACAAGCTCGGAATGGATGCGGTCAGGACAATGCGGATCGATTTACCGCGGGAGTTGCCCGTGCCGATGAACCCGGCTGCGGCGGGCGACTTTCTGGAGAAAAAGGACCCGTATGAAATGACGGCGGCCGACCAGCAGATTATCATCGCCGGTCACATGCCGCTTATCGGCGAGTTCCTGCTCGATCGGGACGGCACTGTGCGCTGGAGTTTCACAGAAGCCGAAGAGGGGGGCCAAAATCTATGCCGGGCGCCGAGTCCCGAAGAATTGATGTCAGCAGCGTCCCAAGTCGCACTTCAGTAAGCTGCTGAACAACTCGTCCCACGAGATGGTTGGCAGCCTTATACCAATCGGCGAACGCGCAGAGCTTCCCGTTGTATACGATGATCAGCAGGTCTGGGGCCACCAGCGGACCGTGGGCATTGCGAAGTCCGTGGCGAGCAACGGTCATCAGAACCAGTAGAATCTGGACCAAAGTCAGCATCGCGCCTGGAAGGTTCTCAACCAACCATCAAGGTCAGGGCAGCCTCGGATGGTAACTTCTCTGCAACATCCGCAATGAGGAGGAAGTCGCTCCCTCCCCATTTATCACCGCATCGCCGTGACCTCATTGATGGACCGGATCCGTCACCGCTTTGATGACCTCGGACGCCATCTTGAACTCCTTCTCGCGGCTGGTGATGCCATGGCGTCGCGCGATCCAGTTAAAATCCGTGTAGGCGACACGCACCGTTCCATCCTTCGCTTCGTAAACGAGAACTCTGACGGGCCAATCGAGCCCGGCCACTGGATTGGCGGTGATGAACGTCGTTCCGAGCGCCGGATTGCCGAACAGGATCAGCCGCGATGGACGGACCTTGTTGCCAGCCGCGTTGCCGAGCCTTGCTTGATCGATATCATCGAACAGCATTATGCCCTTCTCTGCGACGCTGCCTTTGATCTTTGTGACAGTCTCGTCGACCGAATAGCGACTCTTCAGAACAACGACACCGTCCCGGGCACCTGCCTGGACGATAGTGGCTGATGCCGACAGAATTCCTGCCAATGAAAGCGCGGCCATGAACAATAGTCTGATCATTCTTTGCATGTCATTTACTCCTTTCGGTTGTGTCTCATTCAAACTCGTCGCCGGCTTCCGCATGGAAGGGGCGACCCCTATTCCGGCTACCACGGAAAGTTGGGATCTATCGGTGCGGGGCGCTTAGCGAACCCGCGAGCAGCATTGCTACCGCCAGAGCTGCGATAAGCACGTAGACGGATGCGTTCCAGCCGACGTGATCGTAGACCTGACCGAGAACCACACTGCCGGCCATGCCTCCGGTATAGTAGGATGCGAGGTAGATGCCGCTCGCTCCAGCCTTGTCGCTCCTGGCATGTTGACCGACGACGCCGGTTGCCATTGCCTGTGCGAGGAAGGTGCCGACCGCCACCAGTGTCAAACCGATCAGGATGACCGGCAAATACGCACTGAGAAGCGCGACGAGTCCGACGATGGCAATCGCAAGCGTCAGCACGATTCCGGTTGCCGGCCCCACAGCGCTTGCGAGCCTGCCGGCGAAAGGCGTGGTGAAGATCGACGGAAGGAAGACGAGATAGACAAGGCCGAGCGCCATCGGGCGTACCCCGAGCGTGACAATCCGAAAGTTGACATAGGTGTAGGTGCCGATGAACACGAAGAGGATGAGGAAGCCGATAGCGAAGACGCGTCGCAGCTTTGGATCGGCAAGATGTCCGCCCCAGATGCGCATGGTGAGGTTCCCGCGATCATCGCTCCGCATCATGCTGGTCGTCCTTTTGAGCGTGAACCAAACCAGGGCGGCGCCGAGGAGGTTGAGGGCGGCAAACACCAGAAAATTTATCGAGAGGCCGCCAATGCCTGCGACGGCAGCGGACAGCATGCGGCCGAAGAGGTTGCTGGCAACATTGCCGGTGACATAGGCGGCTAGGGCCGTGGAGGCCTTTCCGGCGGAGAAATGCTCCGACAGATAGGCGGCCGTCAGCGTGAAGGCCGTCGACATGCAAAGCCCCTGAAGTATTCGCAGCGCGGCAAAGACGATGATGTTGTCGGTAACTGCCAGAAGCGTCGTTGGCACGGACAGGATCGCGAGGCTGATCGAGATGCCGTTGCGCCGGTCCAGGCCGCTGCCGACGAAGGCGACGAGCAGACCGGCGAGCGCCATACCGAGGGTGCTGGCATTGACGGCGAAACCCATCGTGGCGCGGCTGACCTGAAACCTCTCGACCAGAGAAGGCAATACGGCTTGCGCCGCAAAGAGGTCGACCAAGGTCAAAAAGGCGATGAGTGCGATCAGTCCAAAGCGCCAACTGTCGGCGTGAATGGTCCTCCGCTCTTGAACGGATGCCGTGAGCGGCTGTTCGATGTCGGTCATGCTTGTTCCTCCGGGATGCGGCGTTTCCCTGCCAGTGCGAGGGAAACGCCGGCGAGCGATGGGGCTGCTTCAGATCAAAGGGCAACCGTTACATCGCCGCGTCATCGGTGTGCATTTCCGGGCTCAGTATGTCGGAGGAATAGAGCACGGCCGAAGCCTTGCCATTGTTCTTCCACCAATGGGAGAGATGTCCAAACTCGGCCGTCACCTCGCCCTTCTTGTGCAGGATCGGCACCTTGCAGGTGCTGCTGTATTCCGTGATCGAGCCGGAGATGATCAGGATATTGGCCGGGCGCATCTCGTGCGAATGCCAGGGAACGATGCCTCCCGGCTGCACGACGAGCTTGCGCATGCGCAGCATGCTTCCCTTCCATGCCTCGCCTTTGGACGAGAGATCGATTGTCTTGACGACGCTGTCGGAGACGCCCTTCGGCATCATCGGGCCAGGCTTCATGCCATCTTCAGTGACCTGATCAGCCGGGCATTCGCCCGCCATGGCGGACGCGGCGGGCAGGCCGGCGCCGAGGACCACTGCAGCAAATGCGAGAGCGGCGAGGGACATGCGGTCGGTTTTCAATACGGGCTTCATCAGCGGTTTCTCCTTGTTGGAGCCCGGCGAGGACGGTGCCGAGCATGTTCGAAGACTGGCGCAGCGCCGATCGAAAGAGAAATGCCAGATGCTTTTGATTTCGATAGCCGCAAGCTATTGTCAGCCGCAGGGGAAACACCGAATGCCCGGCAGCTTGCCAGGCTGAGCTCCCGTGATTGTTACGATACTGCCTTTAATGCGAACGGCCCGACGCTTTCGCCCAGCCATAGGATTTCACGGCGCCGACAAAGACTGAAACCGCCGGGGAGAAGCGTCGGCCCGCCACCGTCACAAGGCAGACCTCGCGCGAGACTTCCGGGTCCGCGACAGGTCGCACCTGCAATCCTGGGATAACGGCGCTGTATTCGGGAATGAAACAGATACCAAGGCCACCGGCGACCAGGTTCTGGATCCAGTCCTCGCGCTCGCTGGAATAGGAGACGAGGGTCTTCACGCCTTGTGCATCGCAGAGATCCGTGAGGTAATCCCAGTATTCGCAGTTGACACGCCGCAGGTAGATCTCACCGTCGATCGCCGCGATCGGAATGGCGTCATATTGGCCGAGGCGGTGGCCGGCGGGGAAAGCCAGCATGAACCTCTCGCGAAAGAGCGAGGTCACGTCGAAGCGTTCCGGAAAGCTCGTTGCCGTCGACATGAGCGCCACATCGATTTCGCCGGTCTCCAGCAGATCGGACAATCGGGCGGGCACGCCCTCGATCAGCTGCAGCTGGATTCCCTTGTGGCGCATATTGAATTCGGTGAGCAGACCGGTGAACCGGCGCGGTCCGATCGTGCACATGATGCCGACCTTGAGATGCGCTTCGCTGAGACAAAGAAATCGCGATGCCTCAGTACGCACGCCCATCAACTCGTCCTGGATCTGCTGGAATCGTGGGCGAAGAAGATTGCCGAGATCTGTTATGTGCGTGAGATTGCGCTCCCGGCGGAAGAGCAGTCCGCCCACCTCATCCTCCAGCTGCTGGATGGCGCGACTGAGAGCTGGCTGAGTAACATTGCACTTTTCGGCCGCGCGCGTGAAGTTTCGCGTTTCACACACCGCCAGGAAATACCTTATATGGTGAATATCCATCGCCGCCCCTCGGCATGAATTCTATTTGCAATGCCCTCAATATTCTCCGCGGGCGGCATTCTCCTCCAATGCCATGGATTTATCAATTCCATACCAGACTGGCATTTCTAAAGCGAAGTCCCGTCGACCATTGTGATTGCAAGACGCCAGACGGCGTCGTCGATCGTAGTGGAGAGCGGATATGCTGAACGCCTTTGATCCCGTAACTGATACTCTCGTCGGCCGCAGGCCCTTGGAAGGGCGTAGCGCCATAGTCACTGGCTCGACCAGCGGCATCGGCCTTGGCATTGCACATGCGCTTGCAAGGGCAGGGGCCGCCGTGATGTTGAACGGCTTCGGCGATCCTGCCGAGATCGAGATGCTGCGCGACGGCATTGCCACCGATAACGATGTCGATGTTGCCTATGACGCCGCTGACATGTCGAAGCCGGAAGCGATCCGCATGATGGTCGAGAGGGCGGTCGCCCGTTTTGGGCAGGTGGACATCGTCGTCAACAATGCCGGTATCCAGCATGTTTCGCCGCTCGGGAAGTTTCCGCCTGAAAAGTGGGACGCCATACTTGCTATCAATCTTTCCTCAGCCTTCCATCTCGTTCAGGCGACGTTCGACAGCATGTGCGCCAACCGCTATGGCCGGATCGTGAACGTCGCCTCCGCCCACGGATTGGTCGCGTCCCCCTTCAAATCCGCCTATGTGGCGGCCAAACACGGTGTTGTCGGCTTCACCAAAACGATCGCGCTCGAAGGCGCGGAATACGGGGTGACGTCCAACGCGATCTGCCCCGGTTACGTCTGGACGCCGCTTGTCGAGCACCAGATCGAGGATCAGGCGAAGTCACACAACATCCCGCGGGACGCGGTGATCCGCGACGTTTTCCTGAAGGACCAGCCGACGAGGCGTTTTGCCACGGTTGAGGAAATGGGCGCGCTTGCCGTCTTTCTCTGCAGCGATCTTGCCGGATCGATTACCGGCACGGCGATCCCTGTCGACGGCGGCTGGACTGCCCACTGATCAATCATTTGAGACACGGAGGTTGCGATCGTGAACAAACATGTGGGTGCAAAGCTCAAAATGCAGCCCGACTCATCGCCTGCCGAGCGCGAGCCGCGGACGATCAATCTTGCGCTGCAGGGCGGCGGGGCGCACGGCGCCTTTACGTGGGGAGTGCTCGATCGGTTGCTGGACGAGCCGAGCCTGTCATTCGAAGGCATTGTGGCAACCAGCGCCGGCGCCATGAATGCTGCGGTCGCAGCCTATGGCCTGGCTGAAGGCGGGCGGAGCGGAGCACAGACGGCGCTTGCCAATTTCTGGCGCCGCGTCAGCCACGCAGCTGCATCCGGACCTTTGCAGCCAACCTTGCTCGACCGCATTACAGGCTCGAAATCGCTGGAATTCTCGCCGGCGTTCATCATGTTCGACCTGGTGACACGGCTGATGTCGCCGTACCAGTTCAACCCCTTCAATTTCAATCCCCTGCGCCAGGTGCTGGAACAGTCGATCGACCTGGAGGCAATCCGCATGGCACGCTGCCCTGTCAAGCTCAACATCTGTGCCACCAACGTGCGGACTGGCAAGGTGAAGGTGTTCGGCAACGACGAGCTCTCGATCGATGCCATCATGGCGTCTGCCTGCCTGCCCTTCCTGTTCCAAGCCGTGGAAATCGGAGAGGAAGCCTATTGGGACGGCGGCTATATGGGCAATCCCGCAATCTTCCCGCTGATCTATGGCTGCGACACGCCCGATGTACTGGTCGTTCACATAAATCCGATAGAACGAACGGAACTGCCGCGTACGGCTGGAGAAATTCTCAACCGCATCAATGAAATCAGTTTCAATTCGTCGTTGCTGAGGGAAATGCGTGCGGTGGCCTTCGTCACACAGCTGATCGACACGGCAGCGACGCCGCCTTCCAATCTCAAGCGCATTTTCGTGCACGGTATCTCAGACGACGAAGCGATGAAAAACCTCAGCGTCGCGAGCAAGCTCAACGCCGACTGGGGGGCGCTCATGGACCTGAGGGATCGCGGCCGCCAATGCGCCGATCTCTGGCTGCAGGCCAATTACCAATATATCGGCAAACGATCGACCGTGGACGTCCGCGAACGTTATCTCTGATCCTCAGCCATTCCAGCAGTCCCGCCTCCCGCCCGCAGAAACTTAAGCCCCCGTCCACCACTCCGGCGGGGGCTTTTTTGTCTTCAAGATTGCCCGTCGACGCATAGAGACAGCGTATCGAAATCATGCAGAGACAGCATTTCAGGTGACGACTGACTTCTGGGAAGGTGAAGACAGGCAAGCCGATGGCGGTTTGACCTCACGTAACCCAGGAGATTTCTCATGAATACCACTCGTCTTCTCATCAGTTCGGCCCTTGCCGCCGCAGCCTCCGTGGCTGCGGGCAGCGCCTTTGCCGGCCCGGCTGCCAAGCCGGATTTCTCGTTCGAAAAGTGCTTCGGCGTCGTCAAGGCCGGCCTGAACGACTGCCAGACGGCCAGCCACTCCTGCGCCGGCACGGCCACCGCCGACAACGCCAAGGATTCATGGATCTACGTGCCGGCCGGCACCTGCACCAAGATCACCGGCGGAAGCAACGAACCCAAAGCCTGACCTTTCCACCACTTCAACCAAAGGAGTAATCGATGTCCAAGATATATCCCAGCAATCCGGTGCCAACCGCCGCGGGCATCGGTCTTCGCTCCCAGCATATCGGCGAAATGCTGTCTCGCCGCCCCGCGGCGGGATGGCTTGAAGTTCACGCGGAAAACTACATGGGCGGCTCGGCGGCCGTCGACGCGCTGGAGCGGCTGCGGGAAAGCTATCCCCTGTCCGTCCATGGCGTCGGCCTTTCACTCGGGAGCAGTTCCGGTCTGGACGGCGACCACCTGGAGCGCATGCGCAAGCTCTGCCTGCGTTTCCAGCCAGGCCTGGTCTCCGAGCATCTCGCCTGGAGCGCCGCCGACGGCGCCTATCTGAACGATCTCCTGCCGCTGCGTTATGACGCAGAGGCCCTCGCCATCGTGAGCGCCAACGTCTCGCGGCTGCAGGATACGCTCCAGCGGCGCGTCTACATCGAAAACCTCTCTGCTTATGTCGCCTTCGAGGACTCGACAATGACCGAGGCGGAATTCTTAGTCGAGCTCGTGCGCCTCACCGGCTGCGGGCTGCTTCTCGATATCAATAATGTTCACGTCTCGGCCTGCAATCTCGGCTTCGATTCCAAAGCCTTCATCGACCAGCTTCCCGCGTGCGCCATCGGGGAGATTCATCTTGCCGGGCACGCGATCAACGAGGTCGAAGGCGATATCGTACTGATCGACGACCACGGTTCGCGTGTTCCGCCGGCTGTCTGGTCGCTCTATGCTCATGCGATCCGCAAGATCGGCCCGCGTCCGACGCTCATCGAATGGGATACGGATGTGCCCGCTCTCGACGTGCTCCTCGGTGAAGCCATGTGGGCCGACATGCTGGCGCAGTCGATCGCCTTCGAAGACCGCATGCTGGCGGAAAGGCCGACACCACAGTCGACCCGGTTCGAGGGGATGATCCTGCCATTGCGGGCCGACAAGCGGACGGGCCCGATGCCGGCGCTCGCCGCGCTTGCGACGATTAAGCCGTCGGTGTTCGCCAATCATTCCGGCGCAAGGAGGGTTGGCCATGCTCTCTAGTTGCGCGCTGCAATCGCGGGTCGCCCAAGCCATCCTCGGTGAAGATGGCCGCGATCTTGCGCCGGTGCTGGCGAAAGGTGCTTTCGATCCGCTGCGTCGGTTCAACATTTACCGCAACAACACCTTCGCCTCGCTGACAGCGACTTTGATCGCGGTTTTTCCGATCACGGTCCAGCTTCTGGGCGAGAACTACTTTCGTCATGTCGCCGGCGCCTTCATCCGAAACAATCCGCCGCAGGAAGCGCAGCTTGTTCGCTATGGCACGAGTTTCCCTCGCTTCCTGGCCGACTTCGAGGGCATCCGCGCCATGCCCTTCATTGCCGAAACGGCGCGGCTGGAATGGATGATTGCCGAGGCGCTGGATGCGCCGGCGCTGCCGGGCTGTCGCTTGGAGCAGTTGGCGGACGGTGAAGCCGAGACCGCTCCCCAGATATTTCTTCAGCCCTCGCTACGCCTGTTGGTTTGCCGTTGGCCCGCGCTGGACATATGGGAGGCGCATCAAGCCGGCGGAAACATCGAAGCATTGGCGAGTCTGAGCCGCCGACCGGAGCGGATCGCGCTCTGGCGCGGCCAAGATAGCCTGCGATTTCTGCGCCTCGATGCCAGCGATTTCGCCTTCCTTCATGCCCTGAAAAAACGCGCCAGCCTGGAGGCTGCGGTCAGCCGCGTGCTTGCCCGGACTCCCGGCTTCGATCTTGAGGGTGCCTTTGGCAGTCTTTTCGCCTTTGGCCTCGTCGCTCGCATTCGCCACATCAAGCCCGCAACTAAGTAAACAGGATGGAAATCATGACTATGATGTCCCCTTCTTCGACGCGACACAGAGGCGGTATTATTGGACTTTATGTCGCCGCTCTCGAGAGCTTCAACAGCCTGCCCCTGTCGCTCGCCCAACTTGTTTCCCGTCTGGCGGTCGCCCACGTCTTCTGGCAGTCGTCGCAGAGCAAGCTTGCCTCCTGGCCGGTGACAATTCAGCTGTTCACCCTTGAATACCAGCTGCCCGTCATCGATCCCGGCGTGGCCGCCGTGCTTGCGACGACGGCCGAAGTGACTGGCTCGATCTTGATTTTTCTAGGCCTGTTCTCTCGCCCCGCCGCCATTATGCTGCTTTGCGTCATCTCGACAATCCAGCTCCTCGTCTACCCGCAGAACTGGCCGGACCATTTGCTCTGGACGGCGCCGTTGCTGTTGATCCTGACGCGCGGGGCAGGCGCCGTTTCGCTCGATTATCTGGCAGCGCGCCTGTTTCCGAGGGGGCGCTGAGCCATGCGCGCAGTTGTCGAAGAGACAAGTGGCGGCTCGCCGCTCATGAGCCCAGGGGCACATCAGGCGGCGGGTCACCGCCCGAGGGTCGTCATCCTCGGAGCCGGTTTCGGCGGCCTTGCCGCCGCCAAGGGGCTTCGGCACGCGGACGTGGATGTGACGGTCGTCGATCGGCGCAACTATCATCTTTTTCAGCCGCTGCTTTATCAGGTCGCGACGGCCGCACTTTCGCCAGCCCAGATCGCCATGCCGATCCGCCGCATTCTCTCTCGGCAATCCAACGTCACTGTGCTGATGGAGCGTGTCGAGGGGATCGACAAGAAGAACCGGTTCGTTCAGACCACAAATAGTCGCATCGCCTACGACTATCTGGTCGTCGCCACCGGTGCAAGGCACGCATATTTCGGAAAGGATGAATGGGCGGAGACCGCGCCCGGGTTGAAAACAATCGCCGATGCGACTGAAATCCGTGCCCGGATCCTGTCGGCCTTCGAACGTGCCGAGGCAGCCGAGGACGAAGCCGAGCGGCGGCGGTTTCTCACCTTCGTCGTTGTTGGCGGCGGCCCGACAGGCGTTGAACTGGCTGGAGCAATCGCCGAGCTGGCAAGAAAGGTCATCGTCCGTGACTTCAGGCGCATTGATCCGTCCTCGGCTCGCGTGGTGCTGGTCGAAGCCGGCAATATCGTTCTGCCGACCATGCCGGCGAAATTGTCGGGAGAAGCCCGGCGACACCTGGAGATGCTCGGCGTCGAGGTGTCCCTCGGGGAAGCGGTAACGCGCTGCGACTCTGAAGGAGTAGCGCTTGCCGGCGGCCGGCAAATCCGATCATCCTGCGTGCTGTGGGCGGCCGGTGTCATGGCCTCCAGGGCGGCCAAATGGCTTGGCGTGCCCGCTGATCGCGCCGGCCGCGTTCATGTCGACCGGAACCTCAACCCGCCGGGCAATGACGAGATCTTCGTGATCGGCGACACCGCGGCGGTCACGGACAGGAACGGCAGAACGGTTCCCGGAGTGGCACCGGCCGCCAAGCAGATGGGCGAATACGCGGCTCGCGCCATTCTCGCCGGTCTCGATGATCGGACCGCCGGTCTGTTCGGCTATCGCGATTTCGGAAATCTGGCAACCATCGGACGCAATGCGGCGGTCGCCGACTTTCGCCGCATCCGTCTTTCAGGATTTTCCGCCTGGCTGGTTTGGAACATCGCCCATCTCTGGTTTCTCGTGGGCTTCCGCAATCGCTTCGTCGTGTTCGCGGACTGGGCGCTGGCTTATGTCCGCTATGACCGCGCCGCCCGTCTGATTACCGACCGCCATGAACGCTAGAACATTCCCACGCATAAAGATGGGGCGTGCGGTCACTGCACTGCTGCTGCTTGCAGTGTTGTCGACGGCGGCGCTCGTGCACCTGGTCTGGTATCGTACCGCAAGCCGGAACATTGAAACGGTTGTTGCGAGCCTTGATGCTCAGAGCACCGCTGCGGTCCGCAACGAGCTTTCTTCTAATCTGGCGCTGGTTTCGAGCAGCGCGGAGATCGTCAGATCGGTCTTTTTCCAGGGAGCGATCAGGCCGGACGACGAGGTGAAGCGTGAATTCCTTTTCCTGTCGTTGCTGCGTGAACAGCCGGCGATTGCCTGGATCGGTTTCGGCTTCCCGGACGGGCGCTTCTTTGGGGCGCACGCGCTGCCGGATGGCGAGATCGAAATGGTGGAGATCGGTTGGGCACCCCTGAGCAAGCCGCGTCCGCTACGCCGCGATCTCTACAAGCCAATCCCTGGCGATATTTTTTTCGAAAATCGGCTGAAGGCCGAGAGTGTCTACGTTCCGGAGGGCTCGCCATGGTACAGACTTGGCCGGACCAGTGCAGAACCGGCCTGGAGTCTCGTCAATATCCTTCCGAACGGCTTCGAACCGGCGATTGTCGTCTCGAAGAAAGTCGAGGTGTTCGGCCATTTCGAAGGTGTGGTGATGGTGGCGGTCAGCCTGCATCGGTTGTCGGCCATCCTTGGAGGGCTCAAGATGCCGGAAGGCAGCAAGGCCTTTGTGCTAGCGCGGGATAACGCGGTACTGGCGACATCCGAGCCGTCAGACGGTATGGTCGCTGCTCATCTCAAGGATTTTGCCGCCTCCGACGCTCTGGCCGCGGCAGTCGCCATGGCTGCCAGCCCCGAAAAGCCCGACGGTTCCCGGACGCTGGTGGCAAGCAAGGCGCTCGGCCCAATCTTCGTGTCATCTGGCAAGTTGCCGTTCGAAGACTGGCGTCTGGTCACCGCCATACCGCGGGCGACTTTTGCCCGTGACATCGACGCCAATACCGAGCGACTGATCTTCATCATCGGGGGCATTGCTGTGCTGGCCGCTGTGACGGCGATCCTGTTTGCCAGAATTCTCTTCGCTCGGCCACTGTCGCGCCTTGCCGAGCAGCTGCATATGATCGAGAGGTTCGAACTCGACGCCGTGGAACATCGCCCGGCGCTGTTGACTGAACTCGATCATTTCTCCTCCGCCCTGAAGCGCATGTCGAGCGGCCTTGCCGCGTTCGCTCGCTTCATGCCGGTCGAGGTCGTTCGTCCCCTTGTCGACGGCGGTCTTAAGCCTCGTCCCGGCGGCGAACTCAGGGACATAACGGTGTTGTTTGCGGATTTGCCAGGCTTTACGGAACTCACGGAAGAGTTCGGCGCTGGCGTTGAACCAAGCCTGACGCGGTTTCTGACCCTCTCGATCGCCGCTATTCATGCCGAAGGCGGCACAGTCGACAAATTCATCGGCGATGCGGTGATGGCGATCTGGAATGCCCCCGGCAATGTGCCGGATCACGCATTGCGCGCGTGCCGCGCCGCAGCGGCAATTCGCGATGCGATGCATGCCATGGCGCCGATTGCGCCCAAGCATGATGAGATTCGGGTGCGTATCGGCATCAACACCGGCGTGGCCCTTGTCGGCAATATCGGCTCGACTGAACGCCTCAGCTATACGGCGATCGGCGACGTCGTCAATCTCGCGAGCCGGCTCGTTGGCGTGGCCAAGGACAAAGGCGTGGAAATTGCGCTAAGCGACGAAACGCTTCGAAAGACCCGAGACCTTATTCAGACAAGGCCGCTTGGCTGCGTCGGCATACGGGGAAGGATCGCGCCGGTCCGAGTGCACACGATCGATCCGGCGGTTATGGCGGACTGAAGGAGCATGACGATGCTGCTGCTCACAACGCTGATTTGGTTGCAAACCAAGCACTTCATGGCTGACTATGTCCTGCAGCCCGAATGGATGATTGCCGGCAAAGGGAACTTCAAGAAGCCGGGCGCTTATGTCCACGCTGGCATCCACGCCGTCGCCACCGCGCCAATCCTCTTGGTTGCAATCACGGATCCGATGTGGATTTTCGCCATTGCCTCCGGCGAGTTTCTGATCCATTTCCTCATCGACCACTTGAAGGCCATCCACGGTCAACGTCAGCCGCACCCGGTCAATACTCGTTCATTCTGGATACTTCACGGTGCCGACCAGCTCGCTCATCACCTGACCTATTCGGCAATCTTGGCGATCGTGGCCTGGGATACTGTGTTCATTTCTTGAAGCAGACATTCGAATCGTCGTCTCGGCTGTTGAGATCAGGTTATGCGGGTAGCGTTCCGCCATAAGTCAATCTACAGTGTGGAGGTGAAGTCGGGACATGACACATTGAATAACCGGCAAGATCGTAAGATCGTTCGGCATACCGTTGGAGGCTCATTCACCCCAGCCAATACCTCGCTCCCGGCCCTTTGCGCCCTGCCACGTCGGCAGGGTTCGCCAAGCGACATCGGTCGATCGACAGGCAGCCGCAACCGATGCATTCGCCAAGACCGGACCGTAGGCGCTGTAACTCGGCTATGCGCTGGTCGATACGCTTTGCCCACGCGCTCGACAGCCGCGACCAATCCCGACGTGACGGTACGCGATCGGCCGGCAGCTGAGCGAGCTCTGCGCCGATCTCCTCAAGCGTCAGCCCGATCCGCTGTACAAAGACGATGAAGCGATCCGCCGCAATGCGGACCGGTGGTAGCGTCGGTGTCCCGAGCCGGCGCGCTCGGATGCGATCAACCCACGCTCCTCATAGAAGCGCAGAGCTGATGAGGCAACGCCGCTGCGTCGCGACACCTCGGTGATGGTCAGCATCGGGACCGGCAAATCGACGCTGCGCGCCTGCCTTGGCCGAAGACGTGCATACTGCGACCTGGCGTGACCTGCCCTTCGATCCGGTGGAAACGAACTACCAGCGTTTGTCCAGGCCGTGCGTGCGGGCAAGACCCAGGAGCCGTCCTTCCGGCGTGCCGCCAACATCCAGAAGGTGCTCGACAAGGCAATCGCCTCCGATCTCAGCCACGCCGACGGGGCGATCGATTGAGGCAGCCGCATCGCGCTGTACTTCGGCTTAGGGCGAAGCCAGCGGCAGCAGGAGCGTGTTGAGGAAAGGCAGGAGGGCGGCACCGAGCGCCACGCCGCCGCTGAAGCTTGCCGGCCGCATCGGCGAAATCCATTGCAAAGCCGGAAGTCAGAACTGGCGCAACATCGTCGATCAATTCAGACTGGATGTACCGAAAACTTGCCAACACCTTGGCCGCGCCAGACGTAGGTCTCGCCAACAAATCCACCAGAAGAACTTGCGACTTCGAAAAACGCCGAGGCAATCAGGGTCTCCTGCGATCATTCCAGGCGAGTATACGCAAGAGGGAGAGGAGGGAGGGGGATTCTGAGACGGGTTTGGAAGGCAGGAGAGAGCTCCGGCCGGCTCGTCACGGAGAAGCGAAATGGCACAGGCCATCGAGAAAATCACATTGAACGTTGGACGCGAGATCCCTTTCAATAAACTGATCCTGAGCGAGCAGAACGTCCGTCGGGTCAAGGCAGGAGTCTCGATCGAAGATCTCGCGGAGGACATAGCACGTCGCGGACTGCTGACCAGCCTGAATGTGCGTGCTGAAGTCCACGGCGTCGGCAAGGAGACCGGCTTTTATCGCATCCCCGCCGGTGGCCGGCGTTATCGTGCGCTTGAGCTGCTGGTCTCCTGCAAACGGCTGGCAAAGACCGCCGGTATTCCCTGTATCGTCAGCAGCGGCGATACCCTCGAAACCGAGGATTCTCTCGCGGAAAATGTCCAGCGGGTCGACCTTCATCCCCTCGACCAATACCGCGCGTTCCAGGCCTTGCGCGAGCAGGGGGTTGGCGAAGAGGAAGTCGCAGCGCGCTTCTTTGTCTCGGCCGCCATCGTCCGGCAGCGCCTGCGTCTGGCTTCGGTCTCGCCGCGACTGCTCGAACTCTACGCCAATGAGGAGATGAAACTTGAACAGATCATGGCTTTTTCCATCAGCAACGACCACGTCCGCCAGGAGCAGGTCTGGGACACGGTCTCGCGCCAGCAGGTTCGTGAACCCTATTACATCCGCAGGCTCCTGACCGAAACGACGATCCGCGCGAGCGATCGCAGGACCGTCTATGTTGGGATCGATGCCTACGTAGCCTCCGGCGGTGTCGTGATGCGCGACCTGTTCGAGCAGGACAACGGCGGGTGGCTTCAGGATCCGGCGCTGCTCGAGCAATTGGCGCTCGAGAAACTGGCGGCAGACGCAGAAGCAATAAAGGCTGCGGAAGGCTGGAAGTGGGTCGAAGCGGCCTTCGACTTTCCTTACGGGCATACAGCCGGGCTGCGTCGCTTCTATGGGCACCAGGCCGAAATGACCGACGAAGAGGCTGCTCGATACGGCACGCTGAAGGCCGAATACGACGATCTGGATGCAGCCTATGCGGAGGCCGAGGAAACGTGCGAGCAGACCGAACATCGCTTGGAGGAACTCGGGAACGAGCTCGACAGGATCAACGACCGGCCGTATGTCTTCGATCCTCAGGATGTCGCCCGTGGCGGCGCGTTCATCTCTCTTGGCGCCGGCGGCGAACTGAAGATCGAGCGCGGATTTGTCCGGCCGGAAGACGAACCGCAGCCGGAGACGGTGGAGACCGAGGCAGTGATGTCCGGGAGCGATGACGGCTACGAGGTGAGTGGATCATCGTCCATCGGTGGGGCAACGCTCGACGGTCGGGCCGCTGCCGGTGATGAGGCAGACGAGGAGGACGGTGCCATCCGCCCGATATCCGATCGTCTGCTTGTCGATCTGACGGCGACACGCACGGTGGCGCTGCGCAATGCGCTCGCCAACAATCCGGCTGTCGCATTCATCGCCGTGCTGCACGCCTTCGTCCTGAAGACCTTCTACCATTATGGCTCGGGCACGTGCCTGGAACTGACGCTGCAAAGCGCCACCTTCGGCCAGACGGAAGGGCTCTCCGGCACCGTCTGGGCCGGGGAGATCGACCAGCGGCAGGAAGCATGGGGCCAGGACCTTCCGAAGCTACCCGAGGATCTGTGGGACTTTCTGATCGCGCTCGATGAGGTCAGCCGGCTGGCATTGTTTGCCCATTGCGCATCCCTCTCGCTGAATGCCGTAATCGAGCCATGGAACAAACGCACCCGCGCGATCGCTCATGCCGACCAGCTCGCCCGTGCAATCGGCTTCGACATGGCCGGTGCCGGCTGGATGCCGACAGTCGACGCCTATCTTGGAAGGGTCACCAAGGCGCAGATCCTGCAGGCCGTGCGGGAGGCGAAGGGCGAACAATCGGCTCACCTGATCGATCATCTGAAGAAAGCCGATATGGCGCGCGAAGCCGAGCGCCTGCTCGACGGCAGCGGCTGGCTACCCGAGCCGCTAAAAATGGCGATTGAAGACGCATCGGCAGACAGCTCCGGAACAGCAGTCGGTGAGATCGCCCACCGCGCTGCCGATGATGTTATGATCGAAGCCGCGGCTTCAGATCTTCCGGCTTTTCTCAGTGACGAGGTGAACGCCGAGCAAGCGACGGGAGAGCCGGATGACGCCTTTCGGCAGGAGCAGAAGCATCTAGATGCTGCCGAGTAGGCTTTAACCATCCGACCGATATGGTCCGGCGGGTATGCCGGGCCTTCGATTCCGATCCACGCGCATGGTCCGGCTCCAACAGGAGGCCGGACCACTTTCGTTTCAAGGAGCAAATGTCATGGACTCCATCACCTCCGCCTCGCAACCGGCATCTGGCTTCAGGGTCGACATCTCGCGCGGTGAGCGCAATGGCCGCGTCTCGTCCGAATGGTTCTCTCGACCTGATGATGAGCGCTATCTTTCTCTTGGCGAACTCTACGGTGCGGTCAGGTCCCGTGCTGAGCGCGCTCACGCCCGAACGGTGGAAAGTTCGTCGATCCGCCTCGAGGCCAGTCGCGACAACTCCGAGCGGCTCGAGCTAATCTTACCCGGCAACCGACGCCCGGTGGCACCGACGCATTGGAGCTATGGTCAGCTTTGCAACCTGGTAGGCGCGCCCGCCACCTATATGCGCCAGCTTCCCGCGCCGCTTGCCGCGATCAATCTACAACATGGCCTGCTTAACAATCGTGCCGAGCTCGTCAAGACGCTCGAAATGGATGATGGCCGCGTCGAGCTGCGGGCGGTGACCGGCCCCGACTACGGCAGGATCTGGGACCACGAGCTCGTGTCTGCCGTAATGAAAATCGCCGGCAACGCGACCGGCGACACGATCTGGAAAGTGCCGGGCCTGCTTGATTGGGCGAGCATGACATATAACCCCTTCGTCGATATCTCCAAGGATACGACCACGCTCTACGCATCCGACCGTGATGTCTTCCTGTTCCTGGTCGATGATACTCATCCGATCGAGGCGGGGCGCCTGCCCAATGGTGAACCTGATCTCTTCTTTCGCGGCTTCTATGCCTGGAACTCGGAGGTGGGGTCGAAAACGCTCGGCATCGCCTCCTTCTACCTGCGCGCCGTCTGCGCCAACCGCAACATCTGGGGCACGGAAAACTTCCAGGAGATCAGCATCCGGCACAGCAAATTCGCTGCTGAGCGTTTCGCCCATGAAGCGGGACCCGCGCTGACAAGCTTTGCCAATTCCTCACCTGCAGCTTTCGTCGCAGGCATCCAGGCCGCGCGCGAGCGGATCGTCGCCCGCGACGATGATGACAGACAATCATTCCTGCGCCGGCGAGGTTTCTCGAAAAGTGAAACGGGCAAGATCATCGAGACTGTTCTGTCCGAAGAAGGCCGCCCGCCGGAATCGGTCTTCGACTTCGTTCAGGGAATCACCGCCCTGGCACGTGACAAGAGCCATCAGGACGTCCGTCTGGAGCTGGAAGGCAAGGCGAGGAGGCTACTGGAAAGCGCGGTCTGAGCGCGCCTCATAAGGTAATGACGTCGATCGGTCCGAGCCCGCTCGACGGCATTGTTTTTTCCGCCAACCGCATCGCCCCTTCCAGGCTCCCGCGCGATAATAATGACAAGGTGCGGCGAATATTCTCGGGAAAAAAGGAACGCACGGGCGGGGGCAGTCGGTTCCGCCTCCCTGCCGGCCCCTATGCTGAGGCTCCCGCGGCTGCCCTTGTTCCGCCCTTAGCGTGGCAAGAATTTCCGAAATCCCGCCTTCGGCGGCGCTATGCTGATTTCTCCGATACTCTTCAATTGTCTGTCTGGAACCCGCCCGGGGGCGGGTTGCCCGACCACCCTTTCTCTCCGGGTCAGCAGCACGACCGGGCGACAAATGATTCGCCGTTGCGTCCCGTTACTTGCGAAAGAAAGTCAGTTTAATCCGATTTCTGGCCGACGCGGAACGAGCTCAGTTTGTTCAAAAGATCCTCCGAAATCTCGAATTGCCGGGCCGTTCCCCTGCCCATGGAATTCTTCACCATCGTCTCGCTCAGCATTCCACGCTTGACCAGAAGGTCGACGGTTTCCTTGACGCCAGTTCGCGTCAGCTCGGTAATCTCGATGATATTCGAAAGGGTTAGCTTCTGGTGCGCCTGGCTCATCGTGTAGAGGATCGTCATCATGCCGACCTGTTTCAGTCGCGCCTGCGGCGTCTCGTCTTCCAGCGGATGATCGAGGATCTCATGGAGAATGAGTCCCGAGAAGGCAAGGTTCTGCCATTGCTTTTTAAGTGCGCTTGTCATGTCATTTAACTGTGTTATATAAGTCAGTAAGAACTCGGGAAGGCAGCTGTGCAAGCTCTCCCGAATGCGATGGAACATCGTCGTGTCGAAGGGGTCTGCCCATGAAAAGCCTTCTGCTGAATTCATTGCTAACGATCTGCTGCATGACGCCATCCTATCTTATTTCCGGCAGTAAAGCGCAAGCTGAAGTTTGGGGATGCCAGGTTATCCTGTGCCTTTCGAATCCCGGAGGGCCGACGCAATTCGGGGAATGCCGGCCGCCGATCCAAAAATTGTGGCGGGAGCTTGCCAGAGGTCATTCGTTCCCGACCTGCAGCGGCGTCGGTTTTCACAGCTCGCGGCCTGGTTATGAACCCTATTATTGCGATGCCGGATATAGGCTGAGGGGAGGAGACGGTTCCGGCGGGGGGCAAGTGACCTGCGTGGCGACTTCACCGCAACCGGTGAGCAATGCCCTCTGCTTGCATGATGCTGACAACTTTGGCACCCACGACAATTCGGTACTGTCACCACATTGGCAGCGTCAGGATGGGCGCTACCGGTGCATGGGTTACCCGATCATGCGCCCGAATGTGAGGTCGCAGCCTCACTATATCGACGTCACCATCGACGGCGCGACGACGCAGCGGGTGTGGTACTGACAATGGCCGCTGCCTTCATCGATATCGCGCAAGCCTGCGCGCCGATGGTCAAGGTCGAAACGCTGGCAGCCGTCGTCAGCCTTGAGAGCGGTTTTCAGCCTCTCGCCATTCGCATCAACAGCGGCCCGCCACTTGCCGACCAACCCACATCGAAGGAAGAGGCGATCGAGGACGCCACATCTCTGATGGCCGATCGCCAGGATATCCAGGTCGGTCTTGGCGGCCTCGGGATCGAGGCGCTTCAGAAACTCGATCTGTCCCTTGCGGACGCCTTCGATCCTTGCCTGAGCCTCAAGGCCACGGCGACGCTTCTCGACGGATACTACCGTGAGGCTCTCCGCGTGGGCGACGATCCGGCGCGAGCCGAGACAGTCATGCTCCGCTCCTATTACGGTCGCGGCGATCCATCCGTTGGCGCGATAGTCCGGTATGACGAGCAGGTGCGTCAGGAAATCGGGCGGCTATCGCCTCTGCTGGCCTCGCTCTCCGTTGCGGGAACGGACGACCAGCTCCCGTCAGCCCCATCGCCGCAGGATCAGCCGAGACAAGCGCCTCTCAAACAAGCCTCACACCCCACCCAGGCCGCTGAAGCCGAGCCATGGGATGTTTATAACTCCCGGCGGCGGTCGTCGGCTCTCGTTTTCCAGAACGATAGATTGGAGCAAAGCGAATGATCTCGAAACCCCGTCTTCGCCCCCTTGCCACATCCACCCTCATGGCGGCGGCGATCGTCGCCTTCATGGTCGAGCCGGCCTTCGCCCAGGCCGCCGGTATCGAAACCGTGCTGCAGAACATCGTCGACATGCTGACAGGCAATATCGCCCGTCTGCTGGCGGTCATCGCCGTCATCATCATCTGCATTGCGTGGATGTTCGGATACATGGATCTGAGGCGCGCAGGCTTCTGGATCATAGGCATAGGCGGAATTTTCGGGGCGACCGAACTGGTCAACACCATCGTCGGGAGCTGAACGCCGTGGCGAACGCCCTGCACCTCGAAGACGATACGTTGTTTCTCGCATGCACCCGCCCGGCAATGATCGCCGGCGTGACCATGGAGGCCATGGGCGTCAACATCATGCTGACGACCATTCTTTACATCACCGCAGGATCGATCGCCTATGCGCTCGTCGGCGTCGCCTTTCACGTCCTGTTTCGCGCACTCGTCAAGCACGATCACAATAGGTTCCGGATCCTGATCGCGTGGATCGAGACCCGGGGGCGATCGCGCAATAGCGCCTATTGGGGCGGCGCGAGCCTCTCGCCCTTGCCGCTCGCCCGCCGTTACGACGAGAGGGATTTCAGCCTTGCCTAGTATTGCGACGCTCCGGTCTCGAGAACTCGGCGCGGAGACCTTCATCCCCTATGTCAGGCATGTCGACGAGGCGACGATCGCGCTTGATTCCAGAGCGCTGATGACCATGATCGCGCTGGAAGGAGTTTCCTTCGAGACCGCCGATATCCGCGATCTTAACGGCCTGCACCGCAGCCTGAATACGCTTTACCGCAATATCGCCGACGAACGGCTGGCGCTCTGGACGCATGTCATTCGCCGTCGCGACAACACCTATCCCGAGGGACGTTTCGCCAACCCCTTCTGCGAAGGCCTCAATGCCAAATATCGCGATCGGATGATCGGTGAAGACCTTTTCCGAAACGACCTTTATCTTGCCCTCGTCTGGCATCCGGGCCGGGACGCTGCCGAAAGGGCAGCCAATCTTCTCTCCCGGCTGCGCAAGGCGCGCCGCTCCCGTATCGAACTTGATGAAGATGCCCTGAAGCATCTGCGCGACCGGGTGGCGGATGTGCTGGCCGGATTGCAGCGCTTCGAGCCACGTCTCCTCACCTTGCAAGAGCAGGGCGGCATCCTGTTCTCTGAACCGAGCGAAGTTCTCCATCAGATCGTCGGAGGGCGGCGTGAACCAGTTCCGCTGACGGAAGGAAGGATTTCTTCGGCGATTTATTCCGATCGGGTCATCTTCGGGCGCGAGACAGTCGAGATCCGTCACGAGGCCGAAAGCCGCTATGCCGGCATCTTCGGCTTCAAGGAATATCCGGCGACCACGCGTAGCGGCATGCTCGACGGCATCCTGACGGCCCCTTTTGAACTTATTCTGACGCAGTCCTTCGCGTTTACCTCGAAAGCTGACGCCCGCACGATCATGGGCCGCAAGCAGAACCAGATGGTCAGTGCCGGCGACAAGGCAGCAACCCAGATCGAAGAGCTAGGGGAGGCGCTGGACGACCTCGAATCCAATCGTTTCGTTCTGGGAGAACATCACCTTGCGTTGACGGTCTTCGCCCCTTCGGTCAAGGAGCTGAGCGACCAGATGGCGAAAGCTCGCGCTAGTCTTACCGGCGGCGGCGCCGTCGTCGCTCGCGAGGACCTGGGGCTCGAGGCTGCCTGGTGGGCGCAGCTGCCCGGGAACTTCCGCTATCGGGCGCGCTCGGGGGCGATCACCTCGCGCAACTTCGCCGCTCTTGCTCCCTATCATTCCTACCCTGCCGGTCGGAGGGACGACAACGAATGGGGACCGGCGGTCGCCATGCTCAAGACAGCATCGGGCTCACCCTTCTATTTCAACTTCCACCACAGCGATCTCGGCAACACCTTTGTCTGCGGCCCATCTGGCGCCGGCAAGACCGTGCTCCTGAACTTCATGCTGTCGCAGCTCGAAAAGCATGATCCCCATATGGTTCTCTTCGACAAGGACCGAGGCGCCGACCTTTTCGTGCGCGCAGCAGGCGGCAATTATATGCCGCTGAGAAATGGCATCATCACCGGTTGCGCTCCGTTGAAGGCGCTGGACCTCACTCCAGAATACAAGCTATTCCTCAACGGCTGGATCGCCAAGTTGGTCGGATCAGCATCTGGCGACCTATCAATAACCGACTTGCGCGACATCGCTTCGGCGGTCGACGGGGTGGCGGACCTGCCGATGGAGCGCCGCTCCATCGGTGCCCTGCGCACGTTTCTCAACAACACCGATCCCGAAGGAATTGCCTCTCGACTGAGGAGATGGGAGAGGGGAGGACCGCTCGGCTGGGTCTTCGACAACGAGGCCGACGATATCGGCATCGGAGCCAAGTTCATCGGCTACGACATGACGGATTTCCTGGACAACGAGGAAATCCGCACGCCGTTGATGGCCTACCTGTTCTATCGCATCGAGCAGCTGATCGATGGGCGCCGCATCATCATCGTCATCGACGAATTCTGGAAGGCGCTTCAGGACGAGGGCTTTCGGGATCTCGCGCAAAACAAGCTCAAGACCATCCGCAAACAGAACGGGCTGATGCTGTTTGCGACCCAGAGCCCGCGCGACGCCATCGCCTCGCCGATTGCCCATACAATCATCGAACAGTGCCCGACGCAGATTTTCCTGGCCAACCCGCGCGGCGACCGCATCGACTATGTCGATGGTTTCAAGCTGACCGAACGCGAGTTCGAGCTCGTCTCACGCGAGCTCTCCGTCGAGAGCCGCCGGTTCATCGTCAAGCAGGGGCACAACAGCGTCGTCGCCGAGTTGAACCTCAATGGCTTCGACGACGAGCTCGCCATTCTCTCGGGCAGGACGGCCAACGTGGAACTTGCCGATGCCATCCGATCGCAACTTGGCGACCGGCAGGAGGATTGGCTTTCCGTGTTTCACCAGAGAAGGAAGACAGCATGATCCGCACCGGAACTATGGGGCCCTTGTTTGCATCTGCCGTCTTTTTTGCGTCGGCAATGCTGGCGTCTGCACAGGGCATACCCGTCATCGACCAGACTTCGATCGCCAAGCAGATCGAGAGCATCTCGCAGCTCAAGTCCCAGCTCGACACCCTGAACCAGCAGCTCCAGCAGGCCCAACAGCTATACGGATCGCTGAACAAGATCACCAACATGGCCGACGTCGCGAGCCTTCTGAACGAACCTTCGATCCGCAAGGCCCTCCCACAGGATTTTAATGCGATCGAGACCCTGTTCAAAGGAACCGGCAGCGGCGTCTTCGGCAGCTCCGCCTCAAAATTCCTCCAGGACAATTCCACCTATCGCACTGATGCCAACGATTTCTATGCGCAGGAGTTGTCGCGCATACAAAACCAGAATGCGGGGCAGATGAGCCTCGGTCAGCAGATCTATGATGCCGCCACCAAACGCATCGAAGGCATCGACGAGCTGCGCCAGAAGATCTCCGGTGCAGCTGACGCCAAGGATGTCGCCGACCTGCAGGCCCGCCTCCAGGCCGAAACAGCCTTCCTGCAGAGCGACGTCCTTCGCATGCAGGCACTGCAGATGATCCAGCAGGCGCAGGTACAGGTCGATGAACAGCGAAAAGCCGAAGACTGGCGCAAACGCATGGACACTATGGGAGCGGCGCTCAAATGAAATGGTTTCTTCCCACCATGGCCGTCCTTTTCCTGTCGGCCTGCTCTGCACAGACGGAAGCGGTTTATACCGTTGATGAACTGGTTGCCGACGATGCTCTGCTCGCAAGGATCATCGTTCAATGCCGCAACAATCCGGGCGAGCTCAGCGATACCCCCAATTGCCGCAACGCCGAGGCGGCCGATGGCAAGCTGCGGCTCGAGCGGATGCGCCAGTCGCTCGGAGGCTAAGCGGTGTATCAGGTCTTCAGCTTCGTCGACGGACAGTTCAAGACACCGCTGGAAAACTTCATTTCCTCGGGCACCTCGAATATTGCGAGTTGGGTGAGCGGACCACTGACCGCGGCGCTGACACTCTATGTGGTGCTCTACGGCTACCTTGTTCTCCGCGGATCCATCCAGGAACCCATCCTCGAATTTGCCTTCCGGGCAATGAAGCTTGCCATCATCGTCATACTGGTCAGAAATGCGAGCGACTATCAGACCTACGTCACCAACATCTTCTTCAACACACTGCCGCGCGAGATCTCGCAAGCGCTGAACTCTGGCACCGCACCGAGCGCGTCGACTTTCGACAGCCTGCTCGATAAGGGCCAAAAATGTGCCCACGAGATATGGTCCCGGGCCTCCTGGCCGGTCGACTTCGTCACCGGGATCGGCGGCATGATGGTCATCGGCGCGAGCTTCGTCGTGGCGGCTATCGGGTACATCGTTTCGCTCTACGCCCGGCTCGCGCTCGCTATCGTACTGGCGATCGGCCCCATCTTCATCGCGCTCGCCATGTTCCAGTCGACCCGCCGGTTTACTGAATCCTGGATCGGGCTGCTCGCAAACCTGGTCATCCTGCAGGTCCTGGTCGTCGCGATCGGCTCGCTGCTGATTACCTGCATCGACACGACATTTACGGCGATAGAAGGCTATAGCGATGTCATGATGCGTCCGATTGCGCTCTGCGCCATCTGCCTTGCCGCTCTCTATGTTTTCTACCAGTTGCCGGGCATCGCTTCGGCACTTGCTGCCGGAGGAGCGTCGCTGACCTACGGATATGGCGCCGCGCGCGATGCCCATGAGAGCACGCTCGCCTGGGCCACTTCCCGTTCAGCTACGGCGATCGGCCGCGGGGCTCGTTCGGTCGGCCGCCGCCTGGCGCCAAGCCGGATCGAGTGAACGCTTCAACCTCAAGACAATTGGACAGGCTACTTTCCCATGATCCGTGTCGCTTTATCGCTCTTCCTGATCCCGAGCCTGGCCGCTTGCGGCTCGATGTCCCACCCTCTTCCCAAATGTGATGGCTATGCCCGCCGGCCGATGAACCGCTCGATGTGGCAATGGCAGGATAATAGAAGTGCAGAACAGCCCGTGACGGGGGCTGTTCCCGTACAGCCGGCGAGCCAGCCTTTTGCCTATTGGGAGGGGGCGCTCCCCTCAGCCGCACCGGCTGCCTTCGCGCTTTTCGATATTGAAGGTTCTTATCGTCCATGCGGGGCCACCAAATGGTAACCACGGACAGTTTGAAGAGTTACTTCGAAAAGGCCCGACGCTTCGACCAGGACCGGATGATGCAGGTCGAGCGATCCGCGCGGATTGCGTGGTTCGTGGCAGTCTGCGCCGGCATCCTTGCAGGCGCTTCCGTATTTGCCATAGCCGGCCTCACCCCGTTGAAAACCGTCGAGCCTTTCGTGGTGCGGGTCGACAACTCGACGGGAATCGTCGACGTGGTCTCGGCATTGACGTCGACGGCCGGCACCTACGACGAGGCCGTCACCAAATACTTTGCGGCCAAGTATGTCCGTGCTCGCGAAGCTTATGTATGGAGTGAAGCTGAGGAGAATTTTCGCACCGTCGCCTTGTTGTCGACGCAGCCGGAACAGACGCGATTTGCCGCTCTTTATCGCGGCAGCAATCCCCAATCCCCTCAGAACATCTATGGCCGCAGCGCCACCTCGCGCATCAACATCGTTTCCATCTCGCTGATCAATGCCAATGTGGCATCGGTGCGTTATATGAGAACCGTTACCCGCGGGGAGGAGGTGGCCACCACGCACTGGGTCGCAACCCTCACCTTTTCCTATGCCAACGCTCCGATGTCCTCGACCGATCGGCTGATCAATCCCCTCGGCTTCGTCGTCAGCGAATATCGCGCCGATCCGGAGGCGATCAATTGAGAGCCTGTTTCCTCCTTCCGCTGATCCTGGCCGGCAGCCTTTCTTCGGCGGCGGTCGCCCTCGAAACTCCACGTGGGGCAGCGCAGGACAGCCGCATCCGCTTCGTCGATTATCAACCCTATAACATCACCAAGGTCGTTGGCACGCTGCGGTCTTCGGTACAGATCGAATTCGCGGCCGACGAGGAAATCGCCCATGTAGCGCTTGGCAACAGTGTCGCATGGGAGGTGGCGCCGGCCGGCAACATCCTGTTCCTGAAACCCCGCGAAAGCCAGCCGGTGACAAATATCTCGGTCGTGACGACACGACGGGACGGATCGACCCGCAGCTACCAGATGGAACTGACCGTCCGTGACGGCAGCGTCGAGGCCGGGCAGAACACCTATTTCTATCTGAAATATCGTTATCCAGCCGATGAAGCGGAGCGGCGCCGACAGGCGGCAGCTGTCCGCGCGCAGGCGGCACAGGCCGGTGAGGCCGATCGCGTGCTTGCCCTTCACGAAGCCTATGGACCGCGCAATTGGCGCTACTCGGCGCAAGGGTCCCAGGCGCTCGAGCCGCAGGCAGTCTACGACAACGGCAAGGTCACCACCTTCGCCTTTGCCGGCAACCAGGAAATGCCGGCGATTTACATGGAAAATTCCGATGGCACCGAGAGCCTCGTTCCCAAATCCGTCGACGGAAATCTCGTCCTCGTTCACGCGATCAGCCGCAAGTTCATCTTGCGCAGGGGCGGCGATGTCCTCTGCGTCTTCAACGAAGCCTACGATCGTATCGGCATCAATCCCGGGACCAACACGACGTCGCCATCCGTCGAGCGCGTCGTCAGGGTGCCGCCTGCGGCAATGCAATAGGAGGTGTCATGGTAGCCGAGGAAGAGATTACCCAGATTGCGGGTGAGCGGGCCGAGACATCGACTGCGCGTCGGATCGACAGCAATCCGATCGTCAAGCGAGGCGCCGTCGCTCTGGCAACCGTCGTCTTTGTCGCATTCGCCCTCTGGTCGATGCGAGAGCAGGACAAGCAATCCGGCAGCGGGCAGCCGGAACGGGTCGTCATCCGTCAGACATCGGACTTCGAGCCGGCGAAGGAGCCCGAAGAGCCGCTGACGCCGCCACCGGCGGCCCTGCTCCCCACGCCCGGGATAATCGAGAGCGCGTCGACCGACAACGACAAGCTGCTCGATGCTGCGCGCCGCGCCCCTGTTATAGCCTATGGCGGCGAGAAATCGCCGCCAGCGCAGCGGCGCGATCAGGCTGGAGGTTCCGAAGAGACCTCCCCCTACATGCAGCTCGGCAACAATCAAGGCAGCTTCCCGCCGGAAGGCCAAAGCGATGACCAGCGCTTCAACCGCCTGCTGACGCCGACGCAATTGCAGGGTTCCCGTGCCGGTACACTGGGCAACCGCGATTTTATCGTCGCGATGGGAACATCCGTCCCCTGCGTTCTGGAGACGGCGCTCTCCTCCGATCAGCCGGGATTTACGAGTTGCGTCATCAACCGAGATGTCCTGTCGGACAACGGTCGTGTCGTGCTGATGGAAAAGGGCACCCAGGTGGTCGGCGAGTATCGCGGCGGCCTTCGTCGTGGGCAAAAACGCCTCTTCGTCCTTTGGAACCGGGCCAAGACCCCAAAAGGTGTGATCATCACCTTGGCATCGCCTGCAACCGATGCTCTTGGCCGGGCCGGCGTCGACGGTTCCGTCGACACGCATTGGTGGGAGCGTTTCGGGAGCGCGATCCTGCTGTCGATTGTTGGCGATGCGACCTCCTATGCCAGCAGCCGGCTTCAGGACAGCGATGTCGAGGCGCAAAACACCACCGGCGCCGGTCAGCAGGCCGCCTCGATTGCCGTCGAACAGTCCATCAACATTCCACCGACCCTCATCAAACATCAGGGTGAACTGGTTTCGATCTTCGTCGCGCGTGATCTCGATTTCTCGAGCGTCTATCGGCTTCGCGTGAAGGAGTCCCGCAACCGCATCTACGACCGCGCCGTGCTCGGGGATTTCGCGTCAGGCTCCAGGCTCGCAACAAAATAGGGCACCGAGGATGACTGAAGCTGCTGACGCCGGCGTTGTGCGCGAACTGCTTTCGCCACTCTCACGCTTTCTGCGCGACGACACGCTCTATGAGGTCATCGTCAATCAGCCTGGACAGGTCGTCACGGAAGGAAGAGATGGATGGCAGACACATGCTATGGCGGAGCTGTCTTACGATCGCCTGATGCGTCTTTCCCGGGCAGTCGCAAGCTTCTCCAACCAGTCGATCGACGAAACTCGGCCGATCCTGTCGGCGAGCTTACCGAATGATGAGCGGATCCAGATCGTCATCCCGCCTGCAACGACGAAGGGCACCGTCAGCATCACCATCCGCAAGCCGTCCTCGGTGTCGTTAACGCTTGAGGATCTCGATCATGGAGGATTGTTTGCAGATGTCGCGCCCGTTGACGGCTCCGGAACGCGACCCGATCAGAGATTGGGTGAATACTTTCGGATCGGCGCCTACAAGGCGTTTTTACGGGAGGCCGTGCTAGCAAGAAAGAACATCATCATATCCGGCGCTACGGGGTCAGGGAAAACGACGCTATCGAAAGCTCTGATCCGCCATATTCCCCATAACGAGCGGATCATTTCGATCGAGGATACCGCCGAACTGGTCGTTCCGCAGCCGAACCACGTTCGGCTCTTCTACTCGAAGGGCGGCCAAGGGCTTGCCAAAGTCGGCGCCAAGGATCTGCTCGAATCCTGCCTGCGCATGCGGCCGGATCGCATCCTGCTGCAGGAGTTACGGGACGGAACGGCCTTCTATTATATTCGCAATGTCAACTCGGGCCATCCCGGTTCAATCACGACCGTGCACGCCGATTCCGCACGCCTTGCCTTCGAGCAGTTGACGTTGCTGGTCAAGGAATCGGAAGGTGGCGGGAATCTCGAACGCAGCGACATTCGCGAAATGCTGACAGTTGCGATAGACATCATCGTCCAGTGCAAGCGCATCGGCGGACGGTTTCGGGTGAGCGAGGTCTATTATCGAGATGCAGTTGGGGGAGGCAATCGTACTGGCGTGGGGGCATTTCGAAACAGCGCTATGCGCAGTAGCAGGCGTCGCAGCGACGCGGGTGTTTAAGTGGCTAACCAACCGAGGTCGCCAGCTTTCCGATCCCAGAGGTGCCGTCGCCGACCGAATGGTCTTCATCTCATCTTTTGCTCTTCGTCCGCTGGTCGCCATATTCCACCAGAAGCGGTGGGTCTCGGAATGAGTCGAGACAGGGTACGCGGAAGTCAGCAAAGTCTTCCAGGTTGCGGGTGACAATGATAAGCCCGTGCGTTTTCGCGACGGCGGCGATGCCGGCATCCATGACATGCTTTTCCCTAGCGCCGACAAAAGAAGCCCATTCTTTCGTTGCCGCTGCGTCGAGACTGAGAACGCGATCGGGCCCGAAGCTGATTTCGAACGCGGCTATCGCGTCTAACTTGGCCTGAGCCTTCTTCGGATCCTTTTTCATTTGCGCCTCGGCGCCTTTGCGTTTCTCGAAGAGCGTGAAAACGCAAATTGCCAGTTCGTTGTCGTCGATGGATCTCTTCCACTAAACGACATTGTTGTGCGTATCCATTGAACGGATGACGGACTCGTCGAGCAAATATTTAAGCACTCCGAGGCCCTGTCTTAGTCATCATCAAAGACACCGCTTTTGATAAGACCGGAGATTCCGCGTTTCAGGGACGTCGAAGGATAAGGGCGCCCCTTTTTTGGATATGCCCTCGCGAAGTCGATCGCATGTTCAACTTGGTCACGCTTGAGCGAGGGAAAATCCTCGAGGATCTCCTCGATAGAAGCCGCAGGATACAAGGCAGCCACCTGATAAGCAGGAATATCGGTTCCCTTGATAAAAGGCTCTCCCCCTTTCATTTTTATTGAAGCCTTGATCGTTTCGAGCAGCCTCAATCTCCTCTTGAGTTTGGCGTCGCTTTTTCGAAGATCCACGACGAGCGCGCCAAATCGCGCCGTCGTGGCCTTTTCTGGAAGCCTCGACAGTTCCTCATAAAGACGGCGTTTGCCTACGCCGGACAGGGCTTCGCCGATTTCGCGATCCATCGTTAGAAACCGCAGCTCAGCCCTTCCTAGAAGGCGTTGAGCTCGTTGCCCGACTTTAACCACGGTGGATTTGACGACCTTCTTGTCGACTGCGTTTTGAACGTCCGTAGGAGAGCGATCTGCCAAGAAGCTCGCTTCCGTAACCGTAAATTCCATATTGCTCATGTCGATGGTCCTAATTCAACTCCATGTGGAGATGAATTAATATAGGTGTCGACAATCGATCAGGTCAAGCGACTGCCCTAAACGTCGAGGAACTAACGTCCGATCGCACCAGCCAGGCTACGGACGCGCTCAAAGCAGCAGGATTGAACCAATTGCCATCTCGCACAATTGAGCACCGGGTGCGCCAAGCTGCTCTTGGCAAGAAATCGGCTGCTGCGTATTAGAGCTCAATAGTTTAAGGCAAGCGCGGCATTTCACCCTCGGCCACACGCCAGATCCATGACGCCATCTCTGGTCTGGCGGCAATCATCTCGCTCAGAGCAACCTCATAATCTTCGTCCGCATTCGTCGGAACGATGAAAAGGGCCACGGGCGCCGGCCTTGGATCTGGTAATGTCACGGAGGCGATCGGCTGACCACGTGAAAGATCGAAGCGCAATCCTTTTTTGCTTATGCGCTTTAACCCGGAGAGCCGTTCGAGGAGACGCTGTTCGTAGATGTTTTCGAACGGGATCCAGTTCTCGTTCACCACCATCATCGCCACTTCCTCCACAGATGCGATCCCTACGCTCGAAATGCCGAAAGTGGCGATCACGATAAGATGGAACACTTCGTTTGATCGCCAAAGTTCCAGCTCGGTGTCATATCGTCCATTCAACCGCTTCCATGCTCCCTCATCGATCATGAGGGGAAAGGGGAGGTGGCGAACCAGGATTTTCTGGCTGTCGCGGGCTGGCGAAAACTCTTTCACTTCTGCGACCATCACCATCAGTTTGCGCGGTCCGGAAGTATCTGCTTGGGCGCCAGCCAGCGTCGCAGCGCGCCGGGCAGAAATACCCTCCTTGTCTTCCTGGTGAAATACTTCCGGAATAAACAGGATATCGCTTAACGGGCCGCCGCGAACGATCATCTGTCTTGCCGCATTCATCAGACTGCTGCGAACGCGGGCCCAGCCTCGCCTGCCAGCCCATAACGATGTCCATTCTGTAAGCTCTGCCGTATCCCACAGATAATGGAGCATCGCTCGGAGCGAGAGTTTTTTTGGCTGGCTTCGCACAGTTTCCGTCGGCTCCGATGACGCGCTCGAGTTGGATCGGTTGCCTCGTTTCGACAGGGAGAAGTCGAGCTTCAGCATGGCCGCACCGGTTGCCGCATCGATCTGGATCGCGCTGCCGATCAACGGCCCGAGGCCGGATAGTTCATAGGGTCGGATCATAGGACGGACAAACCGGATCATGCTGCCGGCCTGACAGCGGCATGCGCTTGACCAGGAACTGGCCGTCCATCCGGGCGATGTACATCGGCACCGGCGGTTCCCGACACCGGCAAAGTGGCCTGAGCTTCTGCTCGTAGGCGCGTGCGAGCTCTGACTGAAACTCTGGTGAGCTTTCTTCGAGCGCCTGATTGCCTATTACAAACTGTTTCACTTGCTCCTCGGGGTCCCTGCAGGGCTCAACAAGCCTCATAAGGAATTAGCACAATGATGACGCTTTATACTAGCGCAAAATAGTTAGTATAGTGAATTCGAACTTTGCCGCTGGGGTTTTGTTTCTCGCCATCGCCCGGCAGGTGCGCAAGGCGGCCGTTGGCAGGGTGAGAGAGGCAGGGAGGGGCCGGAAGAGGGGGCCGGGCAGGGCAAAAGAGTTTCAGCGCAACGTCACTCCTCGCTCTTAGAGGACCTGCCATGAATACAAACTCATTTCTGGCGGCAAACACGCAAACACGGCTGTGTCCTCGCAATCTTCCTCGCGCCGCGTACCTTCTACAGTCCAGATAACGCGACCGACAATCATGTGCCGACACTGCGCGAGGCTGCCATTCGATCTTTATCAGTCGTCCATGAGGGAGGCAGCATCATGTTATCAATCTCGGAACTGGCAGATCGTCTAGCGCTAAATGCAGTCGCGTTCTGCCGTCATTATCTGTCTGCAGGAAGGCGTGCCGGCAATTACTGGATCGTCGGAGATGCCAGAAACAAAGAGGGCCGATCACTCTATGTCCATCTGACGGGCCCGCGCGCCGGCCGGTGGACGGACGCGGCGACCGGCGAGTATGGAGACCTTCTCGATCTCATACGGGAGACGTGCGGGCTCCTCGATTTCCGGGATGTCGCGGAGGAAGCAAGGCGCTTCCTGAGCTTGTCCCAACCGAAAATGGCCTCGTCCGAGAATATCGATGTTAGCGAGCGCCGATTGGCCAACCGCCCGGCTGCGGAACGGGCTCGGCGCCTGTTTGCCATGACACAGCCGCTCGCCGGCACACTTGCCGAGGGCTATTTGCGCGATCGTGGCCTCTTGCAGGCTACAGCTCATTCGGCGCTCGGATTTCATCCATCCTGCTACTATCGTGACCTTGCCACGGGCAGCACGGAGGCCTATCCCGCACTCATTGCCGCTGTGACCGATCCTTCCGGCACAGTCACCGGCATTCATCGCACATGGCTCGATCCGAGCGGCGGCAAGGCCAAGGTGGCCGATCCGCGCCGGGCGCTCGGTGGTCTTCTCGGCAACGCCGTCCGCTTCCGGTTTCCCCCCGGTGAGCCTGTGCCGGTCCTGGCCGCGGCTGAAGGTCTCGAAACGGTGCTGTCGCTATTGGAGGTGATGCCAGGCATGCCAGCGGTCGCTGCACTCACAGCCAATCACCTCGCAGCCTTTTGCCCTCCTGCCGGATGTCTGCGCCTCTACATTGCTGGCGATGCCGATGCGGCGGGGCGGCAGGCAATCAAGCGACTGAGCCGTCGCGCTCAGGCACTTGGTATCCTGCCGCTTGTCCTCGCCCCTGAACTCGGCGACTTCAACGAGGATCTGCGCTGGCTCGGGGCGGACCGGTTGAAGACCAACCTGCAGGCTCAGCTTGTTCCAGGAGATGCAATGAACTTCCTGACCCCGTGAGGCAGACCGAACGGCAGGCGGCGGTGGCGGTGCTGGCAGATGGTGAAGGCCGCTCAAAAGCACTTCCTCCAGCCGGGTTCGCCTGCGGGCCTGTCGGGAGGCGACCTTTACCACGCGGCGGCGGGCCTTCAGCGGATCAGTCAGGTTTCTTCCCCGCGCCGGCTTTGCCGGCGCTCCTCGCGGGCCAAGAAACCTTCCTTCTGCCGCCCGGCGCTGCGCTGGGCCGCAGCGCTTTGCGCCGCGGTTCCGGCCCGTCTCCGCGTGAGCAGGATCGCCGTCAGGCCGCGCGAGGCGCGGTCGCAACCGGATGGAGATCCTCATGACCTTGCCCCTTCCCATCGACGATGCCATCGAGCCCCACCACGCGTCCTCCCCAACGGACCACTTCATCTACGAGATGCAGCTTCACGGCTATCGTCCTTTTCAGGACGAGCCGGACCCGCGGCCGCTGCCCGAAGAACCGCTCGTCCAGTCCGGGTTGACCGCAATCTTCGACGCCTTGTTCGAGATGCTCGGCGGCACACGGCTTGAGCCTGATCTCGAAGATTTGTTCTGGTCGATCCCCAATCTGTTTCATCGCGCAGGCGAACGCATTCAGCGCGAGCTCGACCGCAATGAGGTGGCGCAGCGTACTGGCCAGCGCGAGCAGGACGGCTCGGAGGTGAAGAGCGTCGAGCTCGAACGCCTCATTGCCGAGGGCATCACGTTGCTGGAGCGCCGTAATGCCTTCGAGTTCATGCGGGACTATGCGGCCGATCTTTTCGAGGCGCAGACCGGTTCGGCCTGGCGGCCGCGCACCGGCTCCAAGGTCAACCACGCCCACGTCACCGCGGCGATGATCGACTCCCGGGACTTCCTGTCTGCACGCCGGCGCGCCGAAACCGAAGTGTTGATCCCCGCCGGCACCAAGATCGCCTTCTCAGGCGGCATGGACTACAACGATCATGAACTGATCTGGGCCAGGCTCGATCAGGCCCACACCAAACATCCCGACATGGTCCTGCTGCACGGCGGCTCGCCGAAGGGCGCCGAGCGCATCGCCGCCTGCTGGGCCGAGGCCCGCAAGGTGACGCAGATCTCCTTCAAGCCGAACTGGACGAAGCACGCCAAGGCTGCTCCCTTTCGCCGCAACGACGAGATGCTCTCCGTCATGCCGGCCGGCGTCATCATAGTCCCGGGTTCCGGAATCACTGGCAATCTCGCTGACAAGGCACGTCGTCTCGGCATTCCGGTATGGGAGATAGCGGAGGATGGCGCGTGAGCGCCATTTCCTCCGGCGCCCCCCGATCGCAATTGAGATCGCGTTACAGATTGCACGCGTGCGACCAAGGGCCCGTTCAGGTCGTTAGCGGGTGGAGCCGCGTATCGAGGCCAAAGGCCTCTTGAAACTTCAGCGTATAGGCGTCCGCCGCTTTGTCGGCCAGAAAAATCAGGTTCCAGCTGTATGGAGAGACGGCGCTCGGGATCGCCACGAAACGGTGGCGTCGAAGCAGATCGTCGCCGAAGGCTTGCTGGCCGGCGCCGGGAATGCCCGGACGAAGCCAGTTGGGATCGGGCACGCTTGCCGGATCGACGACAAGGACGTCGCCATCATCGGCAATGACGGCGGCGGTCATGATATGGGCCACGGTGTCGAGCGCCCGGAAACCCTTGTGGACAGCGACCTCGAGCATCGCTGTCGCGGGATCGAGCGAGCAGTAGACCGCGCGAACCCCCTTGCTGTTCCAGCGACCGCCGACCCTGTAGGCGCCTTCCCCGCTATCCCACGTCGGCGCATGGACGGCCTGATCGAGCCGCCACGCGACCAGCCCGGTCCCGCCGAGCGCGACTGGCAGCAGGGTCATGCATAGACGCCATATTCGAGACGATCGAGATGGTCCTCGACAAGTTCGACGCCGGCAGGTGTCCCCAGAAGATCGATCGGCCGGCGCTGGTCAAGACCGACCGCTGGACGTTCCAGCCATTGTTCGGCTTCTGCTTGGGATCCGAAGATATCCGTTGCTTTTGCCAGGATCTCGGCAAATTTCCATGTACGGCCACTCTGTTCCTGGCTGAGGGGTTTGGAAGGCGTGTCCTTCCGCCGCTGCCATGTGCGAAGGCTCATGCCCACCGCCTTTTCCAGAGACTCGTTCTTGCCAATGACAACGAGCGTGCCGACAAGATGATCGAGCGCTGATGCGGGCAGGCCATGCAGAAGTAGTTCATGAGCGTCGAGTGCGTTGGTCAGGCGACGCGACAGAATGCGCGAGCCGCCGAGCAAGGCTTCGATTTTTTGCAGTTCACCACCGACTGCTGCTGAAGACGATGCTTTTGCTGCGACGGTCATGATCTTTCTCCTGCGTCACCTGTCGCGAATTACATGTCATGTGTCGCGGTCGATTTCAAGGGTGGAGGATGCGGCGTAACCGCCGTACCCGGGTTCTATTTCGCCGGCGAGCCGGCTCCACCAACCGCGCCGGAACGGGTGACGATCCCTGCGCGATGATTGCCGCGATCTTTTGGCGCCAGCTCAGGTCATGACAGGCGCCGTCGCAGTCGGTATGTAGCCTTTCCGGTATTTCCGACGTGCGAGGCCTAGAAAATGTGCCACGGCTTCCTGTTCGGTCGCGAACACGTCGGTCCTCTCGCTGCCACGCCTGCCGATCCGCCCCCAGCTTCGAACGACCGCAGTTTCGCCGAACAAGGTCGGTCGGATGGCGAGCACGTAATAGCGCGCCATGTTGCGGCTGGCATCGATGCGGCGACAATGGAGGTGGAAAGATATCCGGCTCATGTCGAGAATCTTCCCCACTGGGACCGGCCCCGTCCAACGAGAGTTTTGAATCCTTCCCAGCCGATCGATTCCA
This sequence comes from Rhizobium sp. BK049, assembly GCF_014193135.1. Lineage (NCBI taxonomy): Bacteria > Pseudomonadati > Pseudomonadota > Alphaproteobacteria > Hyphomicrobiales > Rhizobiaceae > Rhizobium > Rhizobium sp. BK049. The sequence goes on from NZ_JACHYV010000024.1 coordinate 113,630, forward strand.
GTTTGTGATGTATTGACGCGTCAGGACCTGCAAGCAACATCGGCAAAGCCGGCCCCGGGGAGATCGGGCGACACCCCGGCCACGATGGTTTAGTGTTCGGCGGAGAACGCCGGATCCGCAGCCGGCACTGCTGGGGCGTGCCTGTCGAGATCCGGCATTCGGCCTCGGAGCGGCAACTCCAAACGGCATTGCACATGCCCGAGCGCCGATGCGATGGCTGCGTCGATTACGTCCGGCCGTTCGATGATTGCGCAGCTGGCACGCGCTTCACGCCTTGTCGTGGCCAGGACCGACGGGAACTTGAGTGGCGTTGGGGATTTCAAAACCCTGGCTCTCTCGCAACGCGCGATAGGGGGGTGCCATGATGGTCTGTCCCGCCCTTCGGTCGCATCCGGGCCATTCCCGTTCTCTTGTGTCGCCTTTCTAAGGGACCGGCCGCCGTTAACGTCAACCCGCAAGGGGTTCCCCTCGCTGGCGCTCCGGTGACGCCTGCAGCTCGGCCCCTTCTTCGGGCGCCATCGGGAATGGTCCCGAGCAACCGAAGGAGACATACAATGGCAACCACCATCGCAACCCTGACGCAGAAGACCGACGGAACCTTTGAAGGCATCTTTGCCACCATCCGGGTCAATGCCCCGATCGCAATTGTCCCCAACGCCAGCAAGGCGAGCGACGACGCACCCGACTACCGCATCATCCACCGCAAGACCGGCTTCGAAATCGGGGCGGCGTGGAACCGCATCGCCCGCCAGACGGGTGAGGAATATCTCTCCGTCAAGCTGGAGGCACCTGAGATCGGCGTGATCTTCGGCAACGTCGCCCAGGCTCCTGGCGGTGACCCCGGCAAGAAGGTTATCCTCTGGAACAGCCCGGCGTGAGCTGGGCGGCCGGCCCCGTCACCGGGGCTGGCCGCTCTTGCGGACCAGAGATCAGATGCGGGCACCCAAGCCCGCGGTTGATCAAAAAATCGTGCGATACGGAGAGGAAAGGTCTGCTCAGTCGGTCCGAGGATGCCATGGCGGCATGAAGGCCTCAAGGACGAGCGGTGCCCCCAATTTTGTCTCCGCTCCGGTCCCCTGCGCTCCGATAAAATCGGCACCCCCACTCGCCGGCTTCGCCGGTCGCGTTCCGCGATCCTTGACCCCTCCATCCCGCCATGACCGCGGGCGTCGTCTTTCACAACGTCAAGGAGACGACAATGACCACTTGCATCGACGAAGTCATCGAGCTGCTGCGCGCCGAACTGCTAAACGCCGAACCGGGCGAGTATCGGCAGATCGAGAGCGAGCTGGAACTGGCGCTGGCCGAACGCGAGGTGATCTGGGCCGAGCAGGACGGCCGCATCAGCGCCGAGCCTCCGTTCTGACGGAGGCTTATTGCCACGTCCGTAAGCCCGCCAGCCGGATCGACCGGCCGCCGTGCTGTCGGGGACTTTATCCCTCGACACTCCTGCCGGCTCGCGCCGGAAGTGGTCGCGTCCCCTTTGGCGCCGCGGGTCTCTCTTCTCTTCTGACGTCCCATTTTACTCCGGCAAAGTCGGGTAGCAGCGGGGCATTGCTGCCCCGCCGCCCCCTAAGAACCGGGCGTGCGGATCACTCCGCACCCGGCTCAAGCCATTCTCCAGC